>JAPLCP010000079.1:75617-205322 GCA_026392155.1 Armatimonadota bacterium | reverse complement strand
AGTACCACCCACACAGCCTGCGGCTTGGCCAGCGGCGCTTCCCTGAGTGCGGGGGCCACCATTGGTGCGATCGGGGCAGTTGAGGACATCAAGGTTCTTGATGTAGGGCATAAGCTCTGTCCACCACTCCCAGCCACCGCCACGGGCACCAGGTGTCATCTCATCATAGTCTTGGACGTACATCATCATGGACGTTCCGATTTGCTTGACGTTAGAGAGACAGGCGGCACTACGGGCCTTGGCGCGAGCCTGAGCAAAGACGGGGAAGAGAATGGCGGCGAGAATCGCGATGATCGCGATGACGACGAGAAGTTCAATCAGGGTAAAACCACGTTTGGTTTGTTGCATAATGTTCAGTACCTCCGCTGTTAGATGGGCTGATGCCCACACGACGAGTTTATCCCCTACAATGGGGGCAAATATTAACACAAGACTAAGAAACGGGCAAGAGCCGTTTATGTTGACGAAACTGCAGTTCCAGAAGAGCTTCCCAGACTTGCACCTTCAGTGTGCCTGAAATTGTTAAGAAAGTCAAGCCGGGCCAACTGCCTTTTTGTCGTTCCTAAAACCCGAGTGTACTCTTTGCATAGTCCGCGCTGATTTTTGCCGAGGTTGCCGGGTCGCCGCCCTCGGCCACGCGGTCTTGTTCGGTAGTGACCCAGACGGGCGAAAACGTCTTGACGATCTTGGTGGCCTCGACGAGCTTCACTTGGCCGTTGCCCAGCTCCGTAAACGTAAGGGGCTGCTTGGTTGCCAGATCGAACGTGCCGTCTTTGTAGTGGAAGTAGTCCGAGCGGTGGCCATGGGTCTGTAAAAAACTCACCAGATCCTCGCCGCCGCAGGCTACCCAGTAGAGATCGAAGCAGAACTTCACCGCCGCGGGGTCGGTGTTGCGCAGGAGAATCTCCATCCCGGTGCCGCCCTCGGGCAGGGTGAAGAACTCCCAGTTGTGGTTGTGATAGCACACCGAGATCCCCTCGCTTGCCAGCACCTCACCTGCCGCGTTGAGAGTCTCCGCCGCCGCTGCGTAGCCTGCCGTATCGGGCCACTTGCCTCCCGCCATCAGGTGCTTGGCTCCTACGATATTCATGTGCGCCGCCGTCTCCCGCACGTGGTCGAGATCTGCCAGCGCACTCACTCCCGTGTGGTAGCCCGCACAGACCAGACCCGCATCGTCGAAGAGCTGTTTGTAGTCGTAGGCCCCCGCGCTGGTCGTCGGGTTGCCCACTTCTGCACCGTCGTAGCCTGCGTTTTTCACATCCGCCAAGACGCCAGGCAGATCGTCGCCCCCGCGCTTGCCGAAGATAATCAGTTGAATGCCGAGCTTTGTCATGCCCGGCATTTCGACAAGCGTCGAGACGATTCCTCTATCCCCTCGATTAGAACGAGGGGACGGGAAAGGCTAAAACTTCAGCCCGATTCGTAGCCCGGTGCCTTCAAGCCCATCGCTGGCTTTGAGGGAGCGGAAGTAGGCACCCTCGATAATTAAGTTACCCGTTACCCGCAGGCCTGCCGTGATGCGGGCAACCGCCCCGCTCTGACGACCAGGATCGAAGCCCGAGTTGCTGCGAAACGTCCCGTACCACCCGATGCCCCCGCCGATATTGGCCGTCGTTCCCTCAGTGCCCAGCTTGAGCTGCGACTGAACCCCCAGTCCGCCTGCCAGGAAATTGCGTGGCGTATCGCCGCCCGTGCCGGCCCAGTCCAGAAACAGGGTTCGGCCCAGCCCGATACTTGGTGGCGGGGTAAGCTGGTGTGTCCACGAGATTCCATTGAGGGGACCATTGCCTAGATAGCCCTTGACCTTGCCTGCCGGGAAAAACGCCTGGTAGCTGACTTCCTCGCGCCCTCCAAAGCCGCTGTCGCTCCACTGAGCCTGTGCCTGAGACGAAGCGCCCAGAGCAAGGGCGACGGTGACGAGAATGGTGATCTTGTTCATGAGAGCTAATAACGCGAGACACGGCTGATTTTGTGACAACTAAGACAGTCGTAATTTTTATGCGCTGTCATAGCAGAATTGGCGTTAGTGTGCTATAATTTTGAGGAACCTCGACAATGACCGACGAGAACTTTAACCCGGAACTCATTCACAAAATCACCCATGCGCGGGGCCTGAGCAACCGACAGTATGACTTTAGTGGGTTGTTTGCTTCTACGATTGCGGACAAGCTCGAATGTCTCAGTACCAGCGACAAGTGCTTTCTGACGTTTTGTGAGGGAGATCAGCCACCGCGCTCCTGGACAGGCCGTGAGGTGTGGTCGGCGGCGCTCCTCGTGGCGGGGTATCTTCAGAAAACGCTCGCGCTTCAAACGGGGGATCGCATCGCAACGCTGACAGGCAGCTCACCCGAGACGGTTTTTTTATATTTCGGTGCTTGGCTGTTGGGAATCACTGTAGTTCCTGTAAATATCACGGAAGACGATGAGCGAATCGCCTTTATTTTGGAGCACTCACAGGTAAAGGCCGCATTCGTCCACGATGATCAAGCCCACCGTGTCCCTGAAGTACTCCAAAGGCCCGCAGATGCCTTCTGGAGTCACGCCCAAACTCCGCTGCCCAGACGCTTTTTTTCAGATACCGAGGCGCTGATTGTCTACACGTCGGGGACGACGGGGGCACCGAAGGGCGTTGTTCTGGAGCACCAAAATCTGATCGCCGATGCGCAGGGGATTGCGGCGTGGCATGGCTTCACGGAGAATGACCGGGCGATGCTGGTCTTGCCGATCCACCACGTCAACGGGATTATTGTGACGCTCATCACGCCGCTGCTCACCGGTGGGAGCGTGGTGCTCAATAAGAAATTCTCCGCCAGCCGCTTCTGGAAGACCGTCGCCGACGAGAAGTGCACCTGGTGTAGCGTCGTGCCCACGATTCTGGCGTTCCTCGGCGAGACAAAGCCCGATGGCTGGAGTGCGCCGCAAGACTTCCGGCACTTTATATGCGGCGCCGGGCCGCTGACTACCGAGCTGGCCAAGCGCTTCGACGAGCGATTTGGTGTCCGCGTGGTGCACGGCTACGGCCTCTCCGAGACGACGTGTTACTCGTGCTTCTTGCCTACTGATCTCGATAAAAACACCTACGCGCACTGGATGTGGGAGTGTGGCTTTCCCTCGATTGGCATCCCGCTTCCCGAGAACGAGATGGCGATCCACGACGAGAGCGGCAACGCTCTGCCTGAAAACACACGCGGCGAGATCGTCATTCGGGGCGTGAACGTCATGCGTGCCTACTTCAAGCGCCCCGATGCCAACGCGTCGGCCTTTACCCACGGCTGGTTCCGCTCCGGCGACGAAGGCTTCTGGCGCTTGGGCACCGATGGTAGGCCGTATTTCTTTATCACGGGGCGCCTCAAAGAGCTGTTTATCCGAGGCGGCGTCAACTACTCGCCGCTGGAGATCGACGAAGTGCTCAACGCGATTCCCGGTATCAAAGCGGCGATGGCGGTGGGCTTTGAGAACAACTTCTACGGCGAAGAGATCGGGGCCTATGTTCAGCGAGAGCCCGGCACGACTCTCACCGAGGCGGAAGTTCTCGCCGCCTGCCGCGAGAAACTGCCGTTTAACAAGGCCCCCAAAGTGGTTCTCTTTGGCGAGGACTTTCCCGTGACCAGCACCGGTAAGTACCAGCGCGGCAAGCTCAAAGAGCGCTTCGCACCCTGGCGCGACGCGGAGTTCCGTAAGTGAGGGGCCTCACCACGGGGAATGCGCCGTTTATTGAGGCGGCCAAAGATGCGGGGCAGCGCTTTATCGAGCAGCCCTACGCGCTCTACACCGAAAGCAACCACGAGGCGTGGCGGCGACTCTATGCGCGGCAAGAAAGCTCTTGGCGGCGCTTTGCCAACCGGCATTTCTTGCGTGGCCTGGAGACGCTACATCTCGACACCGGGCACGTTCCCAACCTTGATGATGTGAACCAGTTTCTCTCGCCGCGCACGGGGTTTGTGGCGCGGCCTGTCTCGGGCTACGTGCCCGCCTATGCGTTTTTCGACTGTTTGCGCCAGCGTGCTTTTCCGACCACCATCACGATTCGCGATGCCGAGCGGCTGGACTATCTCCCGGAGCCCGATATTTTTCATGATATTGCGGGCCATGTCCCCATGCACACCGACCCCGCATTCGCCGATGCCCTTGTGCGCTTTGGCGACTGCGCCCACACAGCAGCGGAGCTGGCGGCGGGGATCAAGGACAAGAGTCAGCAGGTTCAGCAGCTCTCTAGCATCATCCGAGCGATGGCACGCTTCTTCTGGTTCACGATTGAGTTTGGCCTGATGCGTGAGGGCGATGAGATAAAAGTCTACGGCTCGGGCCTGCTCAGCTCGCATGGGGAGATTGAGCATGCGATTGTCTCACCCGAGGTTCAGCGCTACCCGATTCAGCTGGAGTGGGTGATCAACCAGAGCTTTGAGATTGACCACTACCAGCCTTTACTCTTTATTGTTGCCAGCTTTGACCATCTGTTTGAGCTGGTGGACACGCTCGAAAAGTGGATGCGCTTGGGTAAACTGAGCCATGTTGCGCCCGGAGAACCTGGTGTCTCCGAGGCAGATTTGAGGAGTTTTTTAGATGCCGGTAATTGATATCCTGGTTCCCCAGATGGGGGAGGGGCTTCAGGAAGTGCTCGTGGTGGAGCTTTTCAAAAAGCCCGGTGATCGCATCAAGCGCGATGAGCCGTTTTACTCCATGGAGACAGACAAGGCGACCATGGAGGTGGAGTGTCCGCACGAGGGAGTCTTGGTTGAGTGGCTTGCGTCCGAGGGGGACACTCTGGATATTGGCGCTCCTGTCTGTCGGATGGAGGTGACTTCCCCCCTAACCCCCGCGCCGCGGGGGGATAATAAGGAAGAAACCGCAAATCCCCCCCGCTCGGCGGGGGCTGGGGGGGCTGCCACCGTTGACCTCCGCACGATCCCACCGCGAACCCGCGCCTACGCCAAAGAAAAAGGCATCACCGACGAAGCCTTGGTGACGATTCCCGCTGCGAGTGGCAAGCTGATGCCGGAAGATATCGATGCGTTCGTCACGCAGGCTCCCCCGCGTGTAGGGGCGGGGGGGGACGGCTACACCGAGCGGCCTGTCTCGCCTCAGGACAAGACCTTTATCTACCGGCTGAAGCGCAGTGCAGAGCAGGTGATTCCCGCCACCGCCAAGCGCCAGCTCGACTGGGGGCCGGTGCGCAGCTACGCGGATAAGAAAAAGGCGGAGCTGGCAGACAATCCGCCGTCGGCCTTTAACTGCGTGGCCTACGCCATTGCGAAAGCCACGGCGGAGCACCCGAAGTTTCGCTCGACGCTGCTGCGTGAGGAAGTGATCCGGGAGCACCGCCACGTAAACCTCGGAATTGCCGTCGCAATGCAAACCGGCGAGCTCGTTGTCGCGGTGGTGAGTGCCGCCGATTCGCTGAGCTTCGAGGACTTTGTGGCGCAGTCAAAGACTAATATTGCCAGTGCTCGGGAGGGTCGCGATCAGGCGACGGAGTCCACTCAGCTTGTGCTGACCTACATGGGGCCGTATGAGATCATTGATGCGGTGCCCGTGTTAGTCGCTCCTGCCGCTGCCGTGCTTTTTATCGGCTCGCCGTTTGAGCAGGGGGGCAAGCAAGTCGTCAATATTGTCCTGACGTTTGACCATCGGCTGGTTCATGGGGTCGAGGCAGCGGAGTTTCTGAGGACGATTGCCCGAAATGTGGAGAGCCTAGCATGACGATCTTAGTGCCGATCAAGCGTGTCCCCGATCCCTATGAGCGTATCCAAGTCGGCGACGACGGCACGCTCAGCCTCGATGAGACAAAATGGGTGATCAATCCGTTTGATGAGATCGCGCTAGAAGAGGCCGTGCGGCTGAGAGAGGGCGGAGCGGATGTCTCAATCGTCACGGTAAGTATAGGTGGCGCAGAGTGCGATGAGCAGCTCCGAACCTCGCTGGCGATGGGAGCGGATCGGGCGATCTTGGTCGAGACTGATGAGCCTCTGGAGCCAGACAGTGTGGCGACATTGCTTGCGGCCATTTGTGAGCGGGAGACTCCCGCGCTGGTGCTGATGGGCAAGCAAGCCATTGACGATGACTACAACCAGACTGGGCAGCTTCTTGCGGCTCGTCTCGGAGTGTCTCAGGCGACATTTGCCTCGCAGCTCACGCTGGAGCCCGCGCACGCCGTTGTGGTGCGCGAAGTTGATGCGGGCCGGGAGACGGTTCGTGTAACACTCCCTGCCGTCGTGACCGTAGATCTGCGCCTGAACGAGCCGCGCTATGTGGCGCTCCCCGCGATTATCAAGGCACGAAGCAAGCCGCTGGAGCGGCTCTCCGCGGACGACTTTGGGGGCGTGCTACCCGCGCGCATCGAAGTTGTGGAGCTGTTTGCACCACCGACCCGAAAGGCGGGTCGAAAAGTTGCCAGTGTGGACGAGCTTCTGACGGCACTTCGCGAGGAGGCACAGGTTTTATGAGACTCTTAGTGTTGGCGGAGACCCCGCAGGTGATTTCCTTTGCCCAGCAGTGGGCGGCTGTAACCGGCGGCAGCTTTGTGGTTGCTGCGCCTGAGGGGGCCACAGCAGACGGGCTGGTCGCACTCATGAAGAGTGAGGGCTGCGACTCACTGGCAGGCGCCTCTACCTCGCTGGGGCGCGATCTTCTTGCCCGAGCGGCGGGACTCCTCAATCTTTCGATGATCTCAGACGTGCTGAGTGTTGAGAGTCGCGACGGTCGGCTCACGCTCACACGCCCGATGTACGCCGGCAATGTGCTGGCCCGGGTTCGCACGCTTGGCGATGTGGGCGTCTATAGTGTGCGTAGCGCCGCTTTTGCTCTGCCCGAACCCAGCGCACCAGAGCCAATTCAAATCCCTACTCACACAACGCCGGGTTGCGAGGTTCTGAGCCTCGATGCACCCAAGCAGAAGCGTCCTGAGCTGGCCCAAGCCCGCGTCGTGGTCTCGGGGGGGCGACCGACACGCGATGCCGCGACTTTCGAGAAGCTCATCGGCGGACTGGCGGACGCGCTTGGCGGAGCCACAGGAGCGACCCGGGCTGCCGTGGATGCAGAGATTGCACCCAATGAGCTGCAAGTGGGCCAGACCGGGAAAGTGGTCGCGCCCGATCTGTATATCGCGGCGGGAGTCTCGGGGAGTATCCAGCACCTGGCGGGCATGAAAGACTCCAAGGTAATTGTCGCCATCAACACCGACCCTGATGCCCCGATCTTCGAGATCGCGGACTATGGCTTAGTGGCCGATATCCATCAGGCGATCCCTGAGCTCATAGGGAAGCTGTAGCACCGATGACCGGGGGAGCGTTTCTACGAGGGGAGTTTTCGGCTCCACGACTTTTAGACAGCTTTGAGAAGCAGTGCCTCGCGGCGATCTTACCGTTTCTGGAGGGCGAGGTGCGGCCCGCCGCAGATCGCATTGAGGCGTGCGAGGATGGGCTTTTAGAGCGCTTGTTGCGGCAAGCAGGAGAGCTGGGGCTACTCGGTGGGGCGATTCCTGAGGAGCTGGGCGGGATTGCGCTGACCCGAACCCTCATCGCACGGTTTTGCGAGGAGACGGCGCGTGCCTGCCCGAGCTTTGCGATTCCCTTCAATGTCCACACGGGAGTTGCGATCCTGCCCCTGCTCTGGTTTGGGAGCGAGGCCCAGAAGACGCACTGGCTTCCCAAGCTGGCAACGGGGGAGGCGATAGGGGCTTTTGCTCTCTCGGAGCCGGGGGCGGGCTCGGATGCACTGGGGCTCTCCTGCCGCGCGACCCAAACTGATGAAGGCTGGCGTCTCAGTGGACAGAAGCTCTGGATCACCAACGCGGGCTTTGCAGATCTCTTCACCGTCTTTGCTAAAGTGGATGGGGAGCACTTGACAGCGTTTTTGGTGGAGAAAAACACGCCTGGCCTGAGCCGGGGCAAGGACGAGAAAAAGCTGGGGCTGAAGGGCTCGTCTACTGCGGCACTGTTTCTGGACAACGCGCTCATCCCACATGCGGCTGTGCTGGGGGAGGTCGGGAAGGGGCATAAGGCGGCGCTCTTTCCTCTCAATGTCGGGAGGCTCAATATCGGTGCGGCGGCGCTGGGAATGGCAAAAGAAGCTCTTGCCCTCGCCCGTGCCCACGCCAGCACCCGCAAGCAGTTCGGTCAGCCCTTGGATAGATTTGAGATCATCGCCGATAAGCTTGCACGCATGACACAGAAAGTCGCTGCCGCCGAGAGTGTGATCTACCGGACGGCAGCGCTCTTGGATCGTTTCCCGGGAGGCTCGCTGGCGGCGGGAGAGGAGTTTGCTATTGAGTGCGCTATCGCCAAGGTCTTCTGCACCGAGGTCCTAGACTTTGTGGCCGACGAAGCGCTGCAGATCCACGGCGGCTTGGGTTTCTCCGAGGAGGTGCCTATCGCTCGCCTCTACCGCGATGCTCGTATCTTCCGCATCTTTGAGGGCACCAATGAGATCAACCGCCTGACGATTGCGACCCAGCTCCACAAGCGCCTGATCACAGGACGAATCCCGCCACTCCTCGCGTGGCACCCCCTCCAAGACTCCCTGAGTGCTCTGGAGGCTGCGCCGAAGAGTCAGCTTCAGGCAATCGCTCTGGCAGATGCCGCCATTGCGCTCTATGTGGAGGGAGCAAAGAAACCATGAGCCTGCGGACACTCCTTACCGAAAGCCAGGTCGTCCTGCCGGGCATTTTTAACGCCATCACGGCACAGCAAGCCGTCGCGTGTGGACACCCCGCGCTCTATCTCTCGGGCGCAGGCCTCACCAACGCGCTGACGGGCTACCCTGATATTGCGCTGCTCACGCTCACTGAGTTTGCCCAGCAGGCACGCTATATCTGTCGCGCTGTCCCTGGAACACCCGTCATCGCCGATGCTGACACGGGCTTTGGCGATGTGCTCAATGTGGCTCGCACGGTCGAGGAGTACGAGCATGCGGGGCTGGCGGGGCTCCATCTGGAGGACCAGCTCTCCCCCAAGCGCTGTGGGCACTTAGAGGGCAAGAGCCTGATCGCGCCCGAGGCAATGGCCGCAAAAATTCGCGCCGCCGTGAGAGCACGGTCAAACCCAGAGTTCTTTCTCATTGCCCGCACCGATGCGCGGGGCGTGACGGGCCTAGACGATACGATTGCGCGTGCCAAGCGCTACGTGGACTCGGGGGCGGACGCGATCTTCCCCGAGGGCTTGCAGAGTCCCGAAGAGTTTGAAGCCCTTGCCCGCGCCCTCCCCAGAACCTACTTACTGGCTAATATGACAGAGTTTGGCAAGACCCCGATGATCTCTGCAGAAGAGTTTGCACGGCTTGGCTATCGGCTCGTGATCTTTCCGATGACGGCATTTCGTGCAATGCTCTTTACTGCCCGTGAGGTCTACACAACGCTACAGCAAACGGGGACGCAGCAAAGCCTACTGGGGCACATGCAGACCCGCACCGAGCTCTATGAGCTTATCGGCTACGAAAAATACACAGAGTTTGACAAAGAGGTGAATTCTTGGACACAAGCAGCTATAAACCCGGACTTGAAGGGGTAATCGCCGGAATCTCCGCTGTCTCAATGGTGGACGCGGAGAAAAATGAGCTTCTCTACCGTGGCTACGACATCCACGACCTAGTGAAGCACTGCTCAATGGATGAGGTGGCGTATCTGCTTCTCTACGGCGAGCTTCCCGAGAGAGCCGCTCTAGAGGCATTTAACCAGCGCATCCGCACGGATCGTGAGGTTCCCCCTGCCCTCTATGAACTCTTTCGTACGATGCCAAACAACGCGCACCCGATGGATCGGCTCAAAGCCGCTGTCGCGCTGCTGGCGATGTTTTTGCCTGAAGACGAGAGTAATCTCCGAAAGGCGGAGCGTCTCTATGCAAAGCTGCCTACTCTCGTCTGTGCGTCGTGGCGAATCAGCCAGGGGCAGGAGCCGATTGCCCCCGATTCAAGCCTCGATCACAACGCCAGCTTCTTCCACCTGCTCACCGGGACACCACGCACGGACTACCTTGCCCACGTTTTTAACGTGACCCAGATTCTCTACGCCGAGCACGGCTTCAATGCCAGCACCTTTGCTGCGCGGGTCACCGTCTCGACGCTCTCTGATCTTTACAGTGGCGTGGTTAGCGCCATCGGAACCCTCAAGGGCCCTCTTCATGGCGGAGCCAACGAGGCGGCGATGGAGATGCTACAGGAGATCGGGAGTCCGGAGAGTGCACAACAGTGGGTTCGGGATGCCTTGGTGCAAAAGAAAAAGATCATGGGCTTTGGCCACCGGGAGTACAAGCACGGCGACGAGCGCGCCAAGATCGTCAAAGGCTACGCCAAAGAGCTCGCTGAGCGCACGGGCAATACGCTCTGGTGGGAGATCTCCGAGCTGGTCGAGGCAGAGATGCTGGCGGCCAAGAAGCTCCACCCCAACTTGGACTTTCCCGTGGCGAGTGTTTACTACCTGATGGAGCTACCGATCCCCGTCTACACCCCGATCTTTGTGCTGAGCCGCACCACCGGCTGGAGTGCCCATATTATCGAACAGCTTGAAAACAACCGCATCATCCGACCGGGGCATCTCTACAATGGCCTTGAAAAACGGAGCTTGGCGCCACGATGAAAGAGAAAGGCGTTGCCGTGGTGATCGGTGCAGGGACAATGGGCGGGGGAATCGCCGCCGATCTGGCCAACGCGGGCTGGACGGTACACTTGCTTGACCAGTCGGTAGAGCTAGCGGCGTCCGGGAAAATGCGGGTGGTGAAGAGTAGCCCGCCGCTTCTCTATCTCCCTGAGTACGCTGAGCGCATCGTGGCGGGCTCATCGGAGGAGCTGAGTGTCTGCGGCAGTGCCGACTGGGTCATCGAGGCGATTGCGGAGAACTTAGCGCTCAAGCAAGCGCTTCTTACTCGCCTGGAGAGCGTGGTAGGGCCCGAAACGCTTGTCACAAGCAACACGAGCGGGCTCTCGCTCACGGCGATGTCCAAGCACTGCGGGATGGCGTTTCGGCGGCGGTTCTTTGGGACGCACTTCTTTAACCCGCCACGCTACTTGAAGCTCGTTGAGGTCGTGCCGACACCCGTCACCAATAGCGCGCTTCTCCAGGCGTTTATTGCCGGTATGGAAGCGCGGACCAATCATCGTGTAGTCGTTGCCAAGGACACGCCGGGCTTTATCTCGACGCGGCTCTGGATCACGCACTTGCTAGACACGATCCACACGGCCATTGAGCAAAATGTTCCCGTCGAAGTGGTGGATGCACTCACCGGCCCCGCGCTAGGCCGGCCCCGTAGCGCGACATTTCGCATGGCGGACTTAGTGGGCCTGGACATCATCGCCAGTATCGCGAAGAATCAATACGATGCCCTCCCGGATGACCCACTGCGTGAGCGCCTGCGCCTGCCAGAGAAGCTCAATCTCTTAATCTCTGAGGGACGGACAGGCCAGAAATCGGGTGCAGGGTTTTACAAGCGCGTGGGCAAGGAGATTCTCGCCCTCGACTGGGCAACGCTCACCTATCGCCCTAGAGAGGAAACCATCACTGAGGCAGGCAATGCGCTGGTCGAGACAGTCGTGCCGCGCTTCTGTGACTATGCCGCCGCTATCGCAGGCGAGATCGCCGAGAGCCACGAGGCGATTGACAATGCGATGTGCTGGGGTTTCGGCTGGGAGAAGGGGCCGTTTGCTCTGGCAGGAAACGCACCTCAAAAGCCAGCCTATCCTGCTCTGCGGCAAGAGCAAGGCACACTGATCTTGGAGCTACGCGGCAAGCTCAATGTCTTTGACCCGGCCCAGTGCGACGCGGTTATCGCCGCCGTGGACGAGGCCGAGCGACAGGGGCTTCCGTTGGTCTTCACCGGACAGGGGCCGTGCTTCTCTGCGGGCTACAACCTCGCCCGGCTGGTCACGGCGATGGAGCAGGGTGATCTTGTGGGGATCGAGGCTGACATGAAGCAGTGCCAGGAGACGTTTCTACGGGTCAAGTACGCCAAGATCCCCACTGTTGCCGCGATCCATGGCTACACACTGGGAGCCGGGTGCGAGCTGGCGCTACACTGCGGGCGCATCGTCGCCTCGCCCGAGACCGTGCTAGGCCTGCCCGAGTGCGCGGTGGGCGTGATCCCCTGTGGGGGCGGTGTCAAAGAGGCACTCTACCGCTTTGGCTCCGCCCAGGCCGCCTTTGAGGCGATTTTCTTCAATCAGAACTCCACCAGTGCTCACGAGGCAAGAAAGCGCGGCTGGTTTCGTCCCACAGATGGCATCGTCGCCAATGCGGACCAGCTACTAACAGAGGCTCTTCGGGTGGCACCAGAGGCAACGCAACCCTGGTCTGGCCCGGATCGGGAACCTGGCAAGGTAGTCCTGCCTGTTACTCTGATGGGACACGATCGGCGAATTGCACAGGCCTTAGCGTGGGTGCTGACGGAAGAGAAAACGACGGAGACTGCGCTTCTCGCTCGTGAGCGTGCGGCGTTTCAGCAGCTTGCCCAGGAGCCGCTCTCGATGGCGCGGATGCGGCACCTGCTGGAGACCGGAAAACCACTCCGAAACTGATTCCTCCCCACTTTGACCAAATTATTAGTATACTGCAGATGATTCTCAAAGACGGGGGTTATCATGAGCGAAAAGGGTGTCGGAGTTGTCATTGGCGCAAGTGCACTGGGTATTGGGATTGCGGCTCAGCTTCTGAATGCGGGGTGGCAGGTTCATCTACTGGACTCCTCGCCGGATCTAGCGGGAAAAGCGGTGGCACAGCTTCGGGTGCTACGTCCGCCGCTCCTCTTTCTGCCGGAGTATCTCAGCCAGATTAAGCTAGGGGGGCTCAGTGACTTGACGGTCTGCCGGGAGGCAGACTGGGTAGTCGAGGCCATTGCGGATAATTTTGAGCTTAAGCGTCGGCTCCTGCATCGGCTGGAGCTATTTCTTGGGCCGGAGACCATGCTCAGCACGACGACCCGGTTTTTTACGCTACGTAGTCTGTTGGTAGGGAGTAGCGACATGCTGCACCAGCGGCTTTTTGCGACGCACTTTTCCGCTCCGCCTCGTTACCACAAGCTCGTGGAGGTGGCCGCCACAGAGACCACCGATCCCAATCTGCTAGAGCGTTTTTGTGTTTTCGCGGAAGAGACACTGGGGCATCGTGTGGTGATGGTTCACGACAGCCCCGGATTTGTGGCGATGCGGGTCTTTACCGCACACTTCTTCGATGTCCTTCATCTAGCGCTGGAGAGTGAGCTGGACATTGAAAAAGTGGATGCTCTGACCGGCCCGCTGATAGGGCGGCCCTATGGTATCTTTCAGATGGCCGATCGCCTCGGTCTGGAGACTCTGGTGCAGCAGGCTCGTGCCCTCTCGAGCGCTATCCCCGACGATCCGCTACACAACCGGATGTACCTTCCCTCGGTGCTGGAGACACTCCTTACCGAGAAGCACTGGCGCGGGTTCTGGCCACAGGAGGGAAACCTGGTTCTGGATCTGCAAACAGGTGAGTACCGCCCCCCACAGACTGTCACCATAGACCCAAATGACCCCTTTCTGGTCTGTGTGCAAGAGAGCCTCTTTGCGTATCTCGATGCGATCCGTCCACAGATTGCCACGACGGAGCTTGCGGTGGATCAGGCGATGGAGTGGGGGTTCGGCTGGAGTAAGGGACCCTTTGTACTGGAGGCAGAGCGGCGGGGGCGGCTCTACGCGGCTCCTTCCCCTTCGCCCCAGTACCTGACCCAGAGCCACTGGCCGATTATCGAGCAAGGCCCGCTAGGAGCCTTTCGAGATCTGGGAGATGGAGTCGCCTGCTTTTGCCTGCACCCCCCGGACAATCGCCTGACGATACCCACGCTGGAGTTCCTTCTGAAGGCTCTGGAGCGAGCGGAGAGTGAGTTCCTTGCCCTTGTCGTGACCGGAGAGAGTCGAGATTTTACGGCAGGTTTCTCCCTGGTGCGCTGGTGGGAGGCGATCTCTCAAGGGGATTTCGCACAGATTGAGGACGATATCACGGTGGCGCAGGCGGTGTACCTGCGGCTTGCCCATGCCACGATTCCTCTGGTGGGGGCAATTCAGGGCTTTACGCGGGGGGGAGGGGCGGAGCTGGCACTACATCTTCCCACACTGCACCTCTCGCCAGAGACCTACCTGGGGCTGACTCAAGTGAGTGCGGGCTTGCTGCCGAGTTTCGGGGGAATCTCCGAGCTGTACGCACGGGTAGGAGATGCCCGCAGTGTGCTTCAGCTTGTGATGGGGGGACAGGTCAGTACGTCGGCGTACGAGGCACAGCGCCGGGGATTTCTGCGGCCCCAGGACACGATCGCTCGCAATGCGGATCGCCTGTTCTATGAAGCAAGGCAGCGTGCCCTGGAGCTGACAGACTCTCCGCTCCCCGTCGCGCCACTGCCGCCACCGCCCACCGATCCTGCGCCTCTCCGTGCCGCGATGGCGGAGATGCACGCGCAAGGACGTATCACACCGCACGAGCTGCGTCTCTCTGGGGCCGTGATTCAGGTACTCTGTGGTGGCCCCACTGACCCAACGTCACTTCGAGAGCGTGAGCGGATCGCGTGTTTGGAGCTCTGCCACGAGCCGCTCACCCACGAGCGCATCCGGCACCTGATCGAAACTGGCCAGCCCCTGCGAAACTAGAGCCCGACCCACCCAGGAACCCACCCACCCTCAAGGTAGGGAAGGGGGCCGGGTTCTGGTGGGGTCATGCAATCTGTAGTGGTGTGAAGTTGATGCGGTCACAGGCGACACAGTAGCACTTAATGCCCTCAAGCTCCTCGCCCTGGCAGACGAGCGCCTCGTCTTCGGGGAAGGAGCGCAGGTGGACGTGGCCATAGACACAGTGCGAGACACCTGCGGCGCTTAGGAGATCCAGAAAGGGCTGGGGAGGGTAGTGGAGCATTGCGATTTTTACGGGCGCATCGGCGATGGCGGCGAGGCTTTTCTCTAGGCGCTTGCGCTCACGGGCAAGAATCTCAGGCTTACTCAAGTCCCAGCCACGCGTCCCCGCGATGCCTAAGTCCCCAAGGCGATGTGGGGGATCGAGCAAGCCCGGGAACTTGAGGTGCTTATCGGACTCCCACCAGTAGTCGTGGTTGCCCTTGATACAGATCTTGATGCCCGGAAGCTGCGCGATAAACTCCAAGTCTGGGAGGGCTTGCCTGGGCTTGGTGGCCCACGAGAGATCGCCAGGGATGAGGAGAATGTCCTCGCTGCCTAGAGTTTGCCAGGCGCGCTTCAGAATCTTCTCGGGGTGATGCCACCACTCCGCCCCAAAGCGGTGCATGGTCTTGTTCACCCCGAAGCCAAAGTGCGTGTCCGCAAGCGCAAAGACTCGGGGAAACGTGCTATTCGACAATCGAGTCGTAGACTTGGACACGGCTCCAGAGATGCTTGTTGGCCGCGATAAACGCCAGATGAACCGGGTGATCCTGGTACACATCGTGGCCCGCGACATCGGCAAAGGCGGTGAGGAGTGCTACGGCGTAGGTGTTGTCCACGACATCACGCGGTGTGCCCGCGGTGTGTCCCACCTGAAAAAATGTCAGCCCGGGAATGGCGGAGAGTGTCCGGCAACCCGCTGCAAGCGTCTCAGCATCGCCGGGCTGGGCATCCTCGCGGGGGTAAAAGTAAACGGCATGAAAGAACATGGACAGCATTTTATCACTTCCCCTGAAAGAGATAGAGGCCGCTCTTGCCGGGCGCGACAATGTCGAGGCGCTTATCGCCGGTGATGTCTTGCACCACCATCAGCAGGCCTGTTCCCGCTTGCGTCCCCGCGTCAATGATGAACTTCTGCCAGACGTTCTTCTTTTTGTCGAACTGGTAGTAGTAGAGACCCAGCGGCTCTTCGGCACCCGGATCGTGGTCGTGGGCCTTGTAGCGCTTGCCGGTGAAGACTTTATCGCCGACCAAGACGAGTGTGTGGAACTGCGACGCCGAGAGGTCAATGGGAAGCTGTTCCCACTTTCCACCGCCAAGGTTACGTAGCCAGTAGAGGCCGTAGCTGTGTCCGCTACCAAAGACAATGTCGTTCTTGCCATCGCCGTCGAAGTCGTAGACCGGGGTAGAGATTCCCAGGTCGCCGGGCTTGCAGGTAAACTCAGGATGCCAGGCCCACTTGTCGTTTTTTGCGTCGAGGTTCTCCCACCAGCCGCTTGGGGTGACCAAGTCGCACTTGCCATCGCCGTTGACATCCCCAAACCCGATCCCATGCCCCGCGCCCTGTGTCCCAACTTTATGTTCCACCCAATTTTTATCCCGCAGCTCATAAAATACTACTTGCCCGCCGCAGTTGGGGAGAATGTCTTTGGCGTTTTTACCCGTCAGCGGCGCAAAGACCGTGGTCTCAGCGCTTCCGGGCTTGGCGATGGAGTGACGCGTCCAGCTTCCCGACGTGCTGCCGTTGTTCTCGTGCCAGAAAAGCTCGCCGCTGGCATAGTCCGATGAGACGATATCGAGCTTTTTATCGCCATTGATATCTAAAGGCAGCTCGGCAAAGCTGGCGCGGTAGCCGCTGGAGCCCGGCCCACGCCCCCAGACGCCGATTTCACGAAACAGATGCGGCGTCCATCTCGGCGCTTCGTACCAGGTATCGCCGGAGATAAGGTCGAGCTTGCCATCACCGTTAATGTCCCCAGCTCCCGCCGCCTCAAAATCAGACGCCGCATTGATTGTGATTTTCTCAAACTTTAGCTTTGAGGGCTGCGTAGGCGGGACAATAGCGTCGTTTTTCTGCTGTGTGCTGGGCACAATGAGGAGCAAGACAAGAGAGGCGAGAGCGTAAGTGTTTGGCGTCATAGCGGCTCGATTATACCTTCTATCTCAATCACAAGGGAGGCAATGGTTCCACCGAACTTCTCTCCGTTTTTGTAGGCCAGGACTTGCCCACCGGCATCCGTGCCAACGTCTAATCCATCTGTGGGAAGAGGGGCTAGCGGGCCGTTTCCGGCTGCCTTGCTAACCAACTTGCCATCGACGCTCAGGCGAAGCGCACCGTTTTTCGCCACGGCAACCAGCGCCGTATGGCTCCCTGTAACTATCTCTGTTGTCGCCACACGGGCCACACCTGCTTTGGTGCGGAAGGCAAAGACCAGCTTGCCGTCTTCCAGAAAGAGCGAGTAGCCCAGCGCCGAGCCTCCCTGCGCGACAAGCACGCCCTCTGTGGCCGTTTTGGTGTCAAAACTCGCGGTGATCGTGAAAGCGCGGTTGGCGATTGCAGGCGCATCGGCTTTGTCTAGATGCTCGCCCGCCTTGAGAACAAAGCGAGTCTTTGTCGAGGTTTTCTCTGCCGCGCCCTTCTTGCCGCGCCAGCCACCCAGAGGGAGCACACTGGCACGCGCAGCCCAGGCATCCCACTTTGCCGCCAAGGCTGTGACTCGCCCCGTGTCGCTGGCGGCGAGGTTTTTTAGCTCACTGCGGTCTCTCTCGATATCGTAGAGCTCCCAGGGCTGGTTCTCTTTGGCGACTGCCTTCCAGCGTCCGTCGCGCACGGCACGATTGCCTTCGTGCTCCCAGAAGAGGGGCTGGGTGCGTGCCAGTGGCTTGCCCAAGAACGCGGGACGCAGGCTTACGCCCTCTTTTGGCTTGATCTTGCCGCCGGGATAGGTTGCGCCGCCCACATCCACCACGGTCGCCATGATGTCAATCAAGTGCCCCGGCTGCGACTCCCATGCTCCGTTGCGGCTGCGCGGAATCCCGCTGGGCCAGTGGGCGATCAGCGGCGTCGAGATGCCGCCCTCGTGGGTGTAGTGCTTGTACTCCCGAAACGGGGTGTTCTGGAGCCACGCCCACGACTGCCCCGAGAACCAGTTGGAGTCTGGCTGGGTAGGCTCGCCCTTGGTGGTGCCATTGGGACCGCCCTCCGCATTGCCCCCGTTGTCGCTCATAAACAGAATCAGCGTGTTCTCCAGCTCGCCCCGCTCTTTCAGAGCCGCGACCAATGTCCCTACTGCCTTGTCCATGTGCCAGACGCACGCCGCGTAGGTCGCCATCATGTGGTCGAAGCGGTCTTTCTCTGTCTCGCTCAGGCTCTCCCAGGCCTTGATTGCCTCAGGACGCGGCGCGAGTTTCCAGTCACGCTCCGCCAGCCCGAGCTGTTTTTGCTTTGCAAGGCGATCCTCACGGAGCTTGTCCCAGCCCGCTCGGTACTTTCCTCTGAAGCGTGCGATATCCTCCGCGGGGGCTTGGAGCGGAAAGTGCGGCGCGTTGTGGGCCAGATAGAGAAAAAACGGTTTCTTGGCGGTGCGTGCCTCGTCGATAAACTTAATTCCGTACTCGGTCCAGAGATCGGTCGAGTACCAGCTCTTGGACAATTCTGGGTTCGCCTTGCCGTTGAGAAAGAGCTTCGCTCGCTCGTCTCCGGGCTGGTAGAACCCTCCCGCTGCGGCGTTCAGCGAGCGCTCAAAGCCGCGCTCCCAGGGCACGACCCCGAGGTTCTGCCCGACATGCCACTTGCCGCACATGATCGTGAAGTAGCCCGCAGGTTTGAGTACCTCCGCCAGGGTCACGCACTGGTCATTGAGGCGGCCCGAGTAGCCCGGGAGCCCTTTATCCTCCACCATGTGCCCCACGCCTGCCTGGTGGGAGTAGAGCCCGGTGAGCAGTGCCGCCCGCGTCGGGCAGCAGCGTGCGGTGTTGTAGAACTGCCGAAAGCGCACGCCGTTTTTCGCCAGCGCATCGAGGTTAGGGGTCGGAATCTCAGAGCCATAGCAGCCAATATCGGCAAAGCCCATGTCGTCCACAAGAATCACGATGATATTTGGTTTCATTTGTCAAAATTCCAGCGTTGGGATCTACCTTGGGTTGGTTTGACCTCAATCCAGTCCAAGGTGAGAGGGTCTTTTTGTGCGGGGAGATACAGCCGTAGGATGCCCCGTGTGCCCTCGGCGGGCAGCGTGACGGTAAGCTCCTGCCACTCCCCGCTGGCCTTGAGGGTAAAGGCGACCGACTTTGCCTTGTCGGTGGCTTGCGGCGTCGGGAGCCACTCGACCTTGCCTTCGCCTCCGCCCGAACTCTTCACACGGAGCGAGACTGTCGTCGGGCCGCCGATTTTCCCCGCGGCGAACCCCAGAAACGGCATCGGGCTGGTCCCGGTGACGATCAATGCGCCGTCTTTGATAACTGCCTCACAGCCACGTGCCTTCCAGCCTCCCAAGGGATCAGCACCAGGCGGAGTCGCCGCTTCGGGCTTCGCGTTTGCATGGTAGGCGGGATTGGGGAGCGGCACGACCGCTTTGGTGTCTTTGAGAAATCCCGCGATCAGCGCATCGAGCTGCTTCACCCGCTCCGGCTGACTGGCCGCGAGGTTATTTACCTCGCCCAGATCGTCCTTGAGGTTGTAGAGCTGGTAGGCATGTGCGCCGTTTTCTCCTTGGTGAAAGAGCCGGATCAGCTTCCAGTCGCCGGAGTGAACGGTAACGGCGGGCGGGAGCGTGTCGGGGACATTGGGGCTGTGGGGGAAGAACGTGAAGATCGGCTTGGGCGCGAGCGACTTGCCGCTGAGAGCACGGACAATGCTGCGCCCATCGAAGCTTTGATTTCCTTCGGGCTTGAGCTTGAGCAGCTCCAGAATCGTCGGGTAGAAGTCCGTGCTCTGGACTATTGCCTCGTTGTTCTGCGAGCCCGGCTTGGTGACGCTGGGCCAGCTCACGACGCACGGGACGCGAATCCCGCCCTCATACACCGTCGCTTTGCCGCCTCGGAGCGGGGCATTGCTGGTGGGCGTGGTGCCGTCGACCGTGTTGTACATGTTGCCGCCGTTGTCCGCGAGAAAGACAATCGCCGTTTTATCCGCAATCCCGAGGCGATCCAGCGCATCCAGAAGCTTGCCGACGCTGTCGTCCATGGACTCCACCATCGCGGCATAGGTGGGGCTACGCTGCGGGCTTTTCGGGTCTACAAGCCCTTTGTACTTCTCTATCAGCGATTTTTTGGCATCGAACGGGGCGTGCACCGAGAACTGCCAGTAGTTGAGAAAGAACGGCTTGTCTTTGTTCTTGGTCATCCAGGCCACGGCCTCGTCGCCCATCCGGTCCTCGATATGCTCACTTGGCGTGTGCTCTTTGAAGTTGGGAAACTTCCAGGGGGCGACAAAGCTCCCCGCGGGGCCGGGGCCGGGGGTGTGCGGCAGATCAACCTCAAAGCCCTGCTGAAGCGGCGAGTAGGGCTCCGCGCCCAAGTGCCACTTGCCAAAGTGCGCTGTCGCGTACCCTGCCGACTTCAGCGTCTCCGCCAGCGTCACGTAGCTCGTGTTAAGCCGCGTCGCACTCTCGCACGGCAAGGCTTTTGCCGTCGGAGGCGCGTTTTTCTGCACCGATGCGGCAAGCTTGATCTCGGGCAGGTGGCAGTTGGGCGCGGTGATTCCAATCCGCGCTGGGCTCTGTCCTGTCAGAATACTCGCCCGCGTCGGGGAGCACAGCGGGCTCGCCGAGTACGCCCGTGAGAACACCATCCCGCGCTTGGCAAGGCGCAGCAAGTTCGGCGTCTTGTAGAGCTTCGTCTTGCCATACAGCTCCGTGTCCGCCCAGCCCAGATCATCGGAGAGGATAAAGACGATATTGGGGCGCGGAGGTAGGACAGGTTGCATTGTCCAGAGATTCGGCATCGCGTCCTGAAAATCCTATTGCCGCCCATTAAAAGCCGTAGCCATTGCGTTTTTTACATCCCGGATCGCTTAGGTTCATCCACTTAGGGGAGGGCTGGTGATCGTCAAGCGACGGCGCACCTCCCCCCGCCGCTGAGACGGCGACCTGGGCACCCTCTGGGTACGCTCCGCGAAGGGGGTAAGTTCGTCCCCTTTAGGATGGGAGTGCTTCGCGCAGGAGCACTCTCCATTCCTGCGGGAAGGCTTATACGCCGCTAGAGAATTTTCTTGATCAGCACAACCCCATTGGAATCGTTGCCTTCGTCGCCGTAGGTATGGGCATGGCGGAACTTTCAGGCGGCTTGGAGGCTGCGGAGCTGAGGGCGCACTTTCTCCCATAGCTCACGAAGCTCTTCCGCGAGGGCGTGTGGCGGGTCACCGGAGAGCGCACGGGCGATGAGGCGCTCGGCTTCGCGGGGTTGGCCGGTCTCGCTGGCGAGGGAGGCGGCGCTACAGAGGAGAATGGCGAGAGTCGCGGCGGGAGTGTCTTTTTGCTCCGCACAGGCAAGCGCCACTTCCTTTTCTTTCAAAAAGGCTTCGTGCCGTAGCTGTTGTTCGCGCACCGTGTCACGGCGTCGCTGGGCGGCGTCTGCTTGATCTACCAGCGCCATCGCCTCGTTGTGCTTCGCTTCCAGTTCCAGTGTCATCGTCTCTCTATCCTCGCTTCGGGGCGGCTGAACTCTACGACAATCACATAGGCGCTCAGGTGCCCCAGAGTGCTGTCCGACTGTGTCGTCTGTGCTCGTTTCTGACGAACCCGCGCTTCGATCTGTGCTTGGGTTCCTTGCCGAATCCCGGAAACCTCCAGCCGTGCTTGAAAATCTAGTGCCTGGTCGCTTCCCAAGTAGTAATCAAAACCCGTGCCACGGCGAGCGCGGCGCACAACGCTCCAGCCTGTCAGTTCCCGTGCCAGGAGAATGGCAATCGCGCAGGCTCCTTCTTCGGTGGCTTCTTCCGGGTCGTTGTAGGTGCGTCGAATGACTTCATCTACGGGAAGGCGCTCCAAGACAAAAGACTCGGTGTGGTTTCCCGCCACCGCAAGGACGACACGCAGTTCATGCCCCTGCTCATCAAGACAGTGTGATGCCGCTTCGGCAAGCCGCTCCCCGGACGCAGGCGTGAGAGCAGGCATTCCGCCACGCAGGTATGTCAGGATCAACTCACGCATCGGTACATTTTATCCCATCCGCGCCTTAGATGGGGACGGCGGGTGAAGCAGGTACACTCTTGAGAAAATCTTGGACGTTTTCCTAGCATGGGCAACCGTGGCCTAGACAACATAGCAATATTGCCTAGCCGCGCGTTGGGCGGCTAGGCAATGATGTTAGTCCGAAATTTTCTTGATCAGCACAACCCCATTCGAGTCACTGCCTTCGTCGCCGTAGATGTGGGCGCGGACGGTGAATCTCGCCCCGGTCTGGTAGCCGTTGATTTTTAGGGTGTAGGCGTTGTCTTTCTTTGCGCCGCCGGTGAAGCCGTGGTGCGTGTCGGTGGCCAGCGCTGTGGTTTCGGCGTTGCGGAAGACCTCGACTTTATCAATGTCCAGCCGCTCTCGGCCTCCTGTGTAGACAAAAGTAACCTGGTAGGTGCCGTCGCTGGAGATCAGGCCGGTGGCGTCGAACTCGACGGGGAGCGGCTTGCGGTCGCCGACTTTGCCCGATTTCCACTCCCCGAGCTTGGTGCCGTATTGCTTGAACTGATTTGCCGCAGCCACGGTCTCGAAGATCAGGCTGGTGCGCTTGCCGTCGGGGGCGAGCGTGATGGCCTTGAAGTCCTCGAAGCGCGTGACGGTGACGGTGCCCTTGAGCTCCGGCGAGCTGGCCGTAGGATCGGTGCCGTCGGTGGTGTAGCGGACGGTGCCGCCCTCGATCGGGCAGACCGCGCTTACCTGGTTGCCATTTCTCACAAGCTCTGGGAGCGGCAGGCGGAAGTTCCAGCCGTAGTCGCTGTAGCGGACATACTGGCGCTTCATGCGCTCGGTGAAGTCCGGGAAGCTGCGCTGGGACTGCGAGGTCCACGCCACCTCGGCGAGGGCGGCGGCGCGGGGGAGCGTGAAGTAGTCGCCGTAGAGTGCGGGGCCGGGGTTTGTTTTAAGCTCGGGCTTGTGCAGGAACATGTCGGTCCAGAGGCAGCCCTGCACTCCGATGACATTCTTCTGCTGCTCTGGCGTGAGGCCCGTCGGCACGGGGTTCCAGTCGTAGGCGGCTTGGAGCGTCACCGGCGGTCGCCAGCCAGCGCCCTGAAGCTCGCCCCGGAGCTTGCTCTCGGGAAAGTCGAAGTAGCAGTGATCAGTGAGGGCCATCATCACGGGATTGCCGCTTCGGGCCGCATCGCCCGCCGCCTTCGGGTCGGCCCAGGGCATGATCCCTGCTGTCGGGCTCACCCCGCAGCGCAGGATCTCGTCCCAGCCCAGAATCCGCCGACCTTTCTTCGCCAAGATCGCTTCGACCTCGCGGGTCATCCAGCCCTGGAGTGCTTTCTCATCCGCCAGCCCGAGCTCGGTCTTCTTCTTTTGGCAGTCCGGGCAAGCTTTCCACTTGGTGTACTTGGCCTCATCACCGCCGATATGGATGTACGGCGACGGAAACAGCGCACAGAGCTCACCCAAGACATCGCTCAGAAACGTCCAGGTGGTCGCCTTCCCCGCACAGTAGAGATCGTCGGAGATGAAGTGGGTTGTGGGCATCGTGTGCTGCTTGCCGGTGCAGGCGAGCCACGGGTAGGCACAGACCGCCGAGAGCGTGTGGGCGGGGAGCTCGATCTCGGGGACAATCGTGATATTGCGTGCCGCGGCGTAGGCGACCATCTCCTTGATATCGGCCTGTGTGTAGAAGCCACCCTCGCGCGCCGCGCCCTCGCCGCGAAAGCCCCCGATCTCGGTGAGCTTGGGGTATTTTTTGATCTCCACCCGCCAGCCTTGGTCATCTATCAGATGCAGGTGCAGAACATTGAGCTTATGGGCGGCCATGATATCGAGAAAGTGCAGGACATAGGCCTTGTCCATAAAGTAGCGCGAGACATCCAGCATCATCCCGCGCCAGGCGTAAGCTGGCTGATCCTCGATCTTGAGGGCGGGTAGGGTGAATTTCGGCACTTTCCCCGTCGGCCAGAGCTGGCGAAAGGTCTGGAGGCCATTGACAATCCCTGCGTACTTGGGGGCACTCAAGCTCACGCCTTTGGGGCTAACCTCAAGCTGATAGCCCTCCGCACCGAGCTTGGCCAGCGACGGATTGACCTTCATCGTGATACTGCCCTTGCTGGCGATCTTGGTCGCACGCCCCGTGGTCGCCTTCAGCCAGCCCGAGAGCAGCGTTGCCGCGGGGCGGCTCGCGGTATCCGTGCCAATCACGACGTGCTCATCGAGCACAAATGCGCCGCTCGCTTGGGTGACAGAGACTGGCTTGGGGATCAGGGAAAGGGTAGCAGGGGGCTGCGTTGCCAGGGTTAGGGCACTTGCCATCAGGGCAGTTAAAAGCACTTTACTTTGCCTCACTCTTTGGGTTGGGGTTTTTGATAGGGAACTTGGCGTCCACGGACTTCTGCCAGGCATGGAGCGTAGCCTGCATTGCCTTCACACGCGCTGGCTCCTGCGCTGCGAGATTTTTCTGCTCGCCGGGGTCTGATTTCAGGTTGTAGAGCTCGATGCGCTCAGTGACGAACCACTCGATCAGCTTCCAGTCGCCGTCGCGGAGGGCGGCGGCCATCCCGCCACCTTGGTTGCCATAGTGCGGATAGTGCCAGAAAAGCGGGCGTGGCGCAAGCTTCTTGCCCCGAAACACAGGAACCAGGCTCACCCCGTTGGGCTTCTCGGGGCGCAAGCCAGCGGCCTCCAGAAACGTCGGGAAGAAGTCGCAGGTGATGGCAAGCGAGTCGCTAGTGGTGCCTGGCTTAACGACGCCGGGCCACTTCACGAGGAGCGGCTCGCGGATGCCACCCTCGTATAGCCAGCCCTTGCCCGCACGGTACGGCGCGTTGCTGGTCGGGGAGCCCTCCGAGGTCGAGAGGCCACCGTTGTCCGACGTAAAGATCACGAGTGTGTTCTCGGGGAGCATTGCAAAGAGCCGTCCGAGGTTGCGGTCCATGTCCTCCAGCATCGCAGCATAGACGGCATGCGTCTGCGTTCGTCGGTCTTTGCGTGGCGGCTCGTCGCGAAACTCTGCCGTGAGCTTGGCGGCCTTTGCCTCGTATTTTTTTACCAGCTCCGGCTTGCCAACCAGCGGCGTGTGTGGGTCGTAGGGGGTGAACCAGAGCAGAAACGGCTTGTCCTTGCTCTGCACCACAAACTCAATCGCTTTATCCGTGAGCCGATCCATCAGCCACTCGCCCGGCTTTAGCTCAAGATTGTGGAGCTTACTCGGCCCGACATGGGCATTGCCGCCACGGTCATCGCCGCCGACACTGAAGTCAAAGCCATGGTTTTCCGGGAGCGTTCCCTCGCCACCGAGGTGCCACTTGCCCACAAAACCCGTCGCGTAGCCCGTGCTTTTGAGTTTCTTAGCAATCGTGGTTTCCGATAGGCTCAGTTTGTCTGCCGCGGGCGGACAGAGCAGGGGATAGCCTGGTTTTGTTCCGCCGAGCTTGCCAATTGCCTCACTGATATAGTCCGTGATCCCCGTGCGTTGCGGCCACTTTCCCGTGAGCGCTGCGGCCCGTGTCGGGGAGCAGACTGGGCATGCGGCATAGGCGCTGGTGAAACGCATGCCCTCGTGCGCCAATCCATCCAGGTTCGGCGTCTCATAGAACGTGCTCCCTTGGCACCCCAGGTCAAGCACGCCGAGATCATCGGCGAGGATGAAGACGATATTGGGGGATTTATCCGCCCCCCTAACCCCCGCCCGGCGGGGGGACAATGCGGAATTACTCATTTTGTTGTTTTCTTCGGCTGAAGGCGCTCGGGCCAGACAAAGCGCGGGGCCTTGCTTGGGTCATAGCCCGCAAGATGGCCGGTCAGCCGGGTGGCGGGCTTGGTGTACTTGAGCTCGGTGTCGCCAAAGACTTCCTTGCAGAGTGCGGCCAGCCCGGGATCGTACTCGATGAGCTCGACACGGGTATTGACATGGTTGTGGTCATGGTCCGGCTCGCGGTTATTATCAAACCAGGACTGCACGCCCTCGGCGAAGTACTCATGGTGGTTCGTGGCGGCGTACTTGCCTTTCCAGAGCCCCGCCTTCATGGCGCTGTCGTAGCTGGCTTTGACACGCTTATCGAATGTCTTATCGACATTTACCATTCCTCGAAGATGAATATTGTGGGCGAACTCATGGATCAGGATGTTCTCGGTGGAGTACGGGTCGCCGGGGTAGGCCAGGAGATTTTCCTCCGCACACGAGCAGAGTGGGTCGGTCTCACTTCCGCCGAGGCCACGTGCCCGCCGATCCCAGAAGTCCTTGGGAGTGAGCCAGGCAAAGTCCGGCTGGTCGGTCGTGAACTCGTTGTAGGCGAGAATAGACATTCGGGAACCACTCGTGATCATCGCCTTTCGCACATCAGGGCGCTTGGCGAGCATTAGGTTCACCAGATACGCCGCCTCTTTGAGCGCATAGTCATTGACCTTCTCCGACGCTACAATGGGGTAGCCATTGGCGCTGATGTACTTTTTGTAGAACGCAGGGGCCTTGAGCGAGGCAGGCGGAGGCGTGATCGAGTTTGCCGGAACCTGCCCTTGCCAGAGCAGCACCAGAGGTAAAAGGGTCATGGTTGGTTTCTCCGAAGCTGGAGCTGCACGAGGCGCTCCTCAATGGCTTGTGAGGTGGGGGAGATGGAGAGGCCACCGAGATTGGTGCAGCGCAACTCACGCGGCATCTGGGCGGAGACGCGCTTGGCGGTCTCGATCACTTCGTCTAAGGGAATCAGCGGGTCGTAGCCCGCAAGGGCCATGTTGGCACAGGAGAGCGCGTTGCTGGCGGCCATGACATTCTTGCCCAAGCACGGTGCCTCGACCCGGTTGGCGATAGGGTCGCAGATCAGGCCAAGCATGTTTTGCAAGGCCATCGACGAGGCAGCAAGGCTCTGCGTGAGCGTCCCACCGCCGAGCTGCACCAGCGCTGCCGCCGCCATGCATGCCGCTGAGCCGCCCTCCGCCTGACAACCCCCGACCTCCGCCGCGAAGCTCCAGCGCGTCGTGATAAACACCCCGATCAGGCCACTTGCCAGAAACGCTTTTGCCATCTCCAGCTCATCGAGGCCGAGCTCCTCTGCCATCGCGATCACCGCACCAGGAAGCGCGGCGCAGGCACCAGCAGTCGGCGCTGCGACAATCACACCCATGGAGCTTTTTACCTCCATCAGTGCCGTCACGTAGAGCACGATCCGGTTCAGTGCGCCGCCATTGAGGAGCTGGCCCGCCGCGAGCTTCTGGGCGAACCCAGGACTCTGCGCTCCGAGAATCCGGTCCTCGTAGTGCGTCCCGGCGATGCCCTGCGCAATCGAGCGGCGCAGGATCTGGATGAGATTGAGCGCCTTGGCGAGCACCTCGTCCTCGGTCAGCCCGCCACGCTGCCTCTCGTACTCTGCCGCCAGCTTCCAGAGAGGCGTCTCTTTGCCATCGTCATGGCGCAGCATTCCCAGAGCACTCTTGAAGGGGACGGTGGAGCTGGGCAGCGTGAGGACCGGCAAGACTGGATGCAGCGTGCGCCCCGCAATACTCACTTCCTGGTCACCGAAGAGGGAGATGGGCTGGTCATCAATCCGAAGAACCTCGATCATTCCACCGCCGGTGGAGATGGCGATGAGCGAGTGCGTCTCCGTGGCGTTCGAGAGCGTGAGGCGGTAGGTATTGGGGTGCGGGTCGCCGACATCTATCGTCTTGATGATCAGCTCGATTCCCGCATCGCGCAGTGCCTTATCCGAGTTCGGTAGGCGCTCATCGGCGGCGTCCCAGCCGAGCAAGCCGCCGAACAAGCCCATGTCCGAGCCCTGGCTGGCGTGCGTGGTCGGGAGCGAGCCGCTTCTATCAAACTCCACTAAGACGCGCTCGATCTTGCCGCCCATTAAATCTCGCGCCAGCCGCCCGATCCGTAGCGCCGCCGCGCAGTGGGAGCTGGACGGTCCGCGCATCACGGGGCCTAAAACATCGTTGAAGATACTAACGAGCATAATCTAGGGAGCCTTTTCTAGCGCTTGTTTGACATAGGCATCCCACTGCGCCTGCCAGAGCGCGGCCATTTCTTTTACCCGCTCGGGGTGCTTTGCTGCCAGGTTCTCGGTCTCCGCACGGCTTTCCTTGAGATTATAAAGCTCCCACGGCGCGTCTTTCCCCGCTGCGACAATCTTCCAGTCCCCGACCCGTAGCGCCCGGTTCCCCTCGTGCGCCCACCAGAGTGAGTCGTGGGAGAAGTTGCTGTCACGGGTAAACAGCGGTGTTAGGCTCTTGCCAGGCGCGGCGTGGCCCAGGGTAGTGCTTCCTCCGGCCAGCTCTAGGATGGTCGGCACGACATCGACTAAATGCGCGGGTGTTGTCCGAAGCGCGTTTTTCTCTTTGATCCCCTTGGGCCAGTGGACAATCAGTGGGGTGGAGATGCCGCCCTCATGCACCCAGGTCTTGTGCCGGCGGAGCGGGGTGTTGGCGAGGCTTGACCAGCCGGGGCCGATACTCAAAAACGTGCCATCGGCGCCCATCGGGAGCGAGAGATCGTGGCCGTCGCCGCGCACCATCATCTCTGCGCTCGCACCGTTGTCGGAGAGGAAGAGCACGATGGTGTTCTCCGCCTCGCCCATGGCCTTCACTTGGGCTAGGACGCGCCCAATCTCCCGGTCCATGCGGTCCACCATCGCCGCGTGGATCGCCATCTTGGTGGCTTGAAACGCCTTCTGGTCGGCAGTTAATGTGTCCCAGGCAACGGGCCGATTGACTTCGCTTGGGCCAAGCTTCTTGATGGCATCGGGGAAAGCATAAGGCGGCCCGACCTCGCGCTCGATTGTGGAGAGCTTGCTTGCCCCGATCCCTAGCGTTTGCTGTTTTTTGTAGCGCACCTCACGTAGCGCGTCCCAGCCTTGAATATACGCATCTTTGTAGCGGGCAATGTCCTCGGGGAGTGCTTGAACGGGGAAATGCGGCGATGTGAAGGCGAGATAGGTGAAAAACGGCTGTGATTTAAACTGCGCCTCGTGCTCCTTGAGGCACTTAATGGCGTGATCGGCGATATAGGTCGTGGAGTAGTAGCCGCTCTTCGGATCCATCTCCGGCAGCGGCTTGTCGTCCTCGGTGTGCTCCTTGGCGGCAAAGTACCTGTCGTGATCTTGGAGGCTGTAGCTGTGGTCAAACCCATTTTGCAGCGGCTTGCCATCAATGTGCCACTTCCCTGAGTGATAGGACCGGTAGCCGAGGTTGTGTAGTCGGGTCGAGAGCAGCGGTGCCCAGTTTGGGCGCACGCCACCGTTGCCGCTCTTCACGCCGGGCACCGTGTCGCGGCGCACCTGCTGGGCGTAGTAGCCTGTGAGAAGCCCCGCTCTTGAGGGCCAGCAGCGCGCGGTGTTGTAGAACTGGGTAAAGCGCAGGCCGTTTTTGGCGAGCGTGTCCAAGTTCGGAGTCTGGATCTCGGAGCCGTAGCAACCTAGATCCGACCAGCCCATGTCATCGGCGAGGATCAGCACGACGTTGGGTTTCTTCACGGTATCCATAGTAACTTTCTCCTTGTTGAGCCGGGTTGCCAGGCGCTTTAGGTACTCATTGGCGCTGTCGTCTTTGAGCGTGCGCTCCACCCACGACATCGGAATCGTATCGAGGGCACTGAGCTGCATGAGGGTATTGACCGCGAGCTGTGCGACATACTCCTCGCTGGTTTCATCAAGCTCCTCCGCGATCATCTCTTTTGCGGTTGGTTCGGTGCTCAGTAGGGAGATCGCATGAAGCGCGGTGATGCGCACGGTGGGCGACGCCTCCATCTTGAGCAGCAGCAGCGTGAGGGGCTCTTTCGCCGCTTTGGCCTCCTTGCCCAGCGCGACACAGCCCAGCGTACCCCAGTAGCGGAGCACGGGGTGCGGGGATTCGAGTGCCTTGATCAGCGCCGGCAGGTTCTTAGGGTCGCGCGCCGATGCCAGAAACGCAAGGTCCAGCACTTGCTGAAGCGGGAAAGTGGCGCTGTTGACGTAGCCATGGATCGTGCTCTTTCCCACCAGCTCGGCGTACATCGGCTCTGGGACGAGGGCGGTGTCGCGCACCTCGGTCATGATCTTCTTGAGCTGCTCACGCATCGCTGCCAGCCGCTTTGCCTGCGCGGGGTCACGGGCGAGGTTTTTCAGCTCCCAGGGATCGCTCTGCGTGTCGAAGAGCTCCTCACTCGCCTCGGCAGGCTCCCAGAGCGCTTTGTGGTAGCCCGTGAGCTTGCCCTCTTGCCAGGCCTTCTGCCACGCGGCCCAGCCGGGAATCTCCAGCTGGTAGTAGCTGTAGGGAGCCGACGGCAGAAAGGGCATGAAGCGCCGAATATACCGAAAACGCCCATCGGTGAGGGCGCGACGCATGCCGTAGAGCTCATCAAAGCGGTCGGCGTAGAGAAAAACAGTGCTGTTGGGTTTGGGAGCGACGCGCTCGGTGCCTAGGAATGCCCGGCCCTGCATCTGCGCTGGTTTCCGCAGGCCACAGAGCGAGAGAAGAGTCGGGGCAAAGTCTACAAACGAGACCAGCTCGCTCGTGCGCTGGCCGGGGGCAAACGGCGCAAGATGCTGCCACTTCTTAGGCACATGAACCAGCAAGGGGACGTGCACGCCCGTGTCTTCCAAATAGCGCTTGCCGCGTGGTGTCGGGCCGCCGTGGTCGGCGTAGTAGAACACAATCGTGTTCTCCGCCTGCCCGCTCTTCTCCAGCTCATCGAGGCGCGCCCCGACTTGCTTGTCCATCGCCGTGATCGTGTCGTGGTAGATCGCCCAGTCCGAGCGCAGCTCGGGCAAGTCCGGCACGTAAGGCGGCAGAAATAACGTCTTGGGATCGAGGCGCGGCGTCTCTGGGATAAGCCCTTTCTCGCGGTTGTTCTTAACCTTGGTGGGGAAGAGGTTGCTCTCGTGGCTGATCTCGATATTGAAGACCGCAAAAAACGGCTTGCCCGCGGGGCGATTTCGGTAGTGCGCCTGGTTCGACGACACATTCCAGAGCGCGTTATCGTTGCCCTTAAAGTTGTAGTCCGTCTTAGCGTTGTTGGTGCAGTAGTAGCCCTGCTCTCTCAGATACGACACATAGGGCTTGAAGATCTCCGTGGGGATGGCATGGCGCGAGCGCATGTTCTGCGTCCCCATGGTCGGGGAGTAGGCTCCCATCAGCAGTGTCGCCCGCGCCACCGCACAGACCGGGGCATTGGCGTAGGCTTTCTCAAACAGCACGCTCGTCTTTGCCAGGGCATCAAGGCGTGGCGTCTGCGCTTCTTTGTTGCCGTAGCACCCCAACCACTGCGCCGCGTTATCCTCACTGACAATCCATAAAATATTGGGGCGCTCCGGTGCCCGTCCCTGCGCCCCCCCCACCCCCCTGGCCCCCGCCGGGCGGGGGGACATGACGGTTAGTAGCGCCAGGGCTAGGAACAAACCGAAGCGTTTTTGCTGGTCACTCTGAAACATTCAAACTCTCCTTAGAGGCTCTCGCGGTGGTCGGTCAGTGCTGTCTGAAGGGTCTTCAGGAGCGCGTCGCGGAGGGTGGGGTTGGTGTCGGCGAGGTTTTCGGTGCTGTCGAGGTCTTTAGTCATATCATAGAGGGCGATGTCGGTGAAGCCAGGATTTTTAGGGTCTTTGGTGCGCCGGGCGATCAGGCGATGCGTGGCAGTACGAACCGTGACGGCATCTTGCCAGTAGCTGATCGCCGAGTCGCGGACAGTACGCTGTTTCCCGGTGAGCACAGGGGCGAAGCTCTTGCCATCGAGCGGATAGTGGGTCTGGGTGAAGCGAGGTTGGCAGAGCTCGGTGAGAGTTGGGTAGAGGTCGTCGTTCTCGATGAGCGCATCGCTGACCTTCCCTGTGGGGCCGACTCCGGGGGCGCGGACGATCAGCGTGCTCCGAACCGCGCGCTCGAAGGGGCTGTGCTTGCCCCAGATCTGCTGCTCGCCTAGGTGCCAGCCATGGTCGCCCCAGACCACGACAATCGTGTTTTTATCGAGCCCTTCGGCCTTCAGCGCATCGAGCACCTTACCCACTTGCCGGTCGGTGTAGCGGATGCAGGCAAGATAGGCTCGCCGCGCCGTGCGTGCCGCGTCGTCGTCGAGCGGCTGCTTTTTTGCGAACGGCAGGCTGTACTTGTAGAACTCCGCGCTGGGGTGCCAGTAGGGCGCGGCGGGCTTGAGCGGGGAGTTTGGCAGAGGGATCGGCTTGCCCTCGAACGCGTCCCAGTCCTGCTTGGGCGCGACAAAGGGCAGGTGCGGTTTGAAGAACCCCAGACCCAGGAAGAACGGCTTACCGGAGCTTTTGAAGCCCTTGAGCTGGGCAATGGCTTCTTTTGCCATTTGGCCGTCGGGGAGATCGTCGTCGTTCTTGGCCGTGAACTCCATCAGAGCGTTGTGCCCTTGGCCGTCCTCGCGGTGCTTGCCACTCTCGTAGGCGAAGAAGATTCCCCAGCCGCGCTGCCACGCGCCAAACGGGGTCGGGAGCGCATCCCAGGCGTTTGGCAGCTCCGGGCGCCCGTCGCCCGTGCCGTTGTAGGCGTAGACCCGACCATCGGCGGTGTGGGAGATTTTCCCGATATTGACGGTCTGGTAGCCGCTACGCCGGAAAAGCTCGGGCATGGTCTGCGCACCCGGAAGCTGCGTCGGACTTAGCGCCACCTTGCCTTGATACAGTGCCTCATTGCTTGCTGTTACGCCAGAGTGTGACGGCGAGCGCCCCGTCAGCAGCGCATACCGCGATGCCCCGCACGTGGGGACGACCGCGTACTGGCGGCTAAAGGCCATCCCCGATTGGGCGAGTCGATCCAGGTTCGGCGACTGCGCTTCTTTGACGCCGTAGCACCCCAGCTCGGGCCGGAGATCGTCTACGGCGATGAAGAGGACGTTGTACCGGTTGGTTTCCCCCCTAACCCCCGCCGGGCGGGGGGACAATGCGGTTCCCAGAAGGGCTAGGCCAATCAGGGCGAGCTTCACGGCCGGGTCGCTCCGATACCGCGGATTTTCTCCAGCGTCGCGGCCATGGCGGCAACGCGCTCGGGGAATTTTGTGGCGACATTGGTGGTCTCGCCGGGGTCGCTCGCGAGGTCGTAGAGCTGGCGGCCGTTTTTGATGAACTTCCAGCTTCCCACGCGCAGGGTCAGGGTTCCGGCATGCTCCACCAGGGCGGTGCGGCCCGTTTTTGACTCGCCCAAGAGGGCCGCTAAGATATTCTCGCTATCGGGGGCGGTGCGCTTGTCGTAGCTCTGGCCCGTGAGGGCGGCAAACGAGGCGAGGAAATCCACTTGGCAGACCAGCGCCTCGGAGACGCCGGGCTTGACACGTGCGGGCCAGCGGACGAGAAACGGGACGCGTGTCCCCCCCTCAAACAGACTGTACTTGCCACCGCGCCACGGCCCCGCGGGCTTGTGGTCGCCTAGTTTTTCCACCGCACCATCTTTGTAGCCATCGTCGAGCACGGGGCCGTTGTCGCTGGAAAAGAGGATGAGCGTGTTTTTGGTGAGCTTGAGCTTGTCGAGTGTCTTCAGAAGCTCCCCGACGCACCAGTCTAGCTCGGCAATGGCATCGCCGCGTGGGCCCATCGAGGTCTTGCCGACAAAGCGCTGGTGGGGAACTCTGGGGACATGGATATCGTGGGTATTGAAGGAGAGAAAGAATGGGCGGGCTTTGTTGTTCTCGATGAACGCGACGGCTTTTTTCGTAAACACATCCGCCATGTCTTCGTCGATCCAGCGTGCGGACTTGCCGCCCTTCATGTAGCCGATCCGCCCGATCCCATTGACCACAGCTTGATTGTGCCCCTGGCTCCAGTCCACCTGCAGGCCCGCGCGATCTCGGACGCCGTCGAGCTCACCCTCGTAGTTTTCCTTGGTGTAGCGCACTTGGATCGGGTCGGTCTTGGTCAGGCCGACCACCTGCTCGTTCTCGATATAGACACACGGGACGCGGTCACCGGTCGCGGCCATGAGGAAGTGATAGCCAAAGCCGACTTGATTCGGGCCAGGGGCGATCCGCTCGTTCCAGTCCGGCCCGCCGGTCGCGCCGAGGCCCAGGTGCCACTTTCCGACAATCCCCGTGGCATAGCCCGCTTTCTGGAGCACCGACGCCACGGTCGTGCGGCCCGGCTCAACAATCAGCGCCGCATTGCCAGGGAGCACCCCCGTGCCCGGCTTGCGCCAGGCGTACTCCCCCGTGAGCAAGGCGTAGCGCGACGGCGTGCACGTCGCCGACGGCGCGTGGGCATCGGTAAAGCGCAGTCCCTCACGGGCAATACGGTCAATATTTGGCGTCTTGACGGATCTTGCGCCGTAGCAACCCACATCACCAAAGCCTAGGTCGTCGGTGTAGATCAGGATAATGCTGGGCTGGGTGGCTTGCCTACTTCCCTTGTTTGATAAACTCATCGCGGCTCAGCTTCCCATCGTTGTTGGTATCGAACTTCTTAAAGCGCTCTTTTGCTTGCTCTGGGTCGGCTTGGTTGGCCATGAACTCGTCGTAGGTCAGCTGGTCGTCCTTGTTGGTATCTTTCCGGTTGAAGAGCGCCACCCGATCCGATGCGGCTTTTTGCGGTGTCTTGGCGTTCTTGGTGGTGGGAACGGGGGCACCCAAGCCCGCGTAGGCCGCATCAAGCTCCTTGGTCAGCTCCGCGATCACAGCGGCGTTCTCGGGCTTGGCGGCCACATTGACGCTCTCTTTCGGGTCGTTTTTCTCGTCATAGAGCTCCGTCGCGACCGTCGCGCCGCTTGTGCGATCCCGCCAGAGTGTTAAGCGCCAGCGGGTGTCGCGGGCGCTGTAGCCCATCACCGGCTTGCCCTCGGCACTGCGTGGGTACTGGCTGATCGCCACTTTTCGGACACGGGCACTGGGGTTATCAAGGACGGGCTTGAGGCTCTTGCCATCCAGGCCCGTCGGCTTCGTCAGTCCCGCTAGGTCGGCTAGGGTGGGGTAGATATCCACAAACTCCGCCAGAGCCGGGGTGGTCTTGCCCGCTTGGGTCATCCCCGGAGCACTGAAAATCAGCGGAGCGTGGGTGGCGCGCTCGAAGTTGGTGTGCTTGTGCCAGAGTCCATGGTCGCCTAGCTGCCAGCCATGGTCGCCCCAGAGGACAATAATCGTGTTTTTATCGAGCCCCTCGGCCTTGAGCGTGTCGAGGAGCTTTCCGACTTGGGCGTCCATGTAGCTAATGGCGGCGTAGTAGCCGTGGCGTAGCTCACGGGAGATGGTGGGGGAGAGGGGGTTGCCGGCGGGAATATTGCCGTAGCCGTGAAGCTCGCCGTTGTCGTGGCCCGCAAATTTTGGGGCACCCTCGGGGAGCGTGTCGCTATCGCCCTCGGGGATCTTGGCGGGATCGTAGAGATCCCAGTACTTTTTGGGGGAGACAAAGGGCAGGTGCGGCTTGACAAACCCAACGGCGAGAAAGAAAGGCTGCCCCGATTTTTTATAGCCCTTGAGTCGGGAGATCGCCTCAGCGGCCACGGCTCCATCGGGGAGGGCTTCTTCGGGCTTGTCGGTGGCCAGGTAGGCGTGGCTCTTGGTGGTCTCCAGCTCTTTTGTCTTGGGCGTCCAGTGCGGGACGCTCCACGATGGCGCATCGTCGTAGCCGCCGTGGTAGATCTTGCCCAGCCCTGCGGCATGGTAGCCATTGTTCTTAAAGTACTGTGGCAGAGTGACCACATCAGGGAGGGCGGTGCGGAAGTGTGTCACCAAGTCCCATACTTTTGTGGCGTCGGGCCGTCGTCCCGTGAGAAGTGAGCTGCGCGAGGGCGAACACACCGCTTGCTGGCAGTAGGCCTGCTGGAAAACCATGCCCGATTTGGCAAGACGATCTATGTTGGGCGACTTGATGACCGTGTTGCCGTAACAGCCCAGCTCGGGCCGGAGATCATCCACCGCGATAAAGAGCACGTTGGGGTGCTCCTTGGGAGCCTGTGCCAGCACGGGAGCGGATAGGACAAAAAGCGATGCGACCCCTCCGAGCAAGCTCAGACCGAAGAAAAGTGAGTTTTTCATAGTGCCTCTGAGCGGCAGGATACACGCAAGGGGTAAAATGCGCAACATGCTACGTCAGCCACTTGCCACGGATCTTCCTGCGTTTCTCGATGCTCTTGATGAAGTCTGTCTCTGGTTGCCTAAGAGCGCCTCGCCCAAGGCACTTGAGGGCCAGTTTCGAGTGCGTCTCGCCGGGCAGCCTCTTGCCGTCGTTGCGGTGAAAGGTGGCGAGAGAGCTCCCGTGAAGCCAGACCCTGGCCGCGTGGTTCTGGCCGGGACATTTCAGAAGTCTCTTGGTGGGCAGGAGTGGAACCCGAGCGGTAAAGAGACGCAACTGACGCGCCTGAGTGACGGGCGCTTTGAGCTGGTTGTCAAGCTCCCCGCAGGCTCGCACGCCTACAAGCTCACCCGAGGCGGCACCTGGGACGAGAACTATGGCATGGACTTTACGCCCGGTGGCGCAAACCTCATGTTGGTTCTTAAAAAGCCGACCCTGGTGCGCTTTGTAGCCGATTTTTCGAAAAAGACACTCAAGAACTCTGTCGAGAACTCTCGCGATGTGCCGCCCCCAATGTCCCTTCCTGCTCCTCCACAAGCCCACACCGACGACATGAGCTACCAGTCGTTTCGCCTCACGCTCGCACGGAAGCTGACAGCAGGTGAGATCCTACAGCCTCTTCAGGTTCAATTTCAGGCCCAGCCCTGGCGCACGGTCTATATCCGCGAGGCGCTCTCCGATCCTTTGTTTTACTATGCTCCGTCGGACTTGGGAGCACGCTGGAGTCGTACCCAGACCGTCTTCAAGCTCTGGAGCCCGGTGGCAACGCAAGTGACTCTGATCCTAGGCACCCAGCGCCTCCCGATGGTGCGGGGCGGCTCCGGGGTCTGGCAGGTCGCGGCGCTAGGTGACTGGCATGGCGCGCCCTACCACTTCGAGCTGGTTTCCTACGGCCAGAAGCGCCGCGCCGCCGATCTCTACGGGGTTGCGGCCACTGCCGACTCGTCGCGCTCGATTGTCGTAGATCTCTCGCGCACCAACCCGCCGGGCTGGCCTGCGCCTCGGCCTTTCGTGGGCAAGAAACCCACCGATGCGGTTCTCTACGAGCTGCACCTGCGCGACTTTACCATCCATCCCTCCAGCGGCGTCCGCCCGGAGTGGCGCGGTAAGTATCTGGGACTCACACAGAAAGTAGACTATCTGGCACAGCTCGGGATCACCCACGTGCATCTCTTGCCTTTCCAGGACTTCAACGCTGCCCACTCGGAAAACTACAACTGGGGCTACGAGACATCGCTGTTTAATGTCCCTGAGGAGCAATACGCCACGCGGCCACACGGCGATCCGATTGGTCACTTGCGGGAAGTGAAGCAGCTGGTGCAAGCGCTCCACACACGCGGAATCGGGGTGGTGATGGACGTGGTCTACAACCACACGGTTCCCAGCCAGGGGGCACTCTCGGCGTTCTGGGAGAGTGTCCCTTACTACTACTTCCGTAGCAACGACAAAGGCGAGCTTCTCAATGAGTCCGGGGTTGGCAATGCCCTCCACGATGAGCGGCCCATGGTGCGGAAGTTTGTCCGTGAGAGCCTGGCCTACTGGAGCCGGGAGTTCAAGATAGATGGGTTTCGGTTTGACTTGCTCGGCATGTTTACCAAAGCAACTGTCGCGGAGCTTTGCCAGGAGATTCGACGCCAGAACCCTTCCGCGGTGATCTACGGCGAGCCTTGGACGGGGGGTGGCCCCCTGCGTTTTGGGAAAGGCGACCAAAAAGGACTCGCGGTGGCGGTCTTCAACGACCACTTTCGCAATGCCCTGCGCGGCGACCTAGATGGCTCTCAGCCCGGCTTTGCGCTGGGAGGCAAGACCGCTGCCGCCACGCTGGAGTCGCTTCTGGGCGGCTCGCTCTCGGACTTTGCGGCTTCTCCCACTGAGACGGTCAACTATGTCTCTGCCCACGACAATGCGACGTTCTGGGATAAAGTTGCCCTCAGCCTTCCCCGTGAGCCAGAGCTTCACCACGCGGCGGTCAAGCTCGCCCACGCGAGCGTGCTGCTGGCGCAGGGCATTCCGTTTCTGGAAGGCGGTGTGGAGCTGGGGCGCACCAAGGGCGGGAATCCAAACTCCTACAACGCGGGGGATAGGGCCAATCAGTTTGACTGGCGACGAGGCGCAGAGTTTGAGGACGTTCGTGCCTACATGGCAGGGCTGATTCGGTTACGACGCGCTCACCCCGCCTTTCGTCTGAGCACGGCGGAGCAGGTCAAGCGCACCCTGACCTTTCTTCCCCATGCCAGTGGGGCGGCATTTCGGCTCAACGGAGGGCGGGTGGGGGACTCCTGGCAGCAGGTGCTGGTGGTGCTCCATGGCAGCAAGAAGCCGGGAACTTTCACGCTTCCGCCAGGGTTGTGGAAGAAGGCAGTGGATCATCAGCGGGCGGGAATTCAGAGCCTTGGTGTGTTTCGAGGCCGTGCGGTGCTAGCGTCACTCTCCGCCAGCGTGTTCTTTCAAGATTGATCGTGAGAATGGTAAAATTTATCGTGAAAAATCGTTTCGTTTGGATGCTAAGCGCCTCGCTGGTGCTCTGGGGCGGCACGGTGCTCGCCGATGCAACAAAGCCAGTCGGGCGACGGGCAACTGCTTCGATTCCCTACGCCGGGAAGCGTGCCACAGCCGTGGTCTTTACGGGCGTCTCCTGCCCGATTGCGAATCGTCACGCGCCGGAGCTGGCAGCGCTGGCAAAGTCGGCGAGAGCCCGTGGTGGGCAGCTTGTTCTTGTCTACAGCAACCCCGGCGATCAGGCGGAGGCTATGACACATGCAAAGAAGTATGGCCTGAGCGATGCCACGGTGCTACTTGACTCCAATCAAGCGATCAAAGCTTCTCTGGGTGCAAAAGTCACGCCGCATGCGTTTGTGCTCAATGCAGAGGGCAAGGTGCTCTACCAGGGCCGCATCAGCGACGATGGGGGAGCGGGTCAGGCTAAGCCACGTGGCGCTGCGCCGCTGCACCACGAGCTCGCCGATGCGCTGAACGCGACTCTGGCGAGCAAGCCGATCAAAGTTACCAAGACCGAAGCCGTTGGCTGTACGATCGAGCCGCTTTCCCCAGCGCGTGGTGGCCAGCGGGCTCAGGTTACCTATGCCGAGCATATCGCCCCCATTCTCAATGCCAACTGTGTCTCGTGCCATCGTGCGGGCGAGATCGGCCCGATGGCTCTCGATAGCTACGCCAGCGCCAAGCGTGTTGCGGCCAATATCGCACAAGTCTCCCAGAAGCGCGTGATGCCACCCTGGAAGCCCGTTGATGGGCACGGGGAGTTTGCGGGCGTACGCAAGCTCTCCGAGGCGCAGATTCAGCTTATCTCGCTCTGGGCGGAATCAGGGACTCCGGCGGGAGAGCTCTCCAAAGCACCCGCTCCTCCCAAGTTTGCCAAGGGCTGGACCCTCGGGGAGCCCGATCTCATCCTCAAGATGCCACAGAGCTACCAAGTCGCGCCGTCGGGGGCGGATGTCTACCGCTGTTTTGTGATTCCCACCGGGGTGACCGAGGATAAAGAAGTTGTGGCCGTGGAGTACCGGGCGGGCAATAAAGCCGTGGTACACCACGTGATTGGCTACCTCGACACACAAGGCCGTGCTCGTAAGATGGACGAAGCCGAGGCGGGGCCGGGCTACACCAGCTTTGGCGGACCCGGTTTTCTGCCCAGTGGTGAGCTCGATGGCTGGGCTCCCGGAAAGCTGCCCTACTTTCTCCCCGATGGCATCGCGCGGTCTCTGCCCAAGGGAAGCGACTTGGTCATGCAGGTGCACTACCACTCCAATGGTAAGCCCGAAGAGGATTTGACGCAAGTGGGGATCTACTTTGCCAAGAAGCCTATCACCAAGCGCCTGGGAATCCTGCCGCTGATTGCGCCGCTGAGTATTCCCGCCGGTGAGGCCAACTACAAGACCTCATCGAGCTTTCCCATGCCCTTTGATGCCAAGGCGATCTTTGTGATTCCACACATGCACTTACTGGGACGCGAGATTGGGATCGAGGCGACCCTGCCGGGCGGGAAGAAGCTGCCCCTGATCCAGATCAATGACTGGGACTTTAACTGGCAGGACACCTACAACTACAAAGACTTTGTCTCGCTGCCCAAGGGAACCCAGCTCACGCTCCGTGCACGCTACGACAACTCCGCTGCTAACCCGCGCCAGCCCAACAATCCCCCGCAAAATGTCGCCTGGGGAGAAGCCACCACCGACGAGATGTCTATCGCCTTTATCGGCTATATCGCCGACAACGAGAACGACCCAATGGTCAAACTCTTCGCCAGCTTTCTTGGTGGAGGTAAGCGCTAGAGACTGAGCAGAGCGTCTAGGGAGTCTAAAGCGGCTCCTTGCTCCCAGAGCTGCTGCCACGAGGACTCGGGGAGTGCTTCTTTTGTCCTGCGAGTGGCTTCGTCGCGGTGTGGGTGCTTGTCCTCGACTTCGTCCTTGCCTTCGCGGAGCTTTGCGGCGTAGCTCAAGTACGGAACGGCGAGAGCTGCCTTGCCTTGGCGGGCGTGCAGGCACGCTAAAACATCCAGGGACTCGCCACAGAAGACAGGTAGGCCGATCTCCAGCCGAAGCCGTGCGCTCTCGTGCAGGGCTGGGATGGCATCATCGTACTGTTTTTGTTCTAGCCAGATGGCTCCGAGAGCGTACTGAAGCCCCGCGATGGAGCGCTTTGCCTTTTGTTGGCGGCGGAGCTGGAGCGACTCACTCAGAGAGCAAATCGCCTCAGGAAACGCTCGCTGTGCTTTCTGGACGAGGCCCAGGTAGTAGAGAGAGAGGGCTAGCCAGCCGGGATCGCCCAGCTCACGCCAGTGCTGTGCACTTTCTTTTAAGTACGGGATGGCTTCGTTATAGCGGGCTTCCAGGTAAGAGAGTACCCCAAGCTGATGAACGACTGCGGCGACTCCGCCGCGCATTCCGAGCCGTCGCCGTGCCTCTAGGGCCTCGTTCATGTAGCGCCGCGCCGCTGAGTAGTCATCAAGGCTGCGGGCAATGAGTCCCAGGTTCGCGTTGATCTCTGCCAGCCCCGCTTCGTCACCTAGCTCCTGAAAGAGTGCACGGCTCTGGCGATTGTACGCGCTGGATTCTTGGAGCTGCCCCAGGTTCCACGCCAAGTGTCCCAAGCTTGCCAGAACCGATGCCTGTCCGCCTTTGTGCTGACAGCGCACAAAACACGCTTGGCTTTGCAGGTAGAGATCGCGTGCCTGATCGGAGTGGCCTTGGTTCCAGTGAGCTAGGCCCAAGACGCGTAGGGCCTCACCCTCAGCCCAGCCATCTTGGTGGCGTTGTGCCCGCTGTAGAGCCTCGTTTAAGGCGTGATAGGTCGTGTCGTAGTCTGCCGTCTCATAGGCCAATATCCCTGCCCCGAGCCAAGCCCGTCCCTGAAGTGCTTCGGGAAATGCAGTGCCACTCTCTAAAAGCTGACGGAGCGTTCTGAGCCCTTCTAGCCGGTAGCCTTGCTCCCGCCAGAAAAGCCAGAGGTTTCCGGCGAGCTCCAGCGCAAGCTCAGGGTGGGATTGGACGGCATCACTCAGGATAAGACGGATATTGTCGTGGGCGGCTTCGAGGCGCTGGTGCCAGTAGTGCCGGTTCGGGCCAAAGTACTCGGCGACCGCTTGTTTGGCTTGGTTTGAAATATACTGCAAGTAGCGCTGACGAGCCGCACGGCCTGCATCCCCGAGTTCTTGCTCCATGACATACTCTCGAACGGTTTCGAGAAGGCGATAGGAGTCGTGTTCCGGAGAAAAGGCAATGAGCGACTTGGAGACCAGTGCGGGAAGCTGAGTCAGGCCCTCGGGGCAGGCCACTTCGCCCGCATCCAGGGAAAAAGGACTAATGAAGATGGCAAGCTGGCGCAGTGCCGTCTGCTCGTCCTTCGTGAGAAGCTCCCAGCTCCAGTCCATTGCGGCGCGTAGGGTCTGCTGGCGGCGCAGCATGGTGCGACTGCCTCCCGTGAGAAGATCAAAGCGTGCATCTAGACGGCGCACTAGCTCCGAGAGGGGAAGCGACCCGAGGCGCGCCGCCGCAAGCTCAATCGCTAAGGGCAGGTCATCTAAGCGCTGGCAGAGCTGGCGCACCAGAGGGCGATTTTGCTCTGTGAGCTGCCAGCCAGGAAGGACTTTCTGAGCACGGGCCTGGAAAAGCTGAAACGACTCGTCTTCGGCGAGGGCAGGAACACGCCAGATGGTCTCACTGGAGAGCCCCAGCGGCTCGCGGCTGGTGGCGAGAAAGAAGAGCGTTGGACAGGCAGTCAGGAGCGTATCTACCTCATCGGCGATGGCATCCAGCAGGTGCTCACAGTTGTCGAGCGCAAGCAAGAGCTTTCGGTTGGCAAGTAGCGTGGCCAGCTCTGCCGTCTCCGAGAGCTCAAGCGCGGTAGCAATACGGGCTCGCACGAGGCTAGGGTCACTGAGAGCCGCTAGGTCTACCCAAGCGATGCCATCCGAAAATCGTGGGTCGTCTTGGAGGCTCTCTAGGGTGGCGAGGGCGAGGCGGGTCTTACCGACACCACCCGTGCCCACTAAAGTAAGAAGACGTGTTTCCTCGAAGCGAGCCTGTAGCTGCTCCAGCGCGTCGTGGCGGCCTATGAGTGCGGTGGGAGTGAGAGGCAAGCGGCTGCGTGTGGGGAAGGCAATTTTAGGGGGGGGGGCGCGACGCGCTTCGGCGAGAAGCTGCTCATAAAGCGCTGTGGTCTCGGGTGTGGGAAGGATACGGAGGTTCTCGCTGAGCCAGAGTCGTAGATCTCGGTAGGTCTGCATCAGTGTGGCAGGGTCGCCGCGCCGTGCCTGTGCCTCCATCAGAGCGCTCCAAGCCGACTCGCGGGCAGGGTCAAGGGCAATAAGGCGTTTAAGCGCGATAATAGCGTCCTGCAATGTCGTGGCGGATCGTGCAAGGCGCTCCAGAGCCCCTAAAAACTCTTGCTCACGCTGCATGCGCTCGGTCTGGATCCAGTCATCGTCCCAGTCCGTGAGAAGTGGCCCCCGGTAGAGAGAGACGGCTGTCGTATCGTCACTCTGTTGAAGCGCGTGATCAAAGCCCCAGAGATCACAGGCGGTTTGGGGGAGTGCCAGCGCCAGAGTGCCTGCTGTCTCCGTCAGTGCATCTGCAACATGGGCGAGGCGTTGTTTGAGCTCCATGAGGCTGCGACGAAGGTAAAAGCGTCCCTGCGACTCCGTGACTTCGGGCCAGAGAGTGGCAGCCAGCCGGGCGCGAGACTGTGGACCCTGAAGTGCAAGAAGAGCCAGGAGCTTTTCACCGGCGAGGTGACGTGGGCCGTGGGGTAAGAAATCGCCCTCCACACGTAGCTCCATTGTCCCAAAGAGCCGCAATGTCAAGTCCATTCGCAACTAAATTCGGCATCGGTAACAAAAATCCTGCCGTGCTGGTAACGTCTCTGGTAACACCGAGGGTGAGATACTCGACTCGTTCGGTGAATAAAGCGACGTCTTCAATATTGAGGAGAGTAGTGATCACATGCGGCGGGGGCTTGGCTAGCCGTTATCCCGCCGCATTCTTTTACTTTTAGGGACACAAAACCATGCATGAGACAAAAGATTCGGCTCTTTGCCTACTTCTTTCCCCTCAGGAATCCGGACTTTTACGCGCACTGCTCTCAGAGCATTCTCACAACGAGACTGCACGTCAGCTTCTTCATCGACTGGAAGCGGCAGAGCCCCATCAGCTTCTCCCCACTCTCTCACGGGCGCTGGCTCACGTTGGGCTATCCAGATAATAGTAGGCGGTTGCTGACCAGTCATCTTGCCGCCAGAAGTTACACCAGCCATTGGGCTGGTCGGCAAGTGCAACAGGCTGAGGGAGCTCCATCAGCTTGAGAAACCCCTCGAGCTGGCCGGTGTCAATGCTCACCGGAATCAGGGGAGTCCCGTTAGTCTGTAGCCCCATCACCTTTGCCTTTTCCGTCCCGCCAATGGTCTGAATCGCGACTCTACAGCTTCCGTCGAAGTAGATCGGATCGTCTACGTGGTAGCGGTAGAAGGCCCACTGCCGATTGGAGCTTTCGGCGATAGGGCAGCCTTGGGTGCGCTGGGCATAGGCTCCCTGTCCCCAGCCTGTGCCAATGTAGTCCTCAGTACCGGTGCCACAAAGAGTCGGGAAGGGCTCGTCCCCGATCCATACTTTTACCTCACCTTCCCCCCACCATGCCCCCTCGTAGCGCTCGTCGGCGATCACCCCTAGGTTGCAGCCCAGAAAGCGCCCATTGCCTGACACTTTAGGGAGAATCACAAAGTCTTCTCCAAGTACATTGGGCGACTCTTGGCGAAACTGCGCGTGAAAGTAGAGCATCTCCGCCGTGTGTGTCACCCCAAGCAACAAATCAATATCGTAGAAAAGATGCGAGAGACGCGTCTTGGAGGTGTTGGTGATCGTCACCCGCGCCGCGCTTCGAAACGGCATCGGAACAAAGGCATTGAAGCTACGTCCCTCGGGGCTAGAGAAAAGAGCGCACTCGAACGCTACTGTGCGCCCAAGTCCAATGCCAAAGAAATCCCCCAGAGGCACCGAGACCGCAGGCGTGGCTTCTCCATCCCAGAACATCTCTAGCCGAACTGCTCTCAGCATCTCGGGACTGCGGTCTGAGACGGTCATCCAGACTCGCGTGATCGTCCCGCTGCCCGTTACCTCAAGAAGTGTCTTGGTCTCGCCGGGCTCTAAAGAGTCAAAGGCATGACCTTTTGCGCCGCGGTTCTCCTGCCCACCAGCACCCCGCTCCGCCGTTGGGTTCTCAAAGCTCGCCCAGCGTGTCTCAACTCCACAAGGCTTCTCAAATAGTTCCATGTGGCAATTATACTCGCTTGGAGTCCCCTCGATTAGAGACCACGCCGATTGGAACGGCATGGCCAGAGAGCCTTAGGCTACGAAGGGCGTGCCGCCCATGATCCCGAGTAAACTCGGGATGGCCGGAACGGCCTTTGCAGCCGAAGGCTCTCCAGTCCCGCCCCTCCAACGGGCGGGATCTAGGCGATATCGAAGCGGTCGAGGTTCATGACCTTGTTCCACGCGCTGACGAAGTCTTTCACAAACTTCTCTTGCCCGTCTTCGCTGGCATAGACCTCCCCGATTGCCCGCAGCTCGGAGTTGGAGCCAAAGATGAGGTCCACACGGGTGCCGGTCCACTTGACCGCGCCCGTCTTGCGATCAACACCCTCAAAGGTCTGCTTGGCCTCGGAGGTCGGCTTCCAAGTGGTGCCTAGGTCGAGCAGGTTGACGAAGAAGTCGTTGGTCAGAGCCTCAGGGCGCTGGGTAAAGACTCCGTGCTTCGACGAGCCTGCTTTGAGCACCCGGAGACCACCGACAAGCACCGTCATCTCAGGGGCGGTCAGGGTCAGGAGCTGGGCCTTATCCACGAGGAGATCTTCTGCCTTTGCCGTGTGCATCGGGTTGAGGTAGTTGCGGAAGCCATCGGCGGTCGGCTCCAGCACGGCAAACGACGCCACATCGGTCTGCTCCTGCGAGGCATCAGTACGGCCTGGTGTGAACGGCACTTTTACCGTCACTCCCGCGTTCTTCGCCGCCTTCTCGACTCCGACGCAGCCTCCTAGCACGATGAGATCGGCGAGCGAGACAGGCTTGCCAAACGACTTCTGGATACCTTCGAGGACACCAATCACCTTGGCAGTCTGTGCAGGCTGGTTGGCCTCCCAGTTTTTCTGCGGTGCGAGGCGGATACGTGCCCCGTTGGCACCGCCGCGCTTATCCGAGCCACGGAAGGTCGCCGCTGAGGCCCATGCCGTTGCGACTAGCTCGGAGACGCTGAGGCCGGAGCTCAGGATCTTGGACTTCAGCGCCGCAATGTCTCTGTTGTCAAGACGCTTGCCGGTTGCTGCCGGGAGTGGGTCTTGCCAGATCAGAACCTCTTTGGGAACTTCTGAGCCAAGGTAGCGGGCAATCGGACCCATGTCACGGTGCGTTAATTTGAACCAGGCACGGGCGAAAGCGTCGTTGAAGGCTTGGGGATTGGCCAGGAAGCGTCGCGAGATTTTCTCGTAGGCCGGATCAAAGCGCAAGGCAAGGTCCGTAGTAAACATCATCGGGGCGTGGCTCTTGGAAGAATCGTAGGCATCGGGGACGGTGCCTGCGCCGCCGTTGCCCTTGGGCTTCCACTGCTGGGCTCCCGCCGGGCTCTTAGTCAGCTCCCACTCGAAGCCAAAGAGGTTCTCAAAGTAGTTGTTGCTCCACTTGGTCGGTGTTGAGGTCCAGGCGCCTTCCAGCCCTGAGGTAATGGTGTCTGCGCCACAGCCCTTGCCGTAGGTGCTCGTCCAGCCTCGTCCCTGCTCCTCAATGCTCGCGGCGGCAGGCTCACGTCCCACGTACTTGTCAGGATTGGCCGCGCCGTGTGCTTTTCCTAGCGTGTGTCCTCCTGCGATCAGCGCGACGGTCTCTTCGTCGTTCATGGCCATGCGGCCAAACGTCTCACGGATGTCACGAGCGGCGGCCAGCGGGTCGGGGTTGCCGTTGGGGCCTTGGGGATTGACATAGATCAGGCCCATCTGAACGGCACCCAGCGGGTTCTCGAGCTGACGATCTCCCGTGTAGCGCTTGTCGCCCAGCCACTCCGTCTCCGCGCCCCAGTAGATGTCCTCCGACGACTCCCAGACATCTTCGCGTCCTCCGGCAAACCCAAAGGTCTTGAGCCCCGCCGACTCCAGAGCGCAGTTGCCCGTCAGAATCATCAAGTCCGCCCAGGAGAGCTTCTTGCCATATTTCTTCTTGATCGGCCAGAGAAGCGCACGTGCCTTATCGAGGTTTGCGTTGTCGGGCCAGCTATTGAGCGGCGCGAAGCGCAGCGTGCCAAAACCCGCCCCGCCACGACCATCGGCGATTCGGTAGGTTCCAGCGCTGTGCCAGGCCATGCGGATAAAAAATGGGCCGTAGTGCCCATAGTCAGCGGGCCACCAGTCCTGCGACGAGGTCATGAGCGCGAAGATGTCCTTCTTCACGGCCTTCAGATCCAGCGTCTTAAACTCGGCGGCATAGTCGAACTTCTCGTCCATCGGGTTGGAGGCTGAGGTGTGCTGGCGCAGGATATTCAGGCGAAGCTGATCGGGCCACCAGTCCCGGTTCTGCATCCCACGCCCCGCCACGGCCTGCTGCTCTGGCGCTGTTTCAGCTTCGGCATGAAATGGGCACTTGCCCACGGTGCTGGGGATCGTAGGCACACTCTCGGTGGGCTTCTCTGGAGCGAGAAGATCCGTAGGCACACCAGGGAAGGCAGCCGCAGTGGACGCAACGGCACCGGAGGCTAGCGTGCAGCCTAGCGCAGCCAGAAAGTTCCGGCGGCTACTGGTTGGAGCGCTATCGCCCTCGGGGCTCTCAACATCGTGATTGATAGGGTTTGACATGCTCCCATTATCTCCGCGAGTGAGGGCAGGATCAACCCGGTTTCACCGATGTTAAGCTTCGGATTTTTCGATCAATGGCTGCGTCTCGGGGAGGTGGCGTAGGAAGGCGACGAGGCTTTGGGCATCGCGGTCGTCTTGGCTGGTTTTTCGGATCACGAGGCCAATATCGCGACCGGGCTTGGGGGAAACAAAGGGCAGGACGCACACGGAGTCGTCGGGCTTGCGAGTGGCGAGCGCGGGAAGGATCGCGATTCCGAGCTGGGCGGCCACGAGGGCACGCTGTGTCTCTAGCCCGGCGGCGTGGACGATGCGCTTGTGGGCCAGAAATGCCGTTCCACACGCCGCGAGCACTTGGTCGCGTAGGCAGTGGCCTGGCTCCAGAAGGAGCATTTCGTCGAGCGGGACATCGGCCACGGTTAGCGCAGTTTTCTGCGCCAGTGCGTGCTGGTGGCTCACCGCAAGGCAGAACGGCTCTCGAAAGAGCGGGTAGACGGCTAGGTCGCTCTCGTCCTGAGGAAGGGCGAGCAGCACGCCATCGAGCTGCCGGGCGCGGAGCTGACGCAGAAGCTCCTCGGTGAGCGCTTCGGTGAGTACGAGCTGGAGCTTGGGGTAGGCGGCTTGGAGGGGCTGCAAGATCAGCGGGAAGAGATAGGGCGCAAGGGTCGGAAACGCCCCGAGGCGAAAACGGCCACAGAGCGGGGCACTCGCCGACTGAAATGTCTGTGCGAGGATCAGGGACTCGTCTAGAACAATCAGCGCCTGGCGCACCACGCTCTCGCCCTCGGGGGTAAGCGAGACACTGCGGCTGGTGCGGATAAAGAGGGGGACGCCAAAGGCCGCCTCGATCTTCTTCACGATTGCAGAGAGAGTCGCTTGGCTCAGCCCAAACTCTTCGGCCGTGCGAGCGAAGTGCCGACGCTCGGCTAGGGTCACCAGCAGGCGCAGGTCACGGAGCGAGAGGTTCTCGATACGATCCATCCCCGAGAGTGTACCTGAAGTGGTCTAGCAAGCCGTCGCAGGCAGCATCGAGGAGCTGATAGGTAAGGGCAAAGTTGCCGTCGTACCAGGGATCGGGCACTTCGGTGTAGCCCAACGCGGGAGCGAACTCAAGCACAGGGCGCAGCGTGCCGACAGGTTCCCCCAGTCGGCGGACATCGCGCAGGTTGGCGCTGTCCATGGTCAGGAGATAATCAAAAGCACCAAGATCGGCGCGGGTAAGCTGACGAGCGCGGATGCTGGAGAAGTCAATCCCGTGCTGTTGAAGAATCTGCTGCGTGCCTCTATGCGGCAGCTCGCCTGCGTGCCAGCCGCCCGTCCCTGCCGAGTCGCATAGAATCCGTGTCTCTAGCCCCGCTTGCTCAACTTTGTGCCGAAAGATCGCCTCCGCCATCGGGGAGCGGCAGATATTTCCCAGGCAGATAAACAGAACACGCATCGTAATCAAAACTCTGACCATTACTCCCCCTCCTCCCAGGATTGGGAGGAGGGGGCTGGGGGAGGAGGGCTACTCGACGCTGAGAATCTCCAGGGTCATCGTCCCGCCAGGCGTGGTCACCGCGACACTCTCCCCGACCTTCTTACCCATCAGTGCGGCTCCTACGGGCGAGGCGGCGGAGATGAGGTCGTTGGCGGGGTCTGCTTCGTAGGAGCCCACGAGCCTATACGTGATCTCCTCCGCGAACTCTGTATCGCGGACATGAACCGTCGAACCCAAGCCCACGATGCCACTGCCGGGGACGCTCTCAGGGACGAGAATCGCGCGCTCTAGCATCGCTTGGAGATCGGCGATTCGGCCTCCAATGAAGCCCTGCTGACGCTTGGCGTCTTGGTAGTCAAAGTTCTCCGAGAGATCCCCTAAGTCGCGGGCCTCACGGATGCGAATCGCAAGCGCAGGCATCTCAACACTGCGTAGCTGCTCCAGCTCATCTTCGATTTTTTTCTTGCCTGATACAGTCAGGACGATATCTTCAGCCATAGCCGTTTCCTAAACCAACACAAATAGCCCCGAATGTGTTCGAGGCAGTGAGGCGATTATAGCCCTGTTTCTTCACACCGTCAAGAAAAATTGAAAAAAAATAGGCTCACACTGTTGACAGGTAGATAATACAGCGGTAAATTAAGAATTCGTGCCACAATAGGAGGAGCCGCGGAAAGCGACCCAATAAGTGGCATTTTGGGCTCGGAGAGCCGAGGTCTGTGTACCCCGACCTCGTCACACGAAGCCCGAATTAGGAGGGGTTCCAGTCCGTATGGAAATTCAGCATCAGGCGAAGCGTACCGAGCATGCCGCCCCGATCCCCAATCTCGTCGAACTGCAGCTAGATTCATTTCGCTCGTTCCTCGAAGATGGGTTGCATGAACTGTTCCGATCTTTTTCTCCCATCTATGACTTCACCGGTCAAACCGCCATTGAGTTGGTGGACTTCACTCTAGGTGAACCAAAACATTCTTTGGAGCAGTGTAGGTCACGCGATGTGACCTTTGAAGTGCCGATTAAGGCGCGTGTTCGACTGACGAGTACTGGTCAGGAAGTGATCGAGTCTGAGGTCTATCTGGGCGATCTGCCCTTGATGACCGCGAAGGGGACTTTTGTGATCAATGGCGCTGAGCGCGTCGTGGTCTCACAGCTCTCACGCTCTGCGGGTATCTACTTCCGCGACTCTCTGAGCAACTTACTGGAGTGGCAGTTCTTTGCGACTCTGATTCCCTCAGAAGGTCCTTGGGTAGATATTGAGACGGATGCGGGTGCCATTACGGTGCGCATCGGGCAGAACAAGAAATTCTCGATCATGACCCTGCTGCGGGCACTTCACGCCTTCGATGTCGCTTCCCCGGAGGGTGAGTTTGTCATCGAGTTCCGTGAGCTCGTGGGCAAGACCCTGGCGGAGACGATTGTTGACGAAGTGACGGGCGAGGTTCTTCTGGAGAAGGGCACCGATGTCACGGCGGATCACTACCGTGAGCTTGTCAAGGCGCTGGGCGGCGAGCAGGCGGTTCGTACTCGCAAGACCAAGTGTCTCCTAACCGGCTTCGATCTCGAAACCGATGCGCAGTTTTTAGAGTACTTCAGCACTCGCACCATGGTGACCAGCGAGCAGCTCGCCGAGGTGGATGTGGATGCGGAAGCGAAGTGGCGCTATGCCCCGACCGATCTCTTCGACGCGGCGGGTAAGCTGATCGTCCCGGCCTACGCCCGAATTGACCGTGAGGTCTCGAAGAAGCTGGCGGTTTTAGAGCGCGAAGTTGAGGTGCTGGAAGTGCACCGCTTCATCGGGGCTAGCCTTGAGCTAGAAGAGGCTAAGATCGTCGATCGCAAGAGCGCCCTTCACGATATCTACCACAAGATTCGTCCCGGCGACCCTGTGACCGATGACTCTGCCAAGGCGCTACTGCACTCGATGTTCTTCGACACACGTCGCTATGATCTGGCTAAGGTGGGGCGCCACAAGCTGAACAAAAAGTTGCGCATCTCGCTGCCGCTCTCGGTGCGCAATATCACCAAGTACGATCTGATCGCCGTGATTGAGTATCTTATCGGGATGCAGGAATCGTCCCGTGCAGAGGCATCGGAAGAGGCGAAGATGCGCTTCACGACCGATGACATTGACCACCTTGAGAACAAGCGCGTTCGCTCTGTCGGGGAGCTGCTCTACTCGCAGCTTCGCATGGGCTTCTTGCGCATGGAGAAAGTGGCCAAAGAGCGCATGACTCAGTACGATGCGGAGAATATCATTCCCCAGGTCGTGCTCTCGGTCAAGCCCGTGAGCGCCGCGATCAAGAGCTTCTTTGGCTCCTCGCAGCTCTCGCAGTTCATGGACCAGACCAACCCGCTGGCTGAGCTCACCCACAAGCGCCGTCTCTCGGCTCTTGGACCCGGTGGTCTCTCTCGTCAGAGCGCCAAGCTGGAAGTCCGTGACGTCCACCACTCGCACTACGGTCGTATCTGTCCGATTGAGACGCCTGAAGGCCCCAACATTGGTCTGATCGGCTCGCTCGCCGTGCACGCTCGTGTGGATCCGTTTGGGTTCATCGAGACCCCGTACCGGCGTGTCATTGGGGGCAAGGTCAGCCGCGAGCTGGACTGGCTGCCTGCCGACAACGAGCACCACTACCATATCTGCCCGGCGAGTGTTCGCCTCGCCGAAGATGGTAGCTTTACCACGGCTCTGGTGCAGGTGCGCCACAACCACGAGTATCCCTATGTTCCCGCCAAAGAGGTGGAGTACATGGATGTCTCGCCCCAGCAGCTTGTCTCGGTTGGTACGTCGCTGATTCCGTTTCTTGAGAACGACGATGCCAACCGTGCTCTGATGGGCGCGAACATGCAGCGCCAGGCTGTTCCGACACTTCGTCCCGATGCGCCTCTGGTCAAGACGGGAATGGAGCGGCGTGCGGCTCTGGACTCCGGCGCGATCATTGTTGCCAAGCGCGGCGGTCGGGTCAAGAAAGTCACCAGCGAGGAGATCATTATCGAGACCCGTGAGGGCAAGATTGATCGCTACTGGCTGCTCAACATGATCCGCTCCAACCAAGCGACTTGTATCACGCAGCGTCCTATCATCGAGCCGGGTCAGCGTGTCAAGCAGGGGCAAGTGCTCGCCGATGGGCCGTGTACCGACGGGGGAGAGCTGGCACTGGGACAGAACGTCTTAGTCGCCTTTATGCCCTGGAATGGCTACAACTACGAGGATGCTATCTTGCTCTCTCGTCGTATGGTTCGCGACGATGTCTACACGTCGATTCATATTGAGAAATATGAGCTTGAGGCACGCGACACCAAGCTAGGACCTGAAGAGATGACCCGCGACATTCCCAATGTCGGGGAAGATGCTCTCAAAGACCTAGACGAAGAGGGGATTATTCGCATTGGAGCAGAAGTCCGAAGCGATGATATTCTCATTGGAAAAGTTGCCCCCAAGGGCCAAGGGGAGCTGACGGCGGAAGAGCGCTTGATTATCGCCATCTTTGGCAAAAAAGCCGAAGAGACCCGCGATGTCTCGCTGCGCGTTCCACACGGTGAAAAAGGCAAGATCGTTGACATTAAAGTCTTCTCGCGCTACAAGTACAAAGATGCGAGCGGCAATATCTTCAACTTCTCCAAGCGGCCCGACTCGCTGGAGTCGCCCTACGATGGCAGTGAGCTGGAGCGTCTGACGCCCGATGAGCTGCAAGCGGGCGTCAATAAGCTTGTCCGTGTCTATATCGCCCAGAAGCGTAAGATCATGGAAGGCGACAAGATGGCGGGCCGCCACGGCAACAAGGGGGTGGTCTCTAAGATCATGCCGGAAGAGAACATGCCGTTCCTGCCCGATGGTACTCCGGTGGACATTGTGCTCAACCCGCTGGGTGTGCCTAGCCGCATGAACATCGGTCAGATCATGGAGACGCACCTTGGGTTGGCCGCTCGTGAGTTTGGTGTCCAGTTTGTGGAGCCGATCTTTGAGGGGTCTAACGAAGAGGAGATTCTCGGTGAGATGAACCGCTTCGGTGAGAAGCGCCGCCGCGAGATGCTGATGCACTATGTTAAGAGTGATCTGCAGCTCTCGGTGGATTTCCCGGAAGTGAGTGAGGGTGGACAGAACCTAGAGGATCTCCTCGGGCCTCTGGAAGCCGCACTCCGCGACCTGGATGCCGAGACTCTGGAGCGCGTTTCTTCGACCCTGATGGGACCAGAAGTCATCGACAATATTCCTGCTGACTTCCCCTACGATGCCCTGATCAAGGAGATCCGGGAGCGTGTCTGGCGGCGAGTGGGCTTCCACGAGGATCTCTGTAAGATGGATCTTCGCGATGGACGAACCGGTGAGAAGTTCAACATGGCCGTGACCGTGGGCAATATCTACATGCTCAAGCTCTCGCACCTGGTGGACGACAAGATCCATGCTCGGTCAACTGGCCCCTACAGCCTCGTGACTCAGCAGCCCCTCGGTGGTAAAGCTCAGTTCGGTGGACAGCGCTTCGGCGAGATGGAAGTCTGGGCCCTAGAGGCGTATGGCGCAGCCTACACGCTTCAGGAGATTCTTACCATCAAGTCTGACGATGTCTTAGGCCGTGTGAAAACCTACGAGTCTATCGTCAAGGGTGAGCCCATGCTGGAGCCTGGTGTGCCAGAGTCGTTTAAGATTCTGGTCAACGAGCTACAGAGCCTCGCTCTAAAAGTGACGGTCGAGGATGTTGCCGGTGCTGAGATTGATCTGAAGGACAAGGATGAAGACTTCCTTGATGACGAAGCCAGCCGCCGCCGTGCGCAGATTCGTCGTCAGCAGGAGTCAGAAGACTCGTTGCTTCTGAGCTAGTTTGTTTTTCTAAGAGTTGGTTTGGCCCTGTGTGGTTTCTAAAAGCACACAGGGCACTGCCTTGTTTCCGAAAGGGAAAAAATGGCCGACGCTAGTACATTTGATAAAATTCGTATCGGGATCGCTTCCCCCGATCAGATCCGCACTTGGTCTTATGGTGAAGTCAAGAAACCTGAGACCATTAACTACCGAACGTTTAAGCCCGAGCGTGATGGGCTTTTCTGCGAGAAGATCTTCGGCCCTACCAAGGACTGGGAGTGTCACTGTGGGCGCTACAAGAAAGTCAAGTTCAAAGGGGTCGTCTGTGACCGCTGTGGGGTTGAGGTTACTCGCTCCAAAGTTCGCCGCGAGCGCATGGGCCACATCGAGCTTGCCTCGCCTGTCTGCCATATCTGGTATCTGAAAGGCGTTCCGTCGCCGCTGGCGCTTCTTCTGGACATGACACCGCGTCCTCTGGAGAAAGTGCTTTACTTCGCCAGCTACATTGTCACCGATATTGACAAGTCGCGCATTCTGACGGGGATGGAGCAGTTCAAGCAGGCCGTTGAGCAAGAGATCCAGCAGATTGAGGACGACCGCGATGTGGCTATTGTTGAGTGGCGCGAGGAGATCGCCCGCGAGATCGCCATGGGCCGCCCGGTCAATCCTGAGGCGATGTACAACGAGGATGGCGAAGAGCTAGAAGTTGAGCGTGTCGACTACACGGAAGAAGAGATTGCCGATAAGTACAAGTATCTGGAAGATCGCATTGCCCAGGAGAAAAAAGACGCCGAAGAGCAGGCGCTGATCCTCCGTGCAAGTCTGGAGAACCTGCCCAAGGTCGAGAAGAAGATGCTCGTGGCCGAGGACGACTGGCGCGCGATTGAGCGCTTGATCGAGGTGGTCAGCCGCCGTATAGACGAGAGCCTGGAAGACATCATCCAAGCTGGTCTGGGGGGGGCGGCGATCAAGAAGCTCCTCATGGAGATCGAGCTGGAGCCGCTTCAGCGCTCGCTTCGAAAAGAGATCGAGGAGACGACCAGCCCGCCTAAGAAGCTCCGCGCCATCAAGCGTATCGAAGTTGTCAATGCCTTTATTGACTCCAAGAGCCGCCCTGAGTGGATGATCCTCGATGCGGTTCCGGTGATCTCGCCAGAGCTTCGCCCAATGGTGCAGCTCGATGGGGGACGTTTTGCCACGTCTGACCTCAACGACCTCTACCGACGGATCATCAACCGTAACAACCGTCTGAAGAAGATTCAGGAGATTCGCGCTCCTGAGAGCATTGTGAATCACGAGAAGCGGCTTCTTCAAGAGGCCGTGGATGCGCTGATTGACAACGGACGCCGCACTCGCCCGGTAACGGGAAGCAATGGGCGTGCGCTTAAATCTCTCTCGGACATGCTCAAGGGTAAAGAGGGCCGGTTCCGTAAGAACCTGCTCGGCAAGCGCGTGGACTACTCCGGTCGCTCCGTGATCGTGGTCGGCCCGGACTTGCACCTCCATGAGTGTGGTCTGCCGAAAGAGATGGCACTGGAGCTCTTTAAGCCGTTTGTGATGAAGACTCTCGTGGAGCGTGGCTTCACCAGCAACATCAAGACCGCCAAGCGCATGATCGAGCGCATGCGTCCTGAGGTCTGGGATGCGCTGGAGGAAGTCATTAAAGAGCATCCCGTGATGCTCAACCGTGCTCCCACCCTACACCGCCTCGGAATTCAAGCCTTCGAGCCCAAGCTTGTGGACGGCAAAGCGATCCAGCTGCACCCGCTGGTCTGTAAAGCCTTCAACGCGGACTTTGACGGCGACCAGATGGCGGTTCATATCCCGCTGTCGTCGTCGGCGCAGGCGGAAGCGCGCATCCTGATGCTCTCGACCCACAACCTGTTCTCGCCTGCCGATGGCTCGCCCATCGTCTCGCCACAGCAGGACATCGTTCTGGGAGCGTTCTTCCTGACGATGGACAAGCAGACCGACACGCTGCCTAGCGACAACATGCAGGAGCACATCGGTCGGGTGGTCGCGGTTCGCGATATCGTGGACAAGAGCACCGGTGAGGTTCTGGTCAAGGCGGGACGGTATTTCAGTGCGGACACCGCCAAGGCAATCGAGGCCGCGCCGGATAACTTCGCTCCGATGATGCTGGGGGCAAAGCACTCTCCGTTCTCCGACCCGATGGATGCGATTCAGGCCTATGACAATGGGCTGCTGGACCTGCACGACTACATTGCCGTTCGTCTGCGACCTGGTGAGGGCCTGAGTGCCATTACCGCGGGCCGACTGATCTTCAATGAGATCGTCCCCGAGAAAGTACGCTTTGTCAATGCGGCGTTGGACAAAAAGACCATCACCGCAACCATTGCGTCTGTCTATCAGCACTGTGGCCATGAGCGAACCATCCAGTTCCTGGATGATCTCAAGGCGATCGGCTTTAAGTGGGCCACCAAGGGCGGCATCTCGTTCTCTCTGACGGACATGAAGTCACCGCCAAGCCGTGCGGCACTGCTCAAGAAAACGGAAGACGATGTCAATCGTACCAACTCGCAGTACCGCCGTGGTGTCATCTCGCCTGCGGAGCGCAAGCAGAAGGTTCTGACCCTCTGGACCGATGCGACGACCCTGATCGGTGATGAGATTGTCAAGGCCATTGAGCCGTTCAACCCGATCTCGATCATCACCACCTCGGGTGCTCGTGGCTCTAAAAAGCAGATCTCCCAGCTCTCGGGAATGCGTGGTCTTATGGCGGACCCGTTTGGCAACATCATTGACACGCTTCCGGTAAAGTCGAACTTCCATGAAGGTCTGACGGTTCTTGAGTACTTCGTGACAACCCACGGAGCCCGCAAGGGACTGGCCGATACCGCGCTTCGCACCGCAGACGCCGGGTACTTGACCCGTCGCCTCGTGGATGTCGCCCAAGACGTGATTATCCGTGAGATTGACTGTGGCACGGAGAATGGAATCTTTGTCGGGGAAGTGCGTGACGGTAACGATGTGATCGAGATGCTCCATGAGCGTCTGCTAGGTCGCACGTCACTGGAAGACATTTTCTATCCTGAAGGGCATGAGAAGGCGGGTGAGCTGATCATTGCCAAGAACGAGATCTTCACGGCTGCGGTGTCCAAGCTTGTTGCAGACAGTGGTGTGAAGCGGGTCGGTCTTCGCTCGGTGCTCACCTGTGAGTCTCGTCAGGGAGTCTGTGCGACTTGTTATGGCAAGGACCTTGCAATCGGCAAGCTGGTGGAGATCGGGGTTGCGGTAGGAATTATCGCCGCTCAGTCCATTGGTGAGCCAGGAACGCAGCTCACGATGCGTACGTTCCACACCGGAGGCGTTGCGACCGCTCACTCTCTTACGGGAGTTGCGGGAACCAAGCGCCAGCGTACTCAGAACCTTCAGATGCTCTTCCAAGATCAGCAGAGTGGTCATATCTCTCTGGGAACCGAAGAGGGCAGCGAGCGCGAAAAAGCCCGTCAGGTGCAAGCGCTCCTGAAAGTGGCGGAGGAGCAGGTCGGTGGACTTCTGCGTGTTGTCGAGCTCTTCGAGGCACGAAAGCCCAAGGGCCAGGCGATCATCTCCGAGTTTGGTGGAACGGTTGCGGGCGTCCCGATGGAAGGTCTGCGTAAAGTCGTGATTCACTCGCCTCTCAAGGTGGGAGAAGACAACAAGCCCATGACCGGCCAGATCGTCGCCGTGCCGATCCTGAGCCCCTCCAATAACGAGGAGATCGTCCCCGTTGGTAAAGAGCTCGTGGACCGTGATATTCGCAAGATCCGCGAGGCAGGTATCGAGAGTATCTTGGTGCGCAAAGAGATCGTCGTGCCTTACCGTGGTGAGCTCAAGGTCAAGGAAGGTGATGTCATCGAGCCCGGTGACCGCCTGACCGATGGCCCGCTCGACCCGCAGAAAGTCCTGGGACTCCAGGGGCTGCGTGGGATCCAGGAGTACCTGGTGCGCGAGGTTCAGAAGGTCTACAAGCAGCAGGGTGTGGACATCAACGACAAGCATATCGAGGTGATCGTTCGCCAGATGCTCAAGAAGCGTAAGCTGGTGGAGCCTGGTCAAAGCCACTACTTAAATGGCCAGCTCGTGGATCGCTTTGATATTGAAGATGTCAACCGCAAGATCGAGAAAAGTGAGCAGGAGACGGGTGTTCCTGGTAAACCTGCGACGTCTATCCCGGTTCTTTTGGGAATCACGGAAGCCTCACTTGCCACCGAGTCGTTCTTATCGGCGGCGAGTTTCCAGAAGACCACTCGCGTTCTGACCGAGGCGGCGGTGCGTGGTAAGCGCGACAACCTGGTCGGCTTGAAGGAGAACGTCATTATTGGGCGTCTCATTCCTGCCGGTACCGGTCTGGCGCAGTACCGCGCCCTGGAAGTGACCAGTGCGGATGGCAGCGCCATTGGCCTGCTTGAGGTGCCTGACTCCCTGTTGGGTGGCGGTGCTCCTGCGCCGGTTGCGGTGCGTGGCCTCGACGATGCCCGCCAGCTTCTTGGAGGTGATCTCGGAGAGGCTCCCTCTGAGAGCACTGAGTAAGTGAGATAAGCGCCCCCGCTCCGGAACACCACCGGTAGCGGGGGCGTCTTTTTTTAGGAGAAAGGTTTAGAGATGATAGTTTCAACCATGACGATTGCCCTGGTGTTGGCAGTTGCCCCCCAAGGCAACAAAAAGCCTGCGGCCAAGCCCTCTGCCAAGCCTGCTGCGATGTCTTCCAGTGTGATCGCACGCTACAATGGGGTCAATATCACGGCATCGGATATTAAGAAACAGCTTAGTGGAACCCTGGCACGGCGTGTTGTCCCGGAGATGATTCAGAAGATCGTGATTGAGCAGGAAGCCAAAAAAGCGGGTGTTAGTGTCACGGCTTCTGAGCTTGCGGAGAAAGTCAAAGAAGAGAAGGCCAAGGTCGTAGCTCAGATGGCACAAAGTGGCAAGATGATGACCTTCGCGGAGATCACGCGTGAGTTTGGTCTAACGGATGCGGAAGTGACCCAGACCGTACGCCTAAACTTGCTTGCCCGAAAGTCTTTTGAAAAGTTCTTGATCAAGATCGTTCCTGGGCGTGAGGGACAGGGGCGCTTTGCTCATATTCTCCTGGCAACCCAGCCGCTGGGGCCGACGCCGGAGCAGGCAACCCCGATGACGCCGGAGCAGCTTAAGAAGAAAGAAGAAGATCAAAAAGTTCGTGTGGATCAGATTCTTGCGGATATCAAGGCTGGAAAGCTCAAGTTTGACGAGGCTGCTAAGCAGTTCTCCGACGATAAGGGAAGCGGTGCGATGGGAGGTGAGCTCCCGTGGGTCGGTAAGGGAGTCTTCGATCAAGACTTTGAGAAGGCGGCTTTTGCCCTTCAGAAGCCCGGCGATATTAGCCCCGTGATCAAGAGCCAGTTTGGCTGGCATATCATCAAGCTTCTCGAAAAAGGCTCTGATATCAGCGCCGCAGAGAAAGCTAAGTACAAAAAAGAGCAAGTTAATGCGAAGCTCAACGAGCCACAAGCCGTACAAAAGTGGCTCGGGGAGATGGCTCGCAATGCTAAGATCGAGTTCAACCCAAACGCCAAGCTATTTTAGTTCTGACGAAAAAAAGCCCCGGAGCAAAAACTCCGGGGTTTATTTCTTCTGTACTACTTGACGAACTTATCGGGGGTCTCGTTGAATTTTTTGATGCAGCCAGGGCAGCAGAAGTAGTAGGTCTTGCCTTTGTACTCCACTTTGCCCGCCGCTTTGGCTGCGCTTTCGATCTCTTCACCGGTCACGGCGCAGCTGACCTTGCCTGCCGGAGCCGCTGTCACCACTTCTTTGACGCCATCAAGCTCCTTGAGCTGCTTCTCCACACGCTCAATCGTCTTGAGCGCAGTGAGCTTTTGGCTGATTAGTCCTGCCTTGGTAACCGTCTTGGTCTTAGCGGCATCATCGAGCTTCTCGAACGCACCTTTGCAGTTGGCGCAGCAGAAAAGAACTTTTTTCCCGTTGAACTCAACCGACTCCGCCTTCCCAGGGGTCTTGAGAGCCTCGCCTTTCATGGCGCAGACTTGAACCACATTACGGCCTTGTCCCTGACCGGGACGCTGTGCGGGCTTGGGAGCGGCATCTTGTGCGAGGGCGACGGCGCCAACTCCGAAGGCAGCCAGGGCTGCGATAAACGTGAGCTTTGTCATTTTTGTCTTCCTTATGTTTGGTATAAACCCCACTATTGTACCCGACTCTGGTGGGGGATATAATCGGTTTTCAGACAATGATCCGAAGCCAGTTGTTCACTCGGGAAAAAGAAAAAGCGGGCATGCTGCTTGTTGAGGTACGTCTGGGGCGACGCACCAAAGTGCTTGCGCCGACACTGACTCCGGGTTGTTTGGTGGTGCTCGATCATCCTGACCTCGATGCTGTCGTGGCGCAGATGTTGGTACGTGCTCGGCCCTATGCGGTGATTAACTGCCAGCCGTTTGTGACCGGCCGCTATCCGAACCGTGGGCCGGGTGTGCTCCTGGACGCGGGGATTCCTCTCTACGAATCTCAAGAAAGAGATCTCTTTAGCGAGCTCAAAGAAGGGGAGCGGCTCACCCTCGCCGACTCTCGCTTGGCGCACCTGACCGCTCTCGTGCCCGCTTTACTGGAGCAACAGCTTGCTGCGGCTCGGCAAAATCTAGACACAGAGCTTCAGCGCTTTGCCCAGAACACTCTACAGTTCCTAGAAAAGCCTGAAGAGCGTGCGCTCTTACTGGAAACAGGCGAGCTCCCCGAGCTCAAGACCAATCTTGTGGGGAGGCATGTGCTCGTGGTGGTGCGCGGCGAGGGCTACGAACAGGATCTGGAGCGCCTGACCTTCTATCTGCGAGATCAGAAGCCGGTCATGATCGCCGTGGATGGGGCGGCAGATGCCCTGCTAGCCTTGGGGATTCGTCCTGCGATCATCTTGGGAGATATGGACTCCGTGAGCGATTCGGCGCTGCGCTGTGGGGCAGAAGTTCTCGTACACGCCTACCCCGATGGCCGTGCTCCTGGCAAAGAGCGGGTCGAAGCCCTGGGAGTCTCCTCCATTCTCTTTCCGATGGCGGGAACAAGTGAGGACGCGGCGCTGTTACTGGCCTATGAGAAAGGTGCTGACTTAATTGTCGCCGTCGGCACGCACTCGAATCTCGAAGACTTTTTAGATAAAGGCCGAGGAGGAATGGCGAGCACGTTTCTGGTGCGCCTGAAAGTCGGGAGTCGCTTGGTGGATGCGCGGGGGGTCTCGCGGCTCTACAGCAACCGACGCTCGTCGGTGCCGCTGCTTCTCATTCTGACGCTCTCGGCACTCTTTCCCGTGATCGTCTTAGCGGCGAGCACGCCGTGGGGCCAGAACGCCTGGGCACTCTTGATGCGCTCGCTCTTTCGGTAAATTTTATGAGCTATATTTTTGATCACGTCGCCCAAGTCGTCCCGGATATCGCCGAGGCGGTTGCCTGGTACGAAGCGCATGTCGGGGCCGTTGTACTCTACCAAGATGCGACTTGGGCCTTTGTCGAGGCTGGAGGCGCGCGGCTGGCCTTTGTGGTTAAAGACCAGCACCCCAATCACCTTGCCTGGCGGGTGTCTCTGGACGAGCTAGAGGCGCTGGCCCAGAGATACGGCAAGGAGATCAAGACCCACCGCGACAAAACCCGCTCGTTTTACTTAGAAGCGCCCGGCGGGACTCACATCGAGATCATCCACTGGCCATCCGCCGATTGAAATCGGCGTCTGTAATGGCGGGCGCGGAGCGCCATTCAAATGCCCCTGCGGGGCCGCCGCAAAGCCCGTGCCGGGCTGGAATATGGATAGCCCGGCACGGGCTTTGCAGCCGTAGGCTACTGTAGACGCCCTATTTTATGGGGCGGCTAAAGTCCAGACATTGTCGAAGAAGCCCGCTTCTAAGACTCCGCCCATTCCTTCGGTAAGAATCTTGGGGCCGAAGACGCACCAATCGGGGTAGGGGGTGCCAGACGTAAAGTAGGCAGCTCGCTCGGTGAGACGAAGGCCCGGAAGGCCCGTGCCGCCAATCGCGCCGACGAGCCCCATCGCCGAGTCTGGGCGCGGGTAGACAAAGAGGCAGGCAAGATCGGGCTGGCGTAGGGCCTTGTTGCCAACCGTGATCCCGTCACGGCGTACCTGAACCGGGCACTTCCCTAAAAGCTGCTTCCACAGCCGGTTCGTATCGGCGTTGCCGTAGAGAATCACGCTGCGGTCTTTTTCGCGCTTTGCGTCGAACTCTGTGTCGGGGAGCAGGTCTGGAGAAGCGTTGCCGCGATAGAGAAACTGCTCCGCATCGAAGCGGGCTTTGCCGTAGCCCCAGGCGTTCTCCTCGGGCGTGCCTGCGGTACCGTAGACCAGCACGAAGCGCTGGGTAAAGGCCTGCTTAAACGGCCCGGAGCGGCGTGCACTTTTCGCCGTACCCGGGAGCGCTTTGGGAGCAATCTGCCACTTCCCGCCGGTTTTCTCCAGCGTGAGCGTGCCCCCGCTAGGCTTGAGTGTCTGTCCGTCCAGCAGAACCTCGCGAACTCCTGTGAGGGCGATTGTCAGTCGCGCCGCGTTTTTAGTCGTGCCTACGACCTTGTTGCCCGAGCGCTGAAGCACGAACGACGAGACCTCCAGCGGTACTTCTTGTTGCTCCAGGGTTGCCCAAGCATTGGTGGCGCTGACGGCTGGGTTGACCGTGACAAGCGCGGCGGTTTCTGGAGACTCCTCGCGGCGACAGGCGGCAAAAAGACGGTTCATCGGGGGCCAGTCCACGCAGGCCGCACCGGGCGTTTTCTCGTCGTTGTCCCACCAGTGGCCCGCGCCGGGCTCCTCATGCCAGAGGACACGCGGGTGCTTGATCGCCTCGAGCTCCTTGCGCATTGTCCGCGCCTCAGTTACGGGGACATTGTCATCGGCATCGCCATGTACCACGTAGATTGCGGTCTGCTTCAGGTTCTCTTTGAAAAGAAGCGTGTCGTACTGATTGGCGGCGCGGCTAAAGGCGGCCGTGACAGGATTGGTGCTGGCGACCCGGTTGGCTCCCCCGTAGGTTCCAAAGCTGATCCAGCCCGCGCTGGGACCGATCACGGCAAACTGGCCAGGGAAAAGCGAGCCAATGGACCAGGTGCCATGCCCGCCCATCGAGTGACCGGTCAGATAGCGCTGCGCGGGGTCGTGTGGGTAGCGCTTCTGGGCATCGGCGAAGACCTCAAAAGCATCGAGGCGGCCCCAGTCTTCCCAGTCGAAGCCAAAGGGACGGCGATTGGTGGCGGCGGCGAGAGTCATCTGCTCTTTAGCCCCATATGCCTCTGCCTGGCCTTGTGCCTGGACGCTGGCCCCGTGAAGCGAGAGAACCAGCGCGTTGTCGGGAGCGGGTTTCTGCGCGGGATTGACGGCGTAGTACTGCACCGAGCCGTCTATCTGGCTAATAAACGTGCGCTTGTGTGTTAATGTTGGCTTGCGAATGCGTAGCTTAAAGCTGGCATTCGCTCCATCGGCTTCCAGCACCACCGGAAACTCTTCCCCGACGACTCCTTTGGGAACCATGATCTGAAACGCCGCCTTGCGCACGGAGAGTGGAGGCAGTGGCGGTATAGGTGTGGCATGGCCATTGGCAAAGAGCTTCAGCCCCCGCTGGGTCTTCTCACTCGCATTGACCACGACAACACTTGCCCAGAGCGGGCCGCTCTCACCAAGGACGATATCGGGCTGGGTTAGCTCTGCCGTGTTGATCGAGATTGGGGCTGTCACGGGAACTAGCCTGCCGGAAAAACGCCCTCGCCCCACAGGAAAGACAAGCTCGTTCTTGCCTGCCTTGAGCCGGACAGGGACTGCGATTCGATTGTCGCTATAGACATCCCCGATGCGTGGCTCGCCATTGACATAGGCCATGCTGTGCCCACTGGCGGCGAGGAGAAAGCTCTGAGGCGCACTTAGCTCGACCGTGAATCGTAGCATGCCAAGGCCCCGCCCCGAAAACTCCCCCGACTCGCTTGCCGTGATCGGCGACCAGGAAATGCTCTCCAAACCCTCACTCGAAACTATCTTTGCCTGGAGATTGTCTGCCGAAAACGCAAATCGCCCTCCACGCCCCCCGCTGGGCGCGGCGACTAAACCCTGACGAAACTCGATCACTGCTTGCTTCATGTCCCCTATTGTACCCGGCTTGGGTCTCGGGTACAGAGTATAATAGTGGTTGTGCCGATATCCCTGAAAACTGCTCTGGTTGCTTTGCTTGCCATTCTTGCATGCGCGGGAGGAATCGCCTTTAAGCCTTTTGGGATTGCGCTAGTGGTGGGGAGTGGTGCACTGCTTGTCTGCGCGACCCTGATCCGCCGCCCCATTGTCGGTTTCTGGCTGATGCTGATCTTCTTCCCGATCTTTCCCCTATTTCGATCCTGGGCTGAGCTGAACCTGCCTCTGGTGCTGATGGGGATTAAGTTTTGGCCCGATGCGCTACTGGGCTTAGTCTGGATTGGAATCGTGATGCAGGCGACTCTCCAGCGGCGGCGGCTAAAGCTCTACGGCGATGACTGGCCCGCGCTGGTGTGGATTATTGTGGTGGCCTATGGCTCCCTGATCGCCTTCAAGAACCAGCACCCGTTTGTCTTGCTCTTTGGCTGGCACTACGCCCTTCCGCCCGTCCTCGGCTATCTTGCTATCCGCCAGATTCGTCCCAGCGCCCGTGATGCCAGCCGGACGGTTCGTCTCTTGCTTATCACCTATGTCATCCTGACCCTCCTCTCCCTCGTGGACTTTTTGGTACACCCGGAGTTCATCGCCAAGCTTGCCGAGACAGCCCGGCCTGAGGTCTCGAAGTGGGCGATGAACGTGGACAGTGGGATTGGCAGTGCCGTGGAGTTCTGGAAGCGCTACGCTCGGATGCAGTCGCTGCTCTTTGAGGAGAATGTCTTTGGCTCGCTCTCGGCGTTTGTCTCGCTCTACTGCTTGAGCTGGTTTACCCTGAATCGCCGCGCGGTTGGGAGGTTTTTCTGGCTCTGGGCGCTGAGTACGGCGGCTCTGTTGCTGTCCGTCTCGCGCGGGAGTACCGTGGGCTGGGTGGTGGGGGTTATCGTGTTGCTGATCCTCTGGCGGCGCTACTCCTGGCGCTTGACCATGATGCTGAGCGCCGTGACCGTGCTCGCTGCGGGGGGGCTTCTCTTCCTCTCGGATAGCCCCAAGGTGAAGTTCTGGATGCAGATGATTGAGAACACGGGGGTTCTGGACGGCAAGTTCGGCCAAGACCGTGCGCACCAGTGGAAGGCGGGGCTGGAGATTTTCCTGGCGCACCCCTCGGGCACGGGGCTCGGTTCGGCGGGCTATGCGGCCTCACGCTCCGGGGCTGCCTCTACCATTGTCGCCGATGGTAACTACATCGCGTATCTGGCGGAGCTGGGAATCCCTGGCGCACTGGGCCTGATCGCAATGCTCCTGGGCCTCTTCTGGGTGCTGGGCCGCTGGCAGCGCACCACCGATGATCCGGCGCTCAAGGCGCTTGGCATGGCACTGATTGCCTACCTCGCAGGCGAGTGTGTCCATGCGGTGAGCGCCAATGTCTTCGAGTACTACTACACCTGGCCGGTTTTCTGGATGCTCGTGGGGGTGTATGTGTGCCGGTGTGAGGCGGGGCGGCCCTCCTCCCCCAGCCCCTCCTCCCAACCCTGCGGAGGTGGGTTGGGGGAGGGAAGCACGAAAAATCCCCCTCCTTCTGCCTCTCCTCCCAGGATTGGGAGGAGGGGGCCAGGGGGAGGAGGGTAGATGCGCGTCCTTTTTGTCTCCTGCGACCCGCTTGAGGGAGCCGTCACCCGCTACCGCTGCACACACCTCGCCGAAGCGCTGAAGTCTGCGGGCCACACCGCCGATGTCGCCACGATCTACGATCCTATGATTCGCCTGGAGCACGATATCGTCGTCCTGCACCGTATCTGCGCCAACAAAGAAGGCCAGGCGCTTGCGGATGCCGTCCGCAAGTCCGGCGCAACCCTAATCTACGGTGCAGATGATCTTGTGTTTGAAGAAGGATTACAATTAGCGATGCTACGTCAAGCGGATGGCGTGTTGGTTTCCACAGAGGCATTGGCTAAGTTTGCGACGGAGGTAGGGGCACGGTCGGTTGAAGTAGTTCGTAACTGGAACACCTCACTAGAACTCTGTTATGCTTCTATGCGTTCAAAACTGGCACCCGTTGAGATTTTGTTCTCTGCGGGAACACGTACCCATGATCGTAATCTGGACCTTATTTTGCCTGTAATTAGGAAAGTTCTAAATTCACGACCTCATGCGAAACTCATTCTCCTCGGCAAGATTCGCTATGACTGGCGCTTTTGGGGGGTAAAGCACTTTGTAATGTTGCCTGGTGGTTGGGATAATTACCACTTTTTTACACATCAATGTGATATTGCCATTGCTCCTTTAGAGAAGACTCGTTTTAATAGTTGTAAAAGTGAGTTGAAGTGGTTGGAGGCTGGTTGTCATCTTAATCCCTGTCTTGCAAGTCATTGGGGAGGATTTGCTGAGGTTGTTCGTGATGGAGAAGATGGATTTCTTGCCGATAGCATGGAGGAATGGGAGGAGAAATTAAGTCGACTCATCGATGATATTGACCTTCGCCAATACATAGGGAAACTTGCCGATAAACGTGTTCATGATCAGGCAGAAAGTGAAGCGGCCAAGTGCGTGGTTGTATTTTTCAAGTGGATTTCAAACCAGAGTGTAGGCATGGAAGTTGTTAATAATGTCAAAGGCTATCGAAAAGGAAAGCTTAAGAAAATCCTACGGAGGCTGATTTGGTAATGCTCTCCATTGTGATTGTCACTTATCGCTGCAAGGACGACGTGCTCAAGTGCCTCGACACGCTCCCCACTGAAGCCCAGGTTATCGTCGCGGATAATGCCAGCGGCGATGGAACTGTGGAGGCAGTTCGCCAACAGTTCCCCACCGTCTGCGTGCTGGCGCTTGACGAAAACGTTGGGTTTGCGCGGGCCAATAATCTCGCCGCTAAGCACGCGACGGGAGAGTTTTTACTCCTCCTCAACCCAGACACGATCATCTCTGAGCCCGGCATTCTGGAGCGTTGCGTGGCGTATCTTTCGGCACAGCCTAGCGAAGTTTGCGGAATGACCTGCCGCGTCGAATCGCCGGATGGCTCGCTCCAGTGGGAGTGTGCTCGCAAATTCCCGACCGTGGAGTCTGAGTGCGCCAAAGCCTTCTTCCCCTACAAGCGCTGGGACGCGATCAAGAACTTCAATGAAACCAAAGAGCAAGTCGTCCCCTGCGTACTAGGGGCGTTTATTCTCTTACGTCGCGCCAACTGGGAGCTCATCAGCGGCTTCGATGAGCGCTTCTTCCTGATGTACGAGGACGTTGATCTGTGCCGCCGCCTCTCTGAGCGAGGCTGGTTTCTTCGCTACTGGCCGGAGGCGCGGATTGTCCACACCGGCGGGCAGTCGTGGAAGACGGAGAAGCCGCGCACCTACGCCAACACGCATCTCTCGTCGCTGCAGTACATCCAGAAGTACTGGCCCGGCTCCGAGCGCGGCGTGAAGTTCGTCTTTCGGCTCGCGCTGGCGCTGAAGAAGCTCGCGACGCGTGGGGATGCCAGTAAGCAAGCCATGATCGCCGCCGCCCAAGAGGCCCTGCGGTGAAGCTAAGCTTCTTGCCATCTCCCCGCCCTGCGTTCGTCCCTCACTCCAGGCGACCCTCTTCCCCAGCCGTTCGTTCCTCACTGGGAAGAGGGTATGATGAACGAGTGGGAGATGGCATCACCCTCTTCCTCGCGAAGAATGAGCGGAATCAGGAAGAGGGTCGCCCGAGGGACGAGGGCGGGGAGATGGTTCCATGAAACTCCTCTACGTCTCGACCCTGGATCACATCGTCCGCGTCATGCTGCCGCACCTCGACGGCGCAAAGGCGGCGGGCTACGAGACCCATGTCGCCTGCCAGTTCACACGCTTCAAGGACGATGTCGCGGCCCATGCGGACGGTCTGCACCACGTCCCGATCCAGCGCAACCCACTCGATCCGAGGAACATGCTGGCGCTCGTCCAGCTTGTCAAGCTTATCCGCAAGCTCCGGCCCGATATCGTCCACTGCCACAACCCCAGCGGCGGGTTTTATGGGCGGCTCGCCGCCACTTTGGCGAAACACTGGCTCCCCCAAACTCGGGGGCGGGGGGGGCTGAAGCGCGTCTACACCGCGCACGGTTTTCATTTTCACCCACTCGGTGGCAGGCTCAGCAATGCGCTCTATCGCGCCATCGAGAGCTTTGCCGGGCGCTTCCTCTCCGATGCGGTGCTCACGATCAACCAGTGGGACTTTGAAGAAGCCAAGAAGCTCATGCCCCCCGAGCGCGTCTACTTCACCCACGGCGTCGGCGTCTCCACCGATGAGTTCGATCCCGCGACAGTTACGACCGAAGAACGTCAGAAAATCCGCGATGAGTTGGGAGTACCTGAAGATGGAATTTTGATTTCTACCATCGGGGAGCTGATTCCGCGAAAGGGGCACAGGATGCTTCTTGAGGCGCTTAAACAGGTGACGATGCACCACCATGATTTTTGTTGTGTGATTGTTGGAGACGGAATTCTTGAACCGGAGTTGCAACAAACCATTTCAAAATATGGACTGGAAGGAGTGGTTCGCCTAGTCGGTTTTCGCCGAGATACTAAACAGATTCTGGCTGCTAGTAACATTTTTGTCTTTTCTTCTTTGCAGGAAGGTTTGCCTTGTGCTGTGCAGGAAGCTCTTTCTATGGAAATTCCGGTGGTAGCGCTGAATATTCGAGGGTGTGCCGACTTGCTTAATGGCTTGATGTGGTGGAATCCCCGCTGGAGGCGAGCTTCTAGCGTGCCTTGGTGGCAAGTGTTGTTCGGAGGAAACGGGACAGATATTGCGCAGGCAATTTTGCAGCTCCTGGCTCATACGGAACCGGAAAGACAAAAATTAGGCCGAGCAGGCCGACAGAAAATGATTGAGCACTACTCCCGCCCCGTCTGCGTCGCCGAGTGGCTGGAAATCTACAACAAAATCTCCCCTCACTCCCAACCTCCTCCCAGGGTTGGGAGGAGGGGCCGGGGGAGGAGGGTATGATCGCCCTCGTCACCGGAGCCAACGGCTGTGTCGGCTACGCGCTCTGTGAGGCGCTGCTGGCCGACGGGGGCTTTCGCGAAGTCCGTGGCCTAGTGCGCCGAGCCGACGCCGAGCTACCCGAGGGCGTCGTGCGCTTTGTTAACGACCTCTCTTGCTGCGTAGATGCCGATGTGATCTTCCACTGCGTCGCACTGGTGCACCAGCCCACGGCGACGAAAGAGGAGTACCAGAAGGTCAATGTCGGCTTCACGGGCCAGCTCCTCGATGCCTGCAACCCCGAGCGCCCGCCGCGCTTTGTGTTCTTCTCGACAGTCGCAGTCTACGGCGAGAGCACGCCGCGAACGGGGATCGCCGAAGACACGCCGCCTGCACCTGCGACTCCTTACGCGGCCTCGAAGCTCGCAGCGGAGAAGCTGATTGACCGCTGGGCCGATGATGTCGGCGCGATTGCCGTACACTTGCGCCTGGCGACGGTCTACGGGCCGCGCGACCGAGGAAATATCGCCAAGCTGGAGGCAGCGATAAAGGCGGGGCGGTTCTTTATTCCCGGCGATGGGAAGAATAAGAAAACGCTCTGCGCTGTCGAGAACGCGGCGGCTGCAGCGATTACCGTGGCGCGTCTGGGCTCGATGGCAGTGGCAGGGAAGCGCTTCGTGATCGCGGATGCCGCGCCCTATACACTCCGAGAGATCGTGAGTGCGCTGGGGGGAAAGTCGCTGGCCTTGCCGTTGCCGCTTGCGTTGCTGGTGGCGCGGGTGCTCAAGGGCCGCGACGGGGTGGCCCAAGTGCGCAAGCTCGCGGCGGACAATGTGTACAAAACAAGCCCCTCCCCCCTAACCCCCGCTTCGCGAGGGGACAATAAGGAAAAAACGTTGTTTTCCCCCCGCTGGGCGGGGGCTAGGGGGGCTCGGAAATGAAGCGCCTGTTGGATGTTCTGGCGGCGCTGGTGGGGTTGGGGCTGACGGCCCCGCTTTTGCTGGTTCTAGCGGCTCTCATTCGACTTGACTCGCCTGGCCCTGTGCTCTTTCGCCAGCGCCGTATTGGAAGACACGGCAAAGAGTTTGTCTTGCTGAAGTTCCGCTCGATGCGCACGGATACCCCCAATCTCTCCACGGCGGAGCTAATCGCCTCTGCGTTGGAGCCGTACACACGCGTCGGGAAGTGGCTGCGCAAAACGTCGCTGGACGAGCTTCCCCAGCTCTGGAACGTGCTGGTGGGCGAGATGAGCTTAGTCGGGCCGCGTCCTGCGTTGCCTAGTCAGATCGAGCTGAATGCACAGCGTGAGGCGCTTGGCGTGCATGCGCTATGCCCAGGAATCACGGGCTGGGCGCAGGTCAATGGCCGCGACGAGCTCAGTGACGCGGATAAAGTGGCGCGGGATGCCGAGTACCTACAGCGACAGTCGCTCGTTTTGGATGCCCTGATCGTGCTTCGGACTGTCTTGGCGGTATTTTCCGCACATGGGAACAAGTAAGACTGTAGGGTGTACCTGAGACAGAGATGACAGAGACCTGTGAGCTGAAAATTGGGGGAATGGAGTGCGCGGCTTGTGTGCGACGCATTGAGAAAGCACTTGCACGGGTTCCGGGTGTCGAGAAAGCGGAGGTGAATCTTCTCGCGGGTGAGGGGAGCTTTGCCTACGATCCTGCACAAACGGATCCACAAGCCATCGCCGAAGCGATTGAGAACATTGGTTTTGAACCCTCCCAAACCCTCCCTAGTACAGGGAGGGTGGCCGAGGAACGAGGCCGGGGGCCGGGTGGGTCTTGGCTGGATTCTCGCCGCCGCTCTCACGCTTCCGGTCTTTATCGGAGGCATGACCATGCGGCCCCCCTTCGATAATCTCTGGCTCCAGCTCGTTCTCACCACTCCCGTACTGTTCTACTGTGGCGCGGAGTTCTGGCGCGGGGCGTGGGGGGCACTCAAGCAGCGGACGGCGGACATGAACACGCTGGTGGTACTGGGAACGGGTAGCGCCTACCTCTACTCCGTGCTGGCGACGGTTGCGCCGATGGTGCTCCATACCCACCATGCCTACTACGAGTCCGCGGCGGTGATCGTCACGCTGATCCTCTTTGGGCGCTGGCTGGAAGCACGGGCGAAGCGTCGCACGGGAGAGGCGATTGAGAAACTTCTCGCGCTCCAGGCGACGATTGCGCACCGTGTGACGGAAAACGGCGACGAAGACGTGGCGATTGAGGCGATCCGACGTGGGGAAAACCTCCGTGTCCGACCCGGTGAGACGGTGCCTGTGGACGGCAAGATTGTGGAGGGACACTCTACCCTCGACGAGAGCTTGCTCACCGGGGAGCCGCTGGCGGTAGAGAAGCACGTAGGAGACATGGTGACGGGCGGGACGATCAACCAGACGGGCAGCTTTGTCTTTGTGGCGGAGCGCGTGGGCGAGGGGACAACTCTGGCGAAAATTGTCCGCCTGGTACGAAAAGCACAGGCGAGCAAGGCCCCGATCCAGCGCCTTGCGGATCAGATCACCGCGATCTTCGTCCCCGCAGTGCTCTTGATTGCGCTTGGCGCACTTGTCGGCTGGCTTCTGGTAGGACGTGGGTTTGCCTTTGCATTCTCCTGCGCCGTGACCACGCTGGTGATCGCCTGTCCTTGCGCACTGGGGCTCGCAACCCCGACCGCGATCATGGTGGGAGTGGGTCGAGGTGCGGAGCTAGGGGTGCTCATCCGCGATGCCGAGTCGCTGGAGCGCCTCGCGGGCGTGCAGAGTATCGCATTGGACAAGACCGGGACACTCACCGAAGGCAAGCCCCAAGTTGTCGCCTCAAGCCTCTCGGAGCAAGACCTCGCCCTCCTCGCCACCGCCGAAGTGGCAAGTGAGCATCCCCTGGCACGAGCATTTGCCGATGCTCCCTCGCCGGGCGGCGGTGGAGAGGTTGAGGCATTCATTGCCGTTCCTGGCCAGGGAATCACGGCACGTGTGGGAGGGCACGCTCTCAGGGCAGGCAATGCGGGCTTTATTGGAGCTTCCGAGCCCACCGATGCCCCCGCCGAGGCCACGCTGCTGCACTGCGAGATTGACGGAACCTACCGGGGCTATGTTGCTGTGGCCGACACGCTTCGCCCGACCAGTGCGGAGGCCGTAAAACAGCTTCAGGCGCTGGGGCTGGAGGTGACCTTGCTCACGGGGGATCGAGAGACGGCTGCCAAGGCAATCGCCGCGCAAGTGGGAATCACCCAGGTTATCGCCCAAGTCCGGCCCGAAGGGAAGGCGGCGGAGATCGCCAAGCTGGTCAAACCCGCGATGGTGGGAGATGGGATCAACGATGCGCCCGCGCTGGCTGCCGCCGAGGTGGGAATTGCCATGGGCGGGGGAGCCGATGTGGCGATGGAGACCGCCGGGATCACGCTCACAGGCGGCGATCTACGGGGTGTGGTTCGGGCGATCCTGCTGGCACGGGCGACGGTTGCCAATATTCGCCAGAACTATGCCTTTGCCTTTGGCTACAACCTCATTGGGATTCCGATTGCGGTCAGTGGAAACCTAAACCCGATGCTGGCGGCGCTTGCCATGGCGCTGTCGTCGGTGTCGGTGGTGACCAATGCCTTGCGCCTGAAGCGATTTCGGGTAGGATAAGTTGGGGTGCTCCTAGGCTCTCCCGCCCGTTAGAGGGGCGTGACTGGAGAGCCTGTGGCTACAAAGGCCGCTTCGGGCCATTCCGAGGGTACTCGGTATGGGCGGAACGTCCTTCGCAGCTTTAGCTCTCCAGTCACGCCCCTCTAACGGGCGGGAGAACCTACGAAGCCGCTGTCAGATCCTCGGGGAGGGTGAACGTGGTCTTGAGAACCTGCGTGACGCCGGTCTCTGCCGCCGCGTAGCCTGCCTCGATGATCTCGATGACGTGTGCGGCATGATCCGCCGTGACGATGCTGGGCTTGCCTTCGCGAATCCAGCGGACGAGCTGCATGGTGTCTTCGTAGACATGGTGCTCGCCGAGCTTTCCGTGCGCGGCGTACTTGCCCGCGACGTGAGGCGTTACTTGGAGCGGCGAGAGGCCCTCGGACTTGCCGGGGTAGTCAATCGCCTCGCCGTTGAGCTTGGTGCCGACAATGCTGCCCTTCTCGCCAAAGTAGCTGGGCTGCCCGAACTCGCTCACCATTCCGGCGAACGTCCCGTGGATAAATGCAAAGACATTGTCGCCAAAGTCTGCCAAGATCACCGTGTTGTCGTCGGCGTCGCACTCGTAGGCCTCGCCCTTGAAGTGGCGGGTCTTGATCCCGATACCCGACATCGCCGTGACGCGCGTGGCGGGCCCGAGCACACCCGTGAGCGAGTGCAGGGCGTAGACCGTCATGTCGTAGAGCGGGCCGCCACCGGGCTTGCGCCAGTACCAGCTGGGGTTGATGTTGCTGAGCGGCGTGTCGCCGGTGCGGACACCCTCTTGCTCATGGTACGAGCCAAACGCGGCTCCGGCCACGGCCCACGAGAGCTTGCCTAGACCACCGCTCTGGATGATCTCGCGGATCTTGTGGTTGGTGGGGCGCAGCATCTGGCCGGGCGACGCCACTAAGTGCACGCCCTTGGCTTGGGCTCGCGCAATGAGATCTAAAGCCTCGCCGCTGGTGACCGTCATGGTCTTGTTGAAGTGGATGTGCTTGCCCGCCTCAATCGCTTTGATGCCTTGCTGGTAGTGCAGCCCAATGGGAGAGCAGATAATCACCATGTCCACGTTCGGGTCGGCGAAAAGCTCGTCCTCCGTCTCGTAGGCTTTCGCCACGCCATACTTCTCCGCAGCGGCTTGTGCACGGCCTGGCGCAGGGTCGCAGCAGGCGGCCAGATGAACCTGATCTTGCACGTCTTCTAAAATTAAATGATCCAGTGCGCCGCGAATGCCAATACTGCCGCACCCGACGACGCCGATTCCTACACGATTGCTCATGACTACCCATCTCCTGTGGCGGGAAAGTGACCGCCCCTAAAAAATTGGCCGTGTCGTGCCCTGATTCCTGCCTAAATTTCCGATCCCCGTATTCCGACCATGTAAGGGAAATATGAGACTGACTGAACGGCTACGTGGACTAGTGGGTAGGGGGACAGCGCCCGAGGAAATTTCGGTGGCAGTGGAGGCTCCCACGCCTGCTGCACCTCCGCCCCGACCTACCCCGCCTCCTCCTCAGCCCGCTCCACCAGCACCTGCCGCTCCTGCCATCAACCTGAGTGTCGAGGCAGCCTACGCCATGCTCCAGGCCTTCCCCAAAGACACGGACGATGCCAAGCAGCTTCAGGCCCTTCGCTCCGCACTGGCGACCATGGCGGATGAGAAGAAAAAGACCCTACAGCAGCTTCTGGCTGAGGTCCTTCAAGAAAAAGCCCGCATCGCCCTAGCGCTCCAGAGCCAGGAGCAGAGCTTCGAGGCACAAGTTGTCAAGATTTCGGAGGCGGTGGATGCGCTCTGGGAAAGGCGCGATAAGCTCACCGAGCACCACCAGCGCCTGACCCTTCATGCCAACGAGCGAATTGAGGGGCTTGACTCCCTGATCCAGTGTCTTTCCCTGCCTGAGGTGCCCGTCTTTGAGCTGACTCCCCTGGAGGACGTGGCCGCGCTGGATGTCAACGTGGTGCCACTCGTGGAAGAAGGCCCCGTGGTACTAAGCAGCCCCAGCCTCCCAAAGCAGTCGAAAGAGATCAAGCTCGCCTCCGAAGACGGCAAGGGCGCTTCCACTCCGAACCGCCGCCGCCTCTACGCAAAGGCTTAGCTTTCTAGCATTCCCGCGGGAAGCAAGACGGCGCGGCAGGGGGCACCATCGGTGGGGAGGCTCAGGGGCAGGCACACCAGGGTGTACGCTCCCGCCGCCACGCCCCGCAGATCCAGCCCTTCGACGATAATCACCGCCGGCCCCAGAAGCGCTCGGTGGGTCTCTGGGTTTCCCCCATAGAATGGCCCAATCGAGAGGTAGTCGGTGCCGATCAGCTTCAATCCACGCTCCACCAAGTACTGCGCCGCATCCTCGGTGATCCCGACATAGTTGGAGAAAAAGCGTGACTCTTCCAGCTTGCCGTCGTGAATGGCGCAGTGGAGCAGCAGCCGCGTGATGGGGGTGGGCAAGCTCTGCGCCTCAAACCACGCCTTGTCCAGCGGCCCCTCGCCGTCATAGACGACCACGGTGCACGCGCCGATCAGCACGTGGAGGTCCAGCTTGTCTACCAGTCCGCCGCCTGCGATAAAGTGCCGTGGCGCGTCGAGATGCGTCCCCGTGTGGCACCCAATCGCCATGTCTGAAACCTGCACCCCATCGCCCGCCTCGTGGCTCTTTACCACCGTCAGCCTCACCGCCTCATGTCCCGGCCAGACCGGAAAACCCTCGCGTAGGGGATAGGAAATATCACGAATCTCTAAGTTGCTGTTGCTCATAGGAAAGACAGTTCGACGGTTACGGGGCGATTCCTGCTTCACGGTACAATCCTTCCCGCGCTTTTTACCTTCCCTGCCTTCGCACCACTCCGGCACCCCCTCTGGCAAGCGAAGGAGGAGGATTTGCTTCCTTTAGGAAGTGTGGCGCTGGAGAATCGTGACATCCACGTCCCGGCCAAACTTGCGTCCGACACGCTCCAGAGTTCCCAGAGTGCGGAACCCGAGCTTTCTATGGAGCTGGAGTGAGGCGAGGTTATCGGCGGAGATCAGGGCAACAATGGTGCGAATCTCCCGATGAGGAGCATCGTCGAGCAGGGCTTGCAGCAGCGCCTCCCCGATCCCATGACCTTGTGCATGGGGATCCACATAGACTGAGTTCTCTGCGGTTCCCCGGTAGCCTGGTTTCGGGTTGTAGGGGGAGAGCGAGGCACAGCCTAGGATAATGCCCTCCCTATCCTCGGCGACAAAGCCAGGATACGGATCACCCTGGTGCTTTTCGATCCAGGCAAGCTGCGTCGGCAGATCGCGCTCTTGGGTATCTAACGTGGCCGTTGTGGTGCGGACAGCTTCATTATAAATCGCCCGGATAGACTCAGCATCCTCGGGGCGAACAAGGCGTATGACAAAACTCACATGCGTCGTTGTACCCGATATGCGAACTCCGGTACAATCCTGCATGGATAAATACGCACTGCTGAAGGAAATCTCTCCGGTGAACTTAGAGCGCGAGGTCAAAGAGCTGGCCACCCGCTGGCCCACGCGGCACACCCTCTCCAAGCACCACCTGGCAATTGTCGGACACCTCGAAGGCCGCTTTAAGGCTCTGGGCTATACCTCCAAGCGCCACGCCTACTCGCAGCAAGGGAGGCCCCTCAACAATGTCCTCGCTGAGAAATCGGGTGGCAGTGGGGGAGCGATCCTGGTCTGTGCACACTTCGACAGCCGTCAGGAGAACTTGGGAGCACCGGAAGCTCCCGCACCGGGAGCCAACGACAATGCCACGGGGGTTGCGGTGCTCTTTGAAGTCGCCCGGCTCCTGAAAAATACCCCGATGCGCCATCCCGTGCGCTTTGCGCTCTTCTCCGGCGAGGAGCAAGGGCTGTGGGGCTCGACGGCCTACGCCTCGGAGTGTAAGGCGCGTGGTGAGAAGCTCACGCTGGTATTTAATCTGGATCAGGTCGGCTACCCGGATAAGGCGAAGACGCTGTTTCTAGACCGCGACGAAGGCGGCGTTTCTAGCAATAATGCCGCGTCGGCAAAGCTCGTTGCGCGGCTGGAAGTGCTCGCCCGAACCGTCGTCAAAGTCCCGACAAAAATAGACCCCGTCGAAGCGTCAGATTATGTTCCCTTTGAGCAGCACGGCTACGTCGTCACGGGGCTCTACGAAGGCGAGTATCGGTATCCGCACTACCACAAGTCCACCGACACCCCCGACAAAGTAGACTTCGGCTACGTCAGCAACATGGCCCGCCTCACGCTTGCCTTCTTGCTGGACTATGCTAAATAAGCGCTCTGGGGGCTAGCGCCCAGAGCGCTGGTAGATGATGTTCTTCAGCAAGACCGATTCTAGCAGCTCAAGTTTGCCGTCGTAGAGCGTGAAGGCGTACTTGGCAAGCGGGGCGTGCTGGCCGAAAATCAGCGAAGCGAAGGCTTTGCGCCGTGCTCGCTCGTCTTCAAACTCAATTTCGGTGGCGTTGAAGCCCTCCAGAATTGCCTGGACTTCTGCTTTGAGCGCTTCGGCTTCTGCCCGTCGGGTTTGATAGGTTGCGAAGTGCTCTTTTGCCTTGACAATGATCTCGAAGTCCCAGCCCGCTTTGGCGAGCCCGGCCTCCAAGCCAGCTTCGTTCGTGATGCCGCCATCCAGCACAAAACGCACGATGCTGTCATACGTCATGTGCCAGCGGAGCGCGTGCTGAGCGAAGTACCATGCGGATTTTATTTTCAGCAGCGTCTGGCCATCACCGGAGCGCACGACCACACCTTCTGCGTGGTTCCAGTCTTGGACTAGCCCTAGGACTTCTCCAATCCCGCCCGTCTTGGCCCAGTCGTAGGTCTCGACCAGGCGCAGGCCATGCTGCTCCGCAAGCGGCTTTAGCTCGGCAAAGGGCAGGTAACGAAGGGGCTCGTCATGGATCACGGCACCCAGAAAAATCAGATCGTCGTCGCCTTCGTAGCGCACCACGATCTGGTTGGCCTGCCCGACATACTCAAAAAGCAGCGACCCCTCGGGGAAGACCGAAGGGTCGAGCAGGGAAGGGTACTTTGCCTGTGCGACCGCCTGTGCCGCCACGCCGTACTCGCCGCCGTCATACGAGCCGCGTGTTCGTAGCAAGACCTGCCCGTCCGAGAGGACGGAGCGGATAATGAGGGAGCCGTCGTGCTTGTGTGTGATGATGGCCTGACCACTCGCCAGCTCCTGTGCGATCACCGAGTCGTGCGCGGGGAACTCTCCCTGATTGAAGAACTTCGGCCAGCCCACTGAGGCGATGCGCCCGTCGGCGTCGAGCACGGCGGAGCGGTAGCTCAGCTCGTCCGGTGCCCACTCGAACTTGTTGCGTGCTGGATGCACCAGAACCCGCCCGTTCTGCACCTCGTGTGTCAGAAAGCCGCTCTTGTTCAACTTCGCCAATAATGCTGCCCGACTCATCGCCTTTAAGATCTCCTTCACTCTCCCGCAAACTTGTCAGCCCCGGGACATCCTCCACATAATGGTATCGGATCAGCAGCTCTAGCATTCCTAACATTTTTTTATCTCCTCCCCTTCTCTCCAGCACTTCATCTATCTTACTTACACTCCCTAAGAGTGCTGTCCACCCGGAAAAGTCACAGGGGTGCGCAACTTTTCACAGTCAAATTATCAAACGACCCAGCCGCTGAAATCCGCGAGCTCTATCGCGGGATGCGCCTACTCTGCTAAACGCCCTCCAGAGCCGCCTTTGTGACACGGTGCCGGTAGGCAAACATCTCCGTGAGTTGCTTGCGGATAAAGAGCGCATCTGCCAGCTTCCCCAGTGGCCCAAACGGCGGTGTGTAGGTGATCGTGTCGGTTAACTGACTCCGCTTGGCATCCAGAGCTTCAAAGCGATGCTCATGCTCCCAGAAGGCAAACGGGCCACTGCCGGGCACCTGGCGGTCCACAAAGCGCAGAGGCGGCTCCCAGATCAGAAACTCACAGCGCCAGCGTAGCGGCACAAAGACAGGCGGCTGCGAGACCACCAGGGTAAAGACCACGCCTTGCGTGAGCTTTGCAGGCGCATCTATCAGACGGACACGAGTGCCGGGCGGCGTGATCTTGGTGAGTGCCTCAGTGCCATCGTGAAAAGCAAAGAGCGCCTCCTGCGAGGCAGCGATCTCCGTGGTAAATGTTAGGGTAGGCATCTCTGTCCCTAACGAAATTTACAGGCAATTCGTTCCTAAGGATTCTTGCATAAGTGGCAAGAGTTTTGTCTCCCGATGAACCTCATCGGCAGAGACAGTGGAGAGGTTGCTATGACTGAGATTCGAGTAGTCCCGCAGTGAGGGCTCACACCTCTAAAGATTTCTGGTATTTCTACCAAGGATTGCCTAGGGGAATTATATGAGAATCATCATCAAACCGCTAGGAATGGTTGCGATTGCGCTGGTTATTGGTGGGGCATTTGCTGCAGTTACCTTTCGGAACACAAAGATGACTGCTTTGGGGACTTCGAGAGATATGGTAAACCTTGTCTCTAGCGAGAAGTGGAAGTTTTATACCGAAAAAGGTGCTCTGGGTAATCTCACGATAGTCCAAGAGACTCTGGGGGGAGTTTCTCGCACGGGAGTGAAAATCGTCACGGATCAGCCAGGCATGCAGCCTTGGAATGTGGGAGTTTCCAACCCGCTGGGTAGAGCCTTTAAAAAAGGGGAGAAGCTCCAGCTACGGTTCTGGGGGCGCTCCGTTTCTAGCTCGCGGCTCACGATTATTTTGCAGCGCAATGTCCCTGGTTTCCCCGATTGTTTCAAGCAAGACGTTAACCTGACTCCTGAGTGGCGGCCTTATCAATATGATGTGACCATGGCGACGATGGCGCAGTGGGAGTCTATGGTCGCCGTTCACTGTGGGCACTCAAAAGGGACCATTGAGCTGGTCGGAACTGAGCTGGTTCCCGCGTGAAGCTCCAGCTCGAAACGACCACCGGGGCGGTCGCGACAGCACTAGGGGTTCTTGCAGGCATGGTGGCTCTTGCCCTAACACTGAAGCCCGAAAAGCCCTCTCCGCCCCCACTCCAGAGCGCTCCGACGGCAAGTCCATCACCGGCGATGCCGCCCGCAGTCCCGGAGAAGCTGAGCTTCTCTGATGAGTTTGACGGAATCAGCCTCGATCAATCGAAATGGCTGGATTCGTACCCGGATGGCGTACGGACACATTCCAATAATGAGCAGCAGTACTATGCCACTGACGGCTACAAGCTGCAGGGGGGCAAGCTGGTTTTTATCGCGCAGCGCCGGATGCGGGGGAAGATGCCCTACACGTCTGGGATGGTGAGCTCCTACGGTAAGTTTGCTCAAAAGTATGGGCGTTTCGAGATTTGCGCGAGGTTCCCCAAGGGCAAGGGGCTCTGGCCTGCGTTCTGGCTACTTCCTGCGAGTAAGGCTTGGCCTCCCGAGATTGATGTTCTCGAGATTCTGGGCCACGATCTCACTTGTGTCTACTTTACGAACCACTGGCGCGCGACTACGGCGGGAACGATCAATGTGCAAGGGCAGCTACGTGGGATCGATTTCTCCGCGGGATTCCACACGTTTACCTTAGACTGGAAGCCCGATGTGCTGGTTTGGAGCGTGGACGGAGTTGAGCGCTATCGCACCCGCGAGCATGTCCCGCAGGAGCCGATGTATGTTCTGGCAAACCTTGCGGTAGGGGGCAACTGGCCCGGATTCCCGGATGCCAGCACCCCGTTTCCCGCACAGATGGAGATTGACTATATTCGCGTCTGGACGCTCTGAGCTTTACGGTTTTTTAAGATCGCGCCAGAGCCAGCGGAGTGCATCGGGGAGGGTGGCGCGTCCGTGGCGGTCGCCGTGGAAGCCGTTGCCAAAGATGAACTTAAAGTCATACTGGCCGAAGGCGAGCGCTTTTGCCATGTCTTGGTTGGCAAGCGGCCAGCTTCCCGCCTTGTTGTCTAGGTCGTTGGCTCCATCTTGCAGATAGACGCGAATCGGCTTGGGCTCGCCTCTCTGGTCCCAGCCGCGCCGGTCTCGGATAATCGCGGGGTAGGTATTTCCTCCCGCCACGCCCGTCGGGCCGCCTTGGAGATTCGTGAAGCTCCCCACCCACGAGAGCACTTTATGGAACTGGTCGGGGCGGAACCAGGCCAGGGAGAAGGCGCAGATACCGCCGCTGGAGATGCCCGCTACCATCCGCCCTGCCGCATCTTGCCGAAGCGAGTAGCTCTTGCCCACTTCCGGCAGGATCTCGTCCACGATGAACTGAGAGTAGCGATTCGAGACCGTGTCGTACTCGACCGAGCGGTTATTGCCATTCCAGCCACTCTCGGGAGGCGTCTCGCCCTTGTGGCCCGGAGCGAGAAAGATGGCGATGGAGACTGGCAGCTCGCCTTTGGCGATCATGTTGTCCAAGACAACCGGCACGAAGTCTTTGTAGGAGTGGCCATCCTGGAAGATCATCACGGCTGCGGGCTTTCTGGCATCGTACTGGGCGGGGACATAGACCCACCAGTTGCGCACCGTTCCCTCGTAGATCTTGCTCTTCCAGATTGGCATTTGAGTGAGCTTGCCCTCAGGGATGCCTGGCTGGCGCTTGCTCTCGGGTGGGTTGGTGTAGACTTCAAGCTCACCGCCGCCCCGTGGCCTGCCCCCGACTTCAAACTTCCAGCGCGTCCCAAAGCCCTCAGGCAGTGTTGTGGACGCGGCCCAGAGGTTCGATGCCTCAATGCGCTTAAGAGGAAGTGACCACGAGCCGTCGTCTGAGAGTAGCTTGGGCTCTGGCTCGCCGTCGGCGAGCTCGATAGCAAACGCGACCTTAAGCTCATCTGTCTTGAGGACACCGCGCTTGAGGTTCTCGGCTCCGAGCCACTTACGGAGCGGCTCGGCTAGGCTGGCACTAGGCTTGACCGCTTTCAAGGCGGTCTGGAGAGTGGTAATGTTCATGGGAGACTGTACGGTTGCGAGGAGCGTGGCTAGGGGAATGAGTAGCATCTTCTAGCTTTCTCCCCAGCTACTTGCTTTGTACTCTGCCCAGACCCGCTCGTAGACCGCTCGGGTATCGGCGGCGATCACGTCCCAGTTGAAGATGCTCTCGACGCGCTCATAGGCGTTCTGTGCCATCCAGCGAGAGTGGCTGGGATCACGTACCGCACGGGCGATTCCCCAAGCCAGAGAGTCCGGGTCACCCTTGTAGGTTGTGGTGCCGGTGACATTGTGCTCCACGACTTCTGCAAGCCCCCCGGCATCACTCACGACAACCGGGGTGTGAGCTGCCATCGCCTCCAGCGCCACGATCCCAAACGGCTCATAAAGGCTTGGAAAGACGGCCACATCAGCGATTTGGTAGAGATTATCACGGTCTTCGTCGCTCACGCGCCCCGTGAAGTAGACATGCGGCCACATCCCAAGCTGCTCCGCGAGTGCTTCTAAGTGCCCTCGGACACCGCCACCGGAGATGATTAACTTGGCATTGACACCCCGCGCTCGCACCCGGGGCAGAGACTGCACGAGCACGTGTGCGCCTTTTTCATGAACGGGACGACCGATAAAGAAGATGATTTTTTCGTTGTCGGCGGCAAAGCGGCGGCGGAAGCTCCACCATGCCTCACCTTCGAGCCCCTCAAAGACCCGTGTTTCCACTCCATTGGGAAGCACATCCATCTTGTCCCAGGGGGTATTCAGGGCGTACTCGACCTCGCCGCGCATGAAGTCCGAGCACACAATCACTCGCCACGACTCATCGGCGAGCTCCCACTCACAGCGATTGATATAGCGCTGCCCCTCGGTGCGAATCCCACCGTTGCGCCCGAACTCGGTAGCGTGAATTGTGGAGAGCATCGGGAGCTTGTAGCGGTGCTTGAGCGCGATCCCCGCAAACTGCCCCAGCCAGTCGTGGACATGGATCAGGATCGGCGTCTTATTTTTCTTCCGAGCTTCTTTTTTCTGCCACTCTCGAAGGAGTGAGTCTGCCCGCTCATCTAATCTATCGTTGAGGAGGTGCACCCAGTGGATAAAGTTATCCGATGGCTCACTGACAGTCACGCGATGGATAAACAGATTGGGAAGTGGGTTCTCTTCAGGCGCTCCTCCTGAGTCGCCGCAGGTCACAACATGGGTTTCAATGCCCGCCCGCGCCAGTGCTGGAGCTAGTCCCTCTAGCGCCGCCGCAATACCACCCACCCGCATAGGGGGATACTCCCAGGAAAGTAAAATTGCACGCATAGCCGATTGTACCTGTATAATGCAAGCATGAGAAACCCTATTTTGTTAAGTGTTATCGCAGTTTTGGTTCTCACAGGCTGTGGGGCCAGCGGGGGCAATCCTCCGCCAGATAGCCCGGACTACTTCAGCGACCTAGGGCTTAGCTTGCGCTGGCCTCTGACAAAGACGACCAATCCCCTCAAGGTCTTTATCGGCAATGATGGTGCCACAGATCGCTCTGCACAAGTACTAACCGCCGCAAACCTCTGGGCAAGCGGAACCGGCAACTTGGTGCGTTTCGAGCAAACTAGCAGTACAGCCGATGCGGATATTCAGGTCACTTTTTCGAGCACGGTCAGTACTGTGGACACGGGGTTGGGGTTTACCAATGTCACGTTTAACCAGGCACCGGGCAATGCAGCCGTGGATGGCACTATCGCCAGTGCCAGGATCGTCCTGAAGGGTGGGATTGCAGGATCCTTGATTACCCCTGCGACGGTGCATGAGTTCGGCCATGCTTTGGGGATCGTGGGGCGAAATGAGGGTGCTCCGAGCCATAGTAGCTTCAACGGAGACATTATGTTTCCTGAGGTGAAGCCCAGCTCTCAGCTGAGCTCCCGAGATATCGCCACCCTAGCCCGGCTCTACGGTCTCTCACGGGCTCACTAGGGAGAGGGCGAGCCGGGCCGTGCGCTCTGCGCCGCCCGGCTCGCCAAGCTGTGCGCGTACCTCCGCAAGGTCGCCCCGCATCCGCGCGATGCGATCGGGATCGAGCAAAAGCCCGACGATCTCTGCGGCGATCTTCTCGGGGGTGGCGTTTTCTTGGAGGAGCTCACGGCAGATCTCTTTGTCGGCGATGAGGTTGGGCATGCCGATAAACTTGGGCAAGCTCTTGCGAATAACGGCGAGCTGGAGCAGGTTGGCCTGACTCAGCTTGTAGACAATCACCATGGGCTTTCCGAGAATCGCGGCCTCAAGCGTGGTTGTGCCAGACTTACAGATCAGCGCATCGGAGGCGGCGAGCACATCGTAGGTTCCGTTCTCGACAATGGCGATGGGCGGGAACTGTGGGGCGGCTGTGCGCGGGGTCTGGGAGTGCTCGATCCACTGCCGCTGTCGCCGTGCAAGCTCCTCTGGGTTTCCCTCCGCGAGAATGGCGCGGGGAGTGTTCTGGCGCGGTGGCTTCTCGGCCACTTTCACGACATGCAAGAGCTGCCGCGCGTGCTGGATTGCGGCCTCCACTTTTCCACGGTCGACGCTCGGCGCGAGGGCAATGAGAAACTGAACTCCCGGAATGCGCTGGGCAATCTGCGCCGCCGCCGCGAGCTGGAGCGGCAGGATCGTCTCAATCTCCTGTGTGCGGCTTCCCGGAACCAGCCCGACAAGTGGTTTGTCCATGTCGAGGCCATAGTGCTTCGCAAAAGTCTCCAGTGACTGGCTTGGGTGCACGAGATCCAGCAGAGGATGGCCCACAAGCTCCGCACGAACCCCGAGCCGGTTGAGCTCGCTAGCGTTCCAGGGAAACGGCGAGGCGACTGCATCTACGAGGTCTTTTAGGGGCGTGTAGCGCAGGGTCTTGTGCCACGAGCCGGGGGGGAAGTAGTAGAGGATCTTGGTTTTCGGGAGGTTCTTGCGTGCCCAGGGAACCAGCCCCTGAATCGGGCCAATTCCCAGGTGAAACGCGCCCGCATCTATGGGGATCAGCACATCGGGGGGGCGGCTCTTCAGCTCTGCAAGCAGGCGCTGGCGGGCGGCGAGCATCTTGGGGAGGAGCTTTAAACCCGCTGCAAGCCCGATTACCCCAAAGGCGCTCGCATCCACGATAACCTCACCGCCCGCCTCACGCAGCCAGCTCCCGCCACTGCCATAGATCTCGCACTCTGGGGAGAGGCGCTTGAGCTCCGTGGCAAGCTGACCCGCGACCCGATCCCCCGAGGCTTCCGCTGCCGTGATGGCGATACGCATGGGCTTTTCGCCTACTTTCGGGGACGGTCCTCTTGACGGCCCGCGGTACCGTCTTTCATGCGCTCAATGAACTGCACAAGAAAGTCTAGCTCCGGATTGGAATCTAGTTCCTCGGCAATGGCTTCCAGGGCCTGAGTTCGGTTTAGATTCGAGCGGTAGAGGAGCTTATACGCCTGCTTCAGAGAGTTGCGCGTGTTGGCATCAATTCCCGCACGGCGCAGGCCCCGGATATTAAGATCCAGAATATCAGCAGGGCGGCCATCAGCCAGCATAAACGGCGGGACATCCTGAACGACTTTCGAGTACCCTCCCACCATCGCGTAGCGCCCTACACGGACAAACTGGTGCATTCCCACAATGCCGCCGATGACGACATTATCCTCGACATAGATATGCCCCGACAGACCCGCATACGACGACAGCATCACTTTATTTCCTACCGAGCAGTTGTGCCCGATATGAACATAGGCCATGATCAGCCCATCCTCCCCGACCGTCGTGGCTTCGCCCTCGCCGGTGGAGCGATGAATGGTCACAAACTCGCGGATCTGGGTTCGGTCTCCCACCCGGACAAAAGAGCGCTCACCCTTAAATTTATTGTCCTGGGGCGGGCCACCCAGCACCGCTCCGGCGCGCACCTGACAAAGCTTACCGAGCTCGGTGTACTGCTCCAGGATCACGTGCGGCCCAAGAATCGTGCCCTCCCCGACAATACAATCCGGCCCAATGACCGCGTAGGCCCCAATCTCGACATCCGCGCCGATCTGTGCGCTCGGGTCAATGACCGCTGTCGCATGAATTTTACTTGTACTCATAGTTCGTGAAGGTTCCCTTCCGCCAGTGCAAAGGAGATATCCGCCTCCGAAGCGATCTTACCGTCCACTTTGGCTTCACAGTGGATCCAGCCCATCGGGCCACGCGTCTTGATGACCACAATTTCAATCTCGAGGACATCGCCGGGCACCACTTTCCTCCGGAAACGTGCCTTCTCAATTCCCGTTAAGAGAGCGATCTTGCCCTCGTTGCCCGGCTCTAACAGAAGTAAAACGCCCCCTGCCTGCGCCATGCACTCGATCTGTAAGACCCCCGGCATAATCGGGATTCCGGGGAAGTGCCCGACAAAGTACGGCTCATTGACCGTGACGTTTTTTCGGGCTAGGATACGCTTGCCTAGCTCAATCTCCAGCACCCGATCTACCAGTAAAAACGGGTAGCGGTGTGGCAAGATGCGCTGTAGCATTGCCGCTTCAATGGGCAAAGATATTTCGTTACTCAAAATCAATCCTCGATAGAAGAGAAGCCAGCCGACAGTTTAGCCCGTGGCTGGGTTTCATGGCGATTATATCCGCTTTTGGCAGAAAACCGGCGAGCCATAAATCGCCCAGTAAGTCTAAAAGCTTGTGGCGGGCCAGCTCGTTCGCAAATCTCAGAGGCGGCTCATAGCGATCTTGGTGGACAATCACGGCATTGTCCAGCGAGCCGCCTTTCGCCAGTCCCGCATCCAGGAGCTTCTGGACTTCCTCGATAAAGCCAAACGTGCGAGCGGGCGCGATCTCCTCCAAATAAGCTCCACCGCTTGCGGGGGCGGGGGGGGGCTCCCACCGTGCGACTTGGGTACCGACAAGGGGGTGCTCGAAGGCGATGGCGCAGGTCACCGTGAGTTTTTCGGCGGGGAAGCAGGCGATAAACGCGCCACCCTTGCCAGTGACAATCAGCGGCTCGGGAATCTCTCGTAGGTGCAGGGGGCTCTGCGGCAATACTTCAGCCCAGCCTGCTGCGCTTCCATCAAGAATGGGAAGCTCGGGGCCGTCTACGGTCACTTTCAAGTCCCGTATGCCTCGTCCCGCGCAGGCGGAGAGCAAGTGCTCCACGGTCGAGAGCCTTGCCTCGCCGCTCCCTAGCACCGTGCAGCGCAGCGTTTCGATGACACGGTCTGCCTGAGCCTGAATGATCCCTTGTGGGGTATCAAAGACTATCCCAGAGCCAGGGGGCAGCGCCTCAAGAGTCGCAGTACAAGGTTGGCCGGTATGGATGCCCACTCCAGTGCGTGTCGCATAGATCATGCCCTAGATGATACAATATTCGCTAGCGAAATTATTCATGAGCCGCATTGTACACCGTCAGCCTAGCTGGACTTGGAGCCTGTTTGTTCTCTCCACCCTCCTGCTCACCCCGAGCACGGCGGCGGTGGTGCTAGCGGCGCTTCGTCAGGCAAATCTGTCCACCGCGACGGCTCCTGCGCCCGCTTCCGTCTCGCCACGTCGTGCGACCACTGAGGAAGAGCAGGCGATCAAGGCGGCCGCTCAGAGTGGTCGCCTCAAAGTGGTGCGCCTCGAACCGGCAGCGGAGCAGAGCACCCTTGCGATACTCACGCCCACACGCGTTACGGTGAGCCTGCCCGAGCTTCAGGTTGCGCCGCAAGTGTGGGCACGGGGACAAACGCACTTCCTCGCTCCCGCGCTCCCGTCGGGTGGCTCCCGCGCACCGCCGCGCGGGTAATGCCCCCTGCCCCCCTTAGATGGGGGAACAATATGTCATTTTTTCCTTCTATCTCCTGGCATACAGGGGATGGGAGGCTGGGTTTGTTTGGGACAACACAAAAACAACTATGGATTTTCTACGAAAATTTTTCGATAACAACGAGCGCGATGTCCGCAAGTACCGCAAGGTCGTGGAGAAGATCAACGCAATCGAGCCGCAGTTTAAGGCACTGACCGATGAGCAGCTGAAGGCCAAGACCGACGAGTTCCGCCAGCGCGTCAAAGACTCCGTCGGCGATGAGAGCCAGTATGCAGATAATAAAGTCCTCCGGGCCGCCTACGATAAAGCACTGGATTCGATTCTGGTCGAGGCATTTGCCGCGTGCCGCGAAGCCGCTTGGCGCACTCTCGGGATGCGACACTTTGATGTCCAGCTCATCGGGGGGATGGTGCAGCACGATGGCCGTATCTCGGAGCTGCGTACCGGCGAGGGCAAGACTCTCACCTCGACACTGGCGACCTATCTCAATGCCATCACGGGCAAAGGGGTTCATCTGGTCACCGCCAACGACTATCTTGTCAAGCGTGATGCCGTCTGGATGGGGCCGGTCTATGCCGCTCTGGGAATGACGATCGGGATTCTTCAGGGACACTCCCCGGAGACGGGCGAGGGGGGCGGGACGTTTATCTACGACCCTACCTACGAAGACCCGTCGGTGGATGGGCTCGATGAGCGCTTCAAGTACTCCCGCCAGACCTACGATAGGCGCGATGCTTATGCTTGCGACATTCTCTACGCCACCAGCGCTGAGCTGGGTTTTGACTATCTCCGCGACAACATGGCCCCGACCCTGGAGCATGTCGTCCAGCACCGTGGGCACTGGTTTGCCATCATTGACGAGTGCGACTCCAACTTAATTGACGAGGCCCGCACACCACTGATTATCTCGGGGACTGCCCAGCGCTCCAGCGACCTCTACTATGTCTTTGCCAGTATCATGCCCCAGCTCGAAAAAGGCGAGGCCAAGAAAGACAAGTACGACACGACCACGGATGAAAAAGACTACACCGTAGACGAAAAAGCCAAAAACGCCACTTTCTCGGAGCGGGGTATGGAGAAAGTCGAAGAGATTCTGCGCAAGATGGGCCATGACATCCAGGATATTTCCTCGATGGAAAACCTAGAGTACATGCAGCACGCAGTCGCAGCTCTCAAAGCGCATGGTGTCTTTGAGCTAGACATTGACTACGTCGTAAAGCCCAACCAAGAAGGCAAGCCCGAGATCGTGATCGTCGACGAAAGCACGGGGCGCTTGATGTTTGGTCGCCGCTGGTCCGATGGGCTTCACCAAGCCGTCGAGGCCAAAGAGGGGATCAAGATCGAGAACGAGCAGCAGACCCTCGCGACCATCACGATCCAGAACTACTTCCGCCTCTACGCAAAGCTCGCCGGAATGACGGGGACGGCTAAGACCGAAGAGGACGAGTTCCGTAAGATCTATGCCCTCGATGTGGTGCAAGTGCCTACCAATAAGCCCATGCTCCGCAAAGATCTGCCCGACATGATCTACAAGAGCCTAGAGGCTAAGCTCCGTGGGATTGCCAGCGAGATCCTCCAGATTCACTGTCGCCAGCAGCCGCTTCTGGTGGGAACACGCTCGATTGAGATGAGCGAGCGTGTCTCGTCGCGCCTGACGTTTCAGGCGCTGGAGCTGCTCTCAGCCATCACGATTCTGCGGGCACGGTTGCTAGAGAAACGCAAGGAGCTTGGCGAGGAAAAATACGCCCAGTTTACCGCCGTGCTCAACCGCCGCATTGACGATCTCAACCTGCCGCTGCTGGCGCCCCTGGCCAAAGAGCTGGGAATGGGCATCAAGATGACCGATGAAGCCCAGGTGACAGCATTTGCCAATATTCTTGCACTCAAGAGCGAGGACGAGCTAAAAGCCCTGCGTGAGGCGCTGGAGTACGGCATTCCCCACAACGTTCTCAATGCCAAGTACCACGAGCAAGAGGCGCTGATTATCGCCGAGGCCGGACGGCGTGGCGCGGTGACAATCGCCACGAACATGGCCGGGCGTGGGGTGGATATCTTGCTGGGTGGCTCGCACTACAAAGAGCTGGAGAACAAGTCTGAGGCAGAGCGCGACTACTCCTACCGACGTGGCGGGCGACGTGCCGGAATCGCGCACGTGGTCACGGGCAGGGATCAGGCAGCCAGTGGAGTGGAGGGAACGCAGTCTCTCACGGAGGAGCAGAACCTGGATCTGGTCAAAGAGCGCGAGGAAGTTCGGGCACGGGGCGGACTCTTTATCCTCGGAACCGAGCGCCATGAGTCGCGGCGCATTGACAATCAGCTCCGAGGCCGCTCGGGCCGTCAGGGCGATCCGGGAACCAGCAAGTTCCATGTGTCCCTTGAAGACTACTTGTGGCGCGCGTTTGGAGAGCGCAACAGCCTCCAGCTTGCGGCGCTACGGGCATGGGAAGAGGATCAGGCCGTAGACATGCCGATCCTCTCCAAGATGATTGAGAAAGCGCAGAAAAAAGTCGAGCAGCACAACTTCGACTCCCGAAAGCATGTTCTGGAGTACGACGATGTGATGAATGTCCAGCGCGAGGTGATCTACGGCGAGCGCCGCAAGCTCCTACAGGGGGCCGAGCTGCGCGATACGCTGGTCAGCTACCTCCATGAGACCGTGGACACAGCCGTTGAGCTACACTGTCCTGAGGGAGTCTCCCAAGAAGAGTGGGATAAAGAGAAGCTCTACCACGAGCTCAACGAGCAGTTCCCGCTGGCCAACTTCGCCAGCTACGACGAGCTCAAGGAGCTCACTAAGGCCGAGCTCTCCGAGAAGCTCCATGCTCTTGCCGATGAGTCGTATGATGCCAAAGAGGAAGAAGTCGGCGCTGAGCTGATGCGCGAGATCGAGCGCCACCTCCTGCGCCAGACCATCGATCAGACCTGGATCCAGCACCTCCAGAACATGGACTATCTGCGTGAGGGAATCGGGCTACGCGGCTACGCGCAAGTGGACCCGCTGGTTGCCTACAAAAAAGAGGCGATGGAGGTCTTCTCTCAGATGCAGGCGGGCCTGGTGGGCGATACGGTGCGCAATGTCTTTGTGGCACAGCTCCAGCAGGAGATGCCGGAGTTCGACCAAGAACAAGACATCTTCAATCTTCTCCAGCAGTTCGGCGGTGAGGCGATGCCTATGCAGCTCGGCGAGGAGGAGGGCGAGAGTCCTGTGGATCAGATCGCCCCTGAGGTCAACGCGCTTCTTGCCGCTGCGGCAGAGGCGGCTCAGTCTACCGCGCCTCGGAAGATTGATCCCAACGACCCGTGTCCGTGTGGTAGTGGGAAGAAATACAAGCAGTGCCACCGTGGCAAACCCCTGCCTTCCGAGGTTTTGTAGTCTGTTTTGCCGGGGGCTTGTGCCCCCGGCAATGGTTTAAACCAGGAATTTAATACTATCTTCATTCTACACTTTTAGAATAAGCGCATGGGATTCCTGGTACCCCCTTTACTCTTGGACAAGGGCGATCCGAGGGCGGAGTTTGATGCGCTGGCCGTTCAGCACTGGGATCGGTTCTACGCTTTTGCGTACCACCACTGCGGCAACACTGCGGATGCCGAAGACCTACTCTCTGAGTCTCTCTTGGAAGCGTTTCAGTCCTTTAGTGCCTACCAAGGCCATGGCTTTGACCGCTGGATGTTTCGCATTCTCACCACGAACCGCATCGATCAGACTCGGTACGCTAAGCGCCGTCCTGCTGTCCCGCTTTCCGAGTCCATCGAGCCGATTGCAGGGGGCTTGAACCCGCAAGATCTGTTGCTGAGCCCACTTCTGTCTGAAGAGCTCCAGCAGGCACTCCAGAAGCTCCCCGAGAATTTTCGTGCGCCTTTGCTGCTCTGTGAGCTTGAGGGGCTGGACTATGCCTGCATCGCCAGCCGTCTTCAGGTGCCTATTGGGACAGTGCGCTCGCGGATTCATCGCGCCCGTGAGCGGCTACACCAGGAGCTGCGCCAGTTTTGCCACGCTAAAGACTGCACCGTCTGTGCGAAAGTAGCCAGGCATGGAGTGCGGGATTTGCGTCGGTAGTACTCCCGCAGTCGTGGCCTGTATGACGATGCCAGTGGCTATCGGGATGGGGTTGGTGTCTTTGCCGCACGCCACTGGAGGTAGGCTCCGATTAGCATGAGCACAAAGGTCAGAGTGAAGACTCCCTGGTAGCCGATGAGATTGCGCAGTGGCAGGGCGACAAGGGGTGCGAGGACACCACGGATGCCCAGAAGAAGCGAGTGGAGCGCCTGGTAGCGAGCCGCCTTCCCGACCTCTGCGTAGTTTAAGATACTGGCCGTGTAGCTTAGCTCAATGCCTGCCATGCCGAAGCCCGCGAGAAAAGACGCCACATACAGCAGGCTCACTGAGCGGGCAAAGAAGTAGATCACGGAGATCGAGGCGATGAGCAAGATTCCCCGAAAGACAGTCTTGGCCGGGCCGTGCCGGTCGATAAAGCGCCCCCAGAACAGCGAGCCGCCAATCGCACAGAGCGAGCTAACATTGGTCAGGTTCGCGATCTCGGTCGGGCGGATGTGGAGCTGATCCACCTGGTAGAGCGCGTAGAGCGGCCAGGCCATGAGGTTACCAAAGCCATAGAGCATCACCGAGAGCGCGAACCAGCGGTAGCTCTCGTTCTCGCGTAAGATGCCCAGCGTGTCGCGGAAAAAGTGCAGGAGCGGCTGCGGCGGCTCTGCGGAGGGAGCGGGCGTGCTGGCAAGAGGGCGCACCTGGCGGAAAAAGAGCGCGGCAAGCACACCGGCCACTCCCGCAACTGCGTAGAGAGGGCCAAAGCCAACCCCTTGGTCCATCAGGCGACCTGCGACAAACGTGGACAAAAACGTGGTGCTCTGGACGACAATGCGGACGTAGCTCATCAGCTGGCCGCGGGCTCTATCGGGGTAGATGTCCTTCATCAGCGACGTGTAGGCGGGCGAGCTGATCGTCCCAATAAAGAGCAGAAGAGCAATAATCCCTACAAAGCCCCAGGCGGTGGCGGCAAGTGGCATGAGCAGCAAGAGCGAGCGTCCCGTGATCCAGCTCACCTGGCAGAATGGCATCTTCGCCTTGCCCTCCATCTGCCGTGCCCAGACCGGTGCCAGTAAGTTCCCCACAAACGGCGCGGCGTTCATCACGCCAATCGCAACGTCTGAGGCGTGCAGCTCGGCGCGGGCGATTCGGATGAGAAAGGGCATCGTGATCCCCAGAAAGATCCCGGCACAGCCTCCCGCCAGAACATCCCAGCCGAGCGAGTGCAGCGCCTCTTTGGGAACGCCTAGCTTCCAGCGCGCCCAAGAGCGTAGTCGTAAGCGCCAGTCGTCTCTCTCCGTCACGATGCTCAGTCTACCGTATAATGCCGCTGTGATTCGAACGGCGAAGACAGTGCGGCTTTCTGTGACCCGCGACGCGCTCTGGGAGCTTCTCTCGGACACGGAGCGGCTGAACCGAGAGCTCAAGCTGCCCCCCGTCGCGTTTTCCTTCACGCCAAGAAGTGAAGGCGGCTCAGCGCTACGCGGAAAAGCCCGCTTTGGCCCGCTAACACTTCGCTACGCCGAGGAGCCCTATCACTGGGTGAAGCCCAGCCGCTGGTGGGTGCAGCGCTTCCCCGACAACGGCCCTGTCTCGGTCTACCGCGTGGGCGTGAACCTAGAAACCGACGGTGACGGGACCACTCTCACGGTCTGGTCCGAGGCCGAGCCGCGTGGAGTGGCCGAGAAGCTCTTGGCAAGACGCATCACCAAGAGCAGTGTGGGCGGCTTGCTCCGCGCCTGCGAGGGCTTTGTCGGATATTTGGCAGGCAGGGCCCCGACGCCCTACCCGCACCACGATCATCGCCCGAGTCTCTACGAAAGCCCTCCCAGTGACGATCTCGCGGCACGTCTTCGTGCATTCTTGCTCACCGCGCCACCCGAGGAGGTGATAGATTTCCGTCCGTTTGGTCTGGCAGATCGCTGGCAGGCGGATCGGATCGAGGTTCTGAAAGCTTGTCTGCGCGCCGTGCGTGGCGGCGAGTTGGAGCTGCACTGGCGCTTGCTCTGTCCGGCGTGCCGTGGTGCCGGGCCATCGGTCGAGACGCTCGATGCCCTCACTCCGGACAAAGCCCACTGCGCCTCGTGCAATATCGCCTTCGGCCCGACCTTTGACCAAGATGTCGAGGTCTGTTTCTCCGTCGCGCCGAGCCTGCGGAAAGCCGAAGATGGCGTCGCCACGTTTTGCATCGGCGGCCCGCACCGCCTACGCCACGTCGTGATGCAGTGGCAAGTCCCCCCTGAGACAACGGAGAAAGTCACCGTAGATCTGCCACCCGGCACGTATCGCCTGCGCTCGCCGCAGCTGCCCGAGCCACGGGAGATTCTGCTGACGGACCGCTCACCTCTCGTGCTAGAAAATCCAAAGCCTTACCCGATGCTCTTTCGGCTAGAGACACGCGCTTGGCGGGAAGATGCAGCGACAGCGGCGCAGGTGACGGCGCTTTCGGAGTTTCGCAAGCACTTTGGCTCCGAGGTTCTTGCGCCCGGCCAAGAGCTGGTCGTGCGTCAGGTGACGATTCTCTTCACCGACCTGAAGGGCTCCACCCAGATGTACGCCACACAAGGGGATGCGCCGTCCTATGCCACGGTTCGGGCGCACTTCGAGCAGCTCACTCAGATACTAGAAAAACACGACGGTGCGATTGTCAAGACCATCGGCGACTCGGTGATGGCGGCGTTCCACGATCCCCAAAAAGCGGTGCAAGCCGCCCTCACGATCCAGAGTGCTTGTGATCCACTGATCGTGAAGCTCGGGCTTCACAACGGCCCTGCACTTGCTGTCACCGCCAACGGCCAGCTCGACTACTTCGGCCAGACCGTCAACCTCGCCAGCCGCATCCAAGGCCAGAGCCACGGAGGCGACATCGTCCTCTCCGACGAGCTCCTCGCCTATGTCCCTGACGCCATTCCCCGCCAAAGCTTCACCGCCCAGCTCAAAGGCACCGAGGCACCTCTCACCCTCTGGCGGCTCTAGTGTTTTCTCGGACATTAGGCGCTTGGGGGGAGTGTCGGCATGAGCCAGTCTTGGAGGCTTGTTTCTAGCGCGGCGGCATCGCGGGCGGTGTCGGAGAGGGAGCGGGCGCTGTCGCGGCAGAGCAGCGCTACACCTCGCCAGTCTGCACGGACGGGGAGATCGAGCCAGGTGGGAAGGAGCCCGGCGGCATTGGGCTCTCTCAGAGGCGGGCCCGCGACAAGGCGCTTCTCAAGAGTGATGGTCTGCTGCTCCCCGACAAACTCCAGACGATCGGGGAAGACCACCAGCCAGCCCCAGTCCGTTTTGAAGGGGCCTTTCTTCGCTTGGGTTCGCAGCTCGACAAAGTGGCGTGCGAGGGGAGCGGGACCGGTGTCGGTGTAGAGCGCCTCCGCCGCAGGAAGCAGGGTCGCTCTCGCCTTAGCCGAGCCCAGAATCCCGAGCTTGTCGTGGAGCAGGTACATGATGCTCCAGCTTCCCAGAGTCGCCAGAACGAGGGGAAGCACTGCCCCAAAACCCTCGCGCTTCCCCGAAGCAATGGCGATGGCTTCCGTGATATTCCAGAAGGCGAACGCGAGGTAGACGAGGGCAAAGACACCCCCGAGAAGCGCTAGGAAATGCAGTAGCTGAACTGCCGCACGGAGCTTGCCGAGCCGTCGGCCCTCTTCAGGGGCCACACGAACTCGAATACTGTCAGTTTGAGACATGTGGCCTTCATTATAGCCCGTTGTGCCAAGAACCGTCGGATGCTAGAGGCGAAGGCCGATCCGCAGGCCAAGACCGCTGGGAGAGCTGCCCTTGATACGCCCCACAAGCGTGTAGTCTACCTCGACGAACATTTCGTCTTTTTGGTAGCCCACACCCAGCTTGGCTCCCGGAGAGACTCCCCGAATATGGGTCGCCGTGGTGACCGCCGTGGAGCCCGTGCCTGTGACAGTTGTTGTGGAGATACGTCGTTGGTAAAGGCCCACGCCGCCAAACTGGTAGAGAGCCTTGGGGGCGGTGGACAGGACATTAAAGCGCTGCATCAGGCCGACTCCCTCCATCACGGAGACTCGGGTCGTCGTCCCCACGACAGTTTTGTGCCGGTTTGTCTCTAAGTAGACAGCGGTATTGATCGGGAGGGGGCCAGACTTTAAGCGGGGCTGGTAGGTAAAGAGAGTCTGGGAGTGACGGTCATCGGTCGAGCCTTTAGGCAAGTACGAGCCTGCGCTGGCACTGAAGCGAGGAACCGGTGTGCTCTGGGCATAGGCCGGAAGCACGATGGCAGAAAGAAAGACAGTCAGAAGAAAGCGTTGCATAACCCCATGATACCTAATGTGATGAACTCGACGCAGGTACAATAGGGCTATGACGGAGCAAGAAAAATACTTTTTTGATCTCTGGGGCTATCTTGTGGTCAAGCAAGCTCTAAACCCTGAGCAAGTAGCGGCACTCAATGCCCTAGTGGACGAGAAGCTAATCGCCGAAGAGGCAACCGAGAAGACCAGCCACCGGTTCGGGGCCTGCCTGGAGTGGGGAACCCAGACCCGCGCCGTGATCGCCAACCCCGCACTGCTGCCCTATCTTTCCGAGCTCATCGGCCCACACCCGCGCCTCGACCACGACTACCTCGATGTGATCCTCAAACCGGGCCTCGGCCCCATTGGCGCGACGTTGCACGGTGGGGGAACCCCGTTTGACGCCGGGCAGTTCTATCGCTTCTCCGAGGGACGGATGCACAATGGCCTCACGGTCGTGGCCTACGCCCTCAAAGACTGCAACCCCGGCGATGGCGGCTTTGCGTGCGTCCCGGGGAGCCATAAAGCCAACTACAGGCTGCCCAGAGAGTGGGCCAATATGGCCGATGGCCTCGCCGAGGTCGTGCGGCCCGTGCCGTGCGAGGCAGGCGATGCCGTGATCTTCACCGAGGCACTGACCCACGGAACGCTTCCTTGGAACAGTGAAAACCAGCGCCGGACGCTCTTTATGAAGTACCACACCCACCAGAGCGCCTGGGGAGTCCACAGCTATGACCCCCACGCCCACCCCGACCTCACCGACGAAGCAAGACGAATGCTCGAAGGCCCCAACGCCCGCTACCGTGGCCGTGCGGGTGGGGTAGAGTGAGCTTTCCCAAGACGCAGTGGCGCAACGATCAGGCGACTTTTGTGCGCGGCGAGTCCGTGGGCTTTCCGACTCCGGCGGCGCTGGTGTTTCCCTTCTATGGCGACAAGGTCGTGCTGGCGGAGATTCCCGGGCGCGGCTGGTGCATTCCCAGTGGGCACCTAGAGCCCGGCGAGACACCCGAGGCGGCGGCTCGTCGGGAGGCGTTTGAAGAAGCGGGCGTGACTCTGGGACGTGTGGTCTGCCTGGGCTACTTTGTCCTCACCGACACTCAGACCGGCGCGATCCGCCACGCCCCGACTTTTATCGCGGATGTGCAGGGGCTCTCAGAACTTCCCGAAGGCAGTGAGTCGCACGGTCGGCTCCTGGCCAACCTAGAAGACATTGACGGGCTCTACTATCACTGGGACGACCTCCTCGCTGCCGTGTTCGAGGAGGCCGTCACCGCACGGGAGAACCTACTCCCCTCCGGTATGGCGCTCTCTTCGTTTACTGCGCCGCTTGAGCAATTGCCTGAAGCGTTTTAAGGAGGGCAGGCAGGTCGGCGAGGGGGAGCATGGTTGCGGCGTCGGAGAGGGCTTTTTCGGGCTCCGGGTGGACTTCCAGAAAGAACGCATCCACCCCAACCGCAGCGGCCGCGCGGGCGAGGTGTGGCACGAACTCCCGCGTCCCCCCCGACGCTGTCCCGAGGCCGCCGGGCTGCTGCACCGAGTGTGTGGCATCAAAGACAACCGGGCAGTGGGTCGCTGCCGCCATCTGCGGCAGACTCCGAAAGTCCACGATGAGGTTGTTGTAGCCAAAGCTGACCCCACGCTCACAGACTAAAATCCGCTCGTTGCCCGTCGCCTCGATCTTTTTCACGGCATTGACAATGTCTAGTGGGGCCATAAACTGGCCTTTTTTCACATTGATCGCCTTGCCCGTTTCCCCAGCAGCAACCAATAAATCCGTCTGGCGGGAGAGAAATGCGGGAATCTGGAGAATATCCACGTACTCGGCGGCGAGCGTGCAGTGGGCGGGCTCGTGGACATCGGTGAGCACTGGCATTCCAAAGTCCTGGCGAATCCCCGCCAGAATCTCCAGGCCACGCACGGGGCCTTGGCCACGAAACGCCGCCCCCGATGTCCGGTTTGCCTTGTCGAAGCTTGCCTTAAACACAAAAGCAATCCCCAGCGCCTCGCAAGTCGCCTTCACGCTCTGCGCAATCTCGCGGCAGAGGCTCTCACTCTCGATCACACACGGCCCCGCAATCAGGGCAAAGGGAAGTCCGCCGCCAATCATGACGGAAGAAACAGACTCAGAAATCGCAACTTTTCGGGTCATCGTGGTGTCAGTCTACCCGATGCAACAAACACAACAGTCTCCTGAGAAGGTCTACGTGGTGCGCCTGAATCCTCAGCAACGTAAACAACCTCGCTTTGCGCTCTGGGCAAACTTCATTGCTCTACTCCTCAATGCGACTCTTGCGATTGTGATTTGGAAGCTGGAGACGGGGAAACCCATCGCCTCTTTGATGAGTGTCTTCAGTAGCTGCCTGGTGATTGTTTGTGTCGGGCTCTACCGAAAGGGCACCCAGTACCTGACCCTCAGTGAGCAAGGTTTAACGTACCAAAACTTCCGGGGGACAGGCACTGTCAAGCTCGCTTGGGACGAGATCAAGCGGGTTCGTCTTGAGCGTAACTACACCTACACCTGGCTCCGGGTGACGCGCAAAAAAGCGTTCCTCCGCCTGACTCTCGTTGTTCCCCCCGAACAGGCCGAAGAAATCCTCCAGGAAGTTCAGCGACGTATCGAGTTGCACTAACGGGCGATGGCTATTTTTTGGTCTGGTAGGCCACAAACTCGGCCCCGCTGAAACATGGTATGGAGCACGATATGCTATAATCTAATGGAAAAATCATAGATGAATGCCCTTGCGCCCATAAAGCGCGTCCCCGAGCTGATCGCGAAACTTTAGGGGCCTGGAAAGTCAGCAAGGATGCCGACACGAACAATTCTCTTTCATATCTCTGGGCCACAGCAGGTGGTGTTCTACCTGCTGGCAGTGCTCGCGATGGCTATTTGCTTCTACGGCATCTGGCGGCGCTTGCCCGTATGGCGCGGGGGAAAACCTCTGCCGCCGGTCAAGAACTGGCCCGGTCGGCTACGCAGTGTCCTCGACCAATCCCTGGCGCAGCGGCGTGTTCGCCGCCGAAAGCTGGCGGGCGGGATGCACGCGGGGATTTTCTACGGCTTTCTCGCGCTCTTTATCGGCACGGTGATCGTCGCCATTGAGCACTACGGGGCGCTGATCTTTGGGGAGCACTGGTTCTACAAAGGGAAGTTTTATCTCATCGTCAAGGCCGCACTGGATATCTTTGGCCTCGGTCTGCTGATCGCGCTGTGTGTGGCACTCTGGCGGCGCTTAGTCACCAAGCCTGAGAGTCTGGGGAACTCACCCTACGACTCGGGGTTTCTGGCGCTCTGTCTGGTGGCGACGGTTACGGGGTTCTTGCTGGAAGGCGCGGGAATTGCCGCCGACCCTGCGCGGCTGGCATTTGCGGGCTTTACGCCCGTGGGCCTTGCGGTGGCAAAGACAGTCCCAATGAGCTACATGCTGATCTGGTGGGTGCACGTGCTGCTGGTGCTGGCCGTGATCGCGCTGCTACCCTATGGTCGGCGCTTCCATCTCTTTACCATTCCCGCAAGTGTCGCGCTTCAGCCCGAGCGCCCGATGGGAGTGCTGGAGCCGATTGCCCTCGATGATGTTGAGGAAACGGGCAAGATTGGGCTCACGGAGCTGGCGGACCTAGACTTCTGGCAGCGGCTTAGCCTAGACGGCTGCATGGAGTGCGGGCGCTGCACCGATGTCTGCCCCGCGCATGCGGTTGGCAAGGAGCTAAACCCAAAAGCCATTGTGCTGGACATTCGCCGCCACTTAGATGGCAAAGAGTCCGTGCCGCTAGACTTTCTGACCGATGAGACGCTCTGGGCCTGCACGAACTGCCATGCCTGCGTGAATGAGTGCCCGTCGCTGATTCGCCACGTTGATCTGATTGACGGGGTTCGTCGCCACCGGGTTGCTGAGGGACGGCTCAGTGGCTCGGGAGCGACCATGCTGCGCCAGCTGGGGAGCAAAGAGAACCCGTGGGGACTTCCCAACTCTCAGCGCTTGGACTGGGCGAAAAATATAGAGCCGCCAGTGACCAAAGCAACCCTCGATGACGAGCGCGAGGTGCTTTTCTGGGTGGGTTGCTCTGGGGCATTTGAGCCACGCGCCCAGAAAACCGTCCAGGCCATCGCCGAGCTTCTTTCGTCGGCAGGCGTAAAGTTCACGGTTCTTGGCCCCAAAGAGCGCTGCACGGGGGATGCCGCCCGGCGTATCGGGGATGAGTTTCTCTTCCAGCAGCTCGCGGAAACCAATATCGCGACGCTGGAGGCAGTCAAGGCCAAGCGCATCGTCACCCAGTGTCCCCACTGCCTACACACGCTCAAGAACGAGTACGGGCAGCTCGGCGGCCACTACGATGTCCTGCACCACACGCAGCTTCTCGCGGAGCTCTTAGAGAGTGGTCGCCTGAAACTAGACAGTCCCTTAGACACTTCTGTCACCTACCACGACCCGTGTTTTCTGGCGCGGGTGAACGGTGAGACCGAAGCGCCGCGTAAGACCCTCCGTGCGGCACTGAAGTTGCCGATGCTAGAGCCGGAGCGCAACAAAGACAAGACGTTCTGCTGCGGTGCCGGCGGCGGCAGGATGTGGATGGAAGAGCCACCGAGTCAGCGTCCCGGACGAAACCGTGCCGATGAGCTGATCGCAACGGGTGCGGAGACGATTGCCGTGGGCTGCCCGTTCTGTAAAGTCATGGTCGGTGACTCCGTGGCTGCTGTCGCCGCCTCGCAAGAAAGTACGCCTGAGATCGTGGATATTGCGGAGCTTCTCGTCCGCGCCCAGAAGAAAAAGGAAGTGAAAAATGAGTAACCTGGCACCGCTGCCGGGCGGCGCGTTTCTCGTAAACGATGCTCCCCCTGAGAGTGTTTTTAGCCCCGAAGACTTTACCGCAGAGGCCCGGCTGATGGGCCGCTCCGCTGAGGATTTTCTGAAGAAAGAAGTCCTGCCGCATGTCGAGCGAATCGAAGCCCATGATCTAGACCTCATGGCGACTCTGATGCACAAGGCCGGAGAAGCCGGGCTTCTCGGTGCGGAAGTGCCCGAAGCCTACGGCGGCTTTGGCTTGGACAACCGCACGGGAGCCTTGATCGCCGAGAAGCTCAACTGGCAGCAGTCGTTTGCGCTCTCCCATGAGGCGCACACGGTGATCGCCACGCTACCGCTGATGTTCTTTGGGAGCCATGCACTCAAGAGTAAGTATCTCCCCAAGCTCGCCAGTGGGGAGTGGATCGGCTCCTTTGCCCTCTCCGAGACAGGCTCCGGCTCCGATGCACTTGGCGCTCAGACGCGCGCCCAGCTCTCCGAGGATGGAAAGCACTGGACACTGAACGGCACCAAGATGTGGATCACCAACACGGCATTTGCGCAGCTCTTCTCGGTCTTTGCCAAGGTGGACGGCGACAAGTTTTCGTGCTTTATGGTCGAGCGCGACACGCCCGGAGTGAGCTTTGGGAAAGAAGAGCACAAGCTGGGCATGAAGGGGACATCCACGCGCCAGGTGATCCTGGAGAACGTCCAAGTTCCCTACGAAAACCTCGTCGGCGACGTCGGAAAAGGCCACTATGCCGCGTTCTGTGCGCTCAATATGGGACGTTTCAAGCTAGAGGCCGGGGCCGTCGGAGGAATCAAAGAGACCCTGGCGGTCTGCGCGGCCTATGCCAACCAGCGCAAGCAGTTCAACCGTAGCATCGGTAGCTTCGGGATGATCCAGGCCAAGCTCGGCTCAATATGTGCTCGCCTCTTCGCCCTCGAATCGGCGGTCTATCGGCTGGCAGGGGAGCTGGACTCGGTGTTTGAGGGAATTGATGCCACCGCCGACGATGCCGCCAAGCACTACCACCACGCCGCCGAGGAGTATGCCATTGAGTGTAGCATTGTCAAAGTGATCGGCAGCGAGCTCTATTCCTGGGCCACCGATGAGGCCATTCAGATCCACGGCGGCTACGGCTACACTGAGGAGTTCCCCGTGGCGCGTGCCTGGCGCGACCAGCGCCTCTTGCGAATTGGGGAAGGTGCCAATGAGATCGTCCGGCCCATTATCATCAACACGCTCCTGCGCCGTGCCAAACAAGGCCGCCTGAGCCTCGAAGCCCAAGCCACGAACTGCACTCTGAAACGCTCTGGCCTGCGCTTGCTCCACCTGCTGACCGAGCACTTTGGAGCGAGCTTGGCTGAGGAACAAGAAGCACTAGGAGCCGTCTCGGATATTATTTCTTCCGCCTACTGCCACGAGAGCATGGCGCTCCGAATCCGGAAGCTCAAAGGCGTGGTGCAGGAAACCGCAAGGCTCTGCACCGCTCTCTATCTGCACGAGTCTCAGACAGCGGGAGTTGCTTTGGCGCAGCAAGTTCTCACCCGCTGCCACGCCGATCAAGCAAGCACCACGAGCCTTCTCGCCGAGCTTTCTCCAAGCTGCGCTACCGATGCGATTGCCCTGCGCCGCCAGCTCGCAGCGACGGTTCTGGCGGGGGAGAGATACCCATTTTGAACCTCTCCCCAACCCCTCTCCCGGTCGCTCAGTCTTCGCTGGGAAAGGGGCTTATCCACCCCCTTACCCCCTCCTTTCCCAATGAGGAACGAGTGCCCGGGAGAGGAGGGTTGGGGAGGAGAGGTATGTATTCATGGACACATTAGATACCAAGGAGAGGTATGTATTCATGGACACATTAGATACCAATCTGGATCCTGATGCACCATCGTGCCGGGCGAACGCCGAGCACAACCGAGCGCTTGCCGCGGAGCTGAGATCGCGACTTTCGGTAGCGCGTCTAGGCGGTGGTGCGGAGTCGGTGGCAAAGCACCGTGCCCGAAAGAAGAAGCTCCCGCGCGAGCGCATAGACGCCTTACTCGACCCTGGTGCGCCGTTTCTGGAGTTCTCTACCCTGGCTGCCAATGGAATCTACGGTGACCAGGCTCCGGGGGCGGGGCTGGTCACGGGAATCGGGACAATCCACGGGCGACCTTGTGCGATTGTCGCCAACGATGCCACGGTAAAAGGTGGGACGTACTTTCCGCTGACGGTAAAGAAGCACCTGCGCTTGCAAGAGATTGCACAAGAGAACCGCCTTCCGTGCCTATACTTGGTGGACTCGGGGGGCGCGTATCTCCCACTCCAGGCAGAGGTCTTCCCGGATAAAGAGCACTTCGGGCGGATTTTCTACAACCAGGCCCGGATGAGCGCTCTGGGAATTCCCCAGCTTGCCGCCGTGCTGGGAAGCTGCACGGCGGGAGGAGCCTATGTGCCTGCGATGAGCGATCAGACCGTGATTGTGAAGGGGAATGGGACGATCTTTCTTGCAGGCCCTCCGCTGGTGAAGGCCGCGACGGGCGAGGAAGTGACCGCGGAGGCACTGGGCGGCGGCGATGTCCACACACGGCTCTCGGGGGTTGCAGACTATCTCGCCGAGACCGAGGACGATGCCCTGGCGATCTTGCGGGATGCAGTCGCGCACCTGCCGCAGACGCGGGTCGCGCCGCCACAAGTGTCCGAAGAGCCGCTCTATCCTGCAGACGAGCTCTACAGCCTGCTTCCCAAAGACCTGCGCCAGCCCTTTGAGATCCGCGAAGTCATCGCTCGGCTCGTGGATGGCTCCAGGTTCCATGAGTTCAAGCCACTCTACGGCCAGAGCCTCGTCTGTGGCTTTGCGCACTGGGAAGGCTGGCCGGTCGGTATTATCGCCAATAATGGCGTGCTGTTCTCAGAGTCCGCGCTCAAAGGCGCACAGTTTATCGAGCTTTGCTGTCAGCGCAATATTCCGCTGGTTTTCTTGCAAAATATCACCGGCTTTATGGTCGGTAGCCGCTACGAGCACGAGGGAATCGCCAAGCACGGGGCAAAACTGGTGATGGCCGTGAGCTGCGCAGAAGTTCCGAAGTTTACCGTGATTGTGGGCGGCTCGTTTGGAGCAGGCAACTACGGGATGTGTGGCCGCGCCTTTGGCCCGCGCCAGCTCTGGATGTGGCCGAACGCCCGAATCTCCGTGATGGGTGGCCCGCAGGCGGCGGCGGTGCTCAAGACCGTGAAGGGCGATGCGATGAGCCAGGAGGAAGAAGCGGAGACCATTGCGATGTACGAGCGCGAGGGAAGCCCGTACTACGCCACAGCACGCCTCTGGGACGATGGCATTCTCGACCCGATCCATACCCGCCGCGCCATCGGTTTAGGGCTTGCCGCCGCGCAGTACGCGCCGCAAGCTCCCACCCGCTTCGGCGTCTTCAGGATGTAACCAATGGACGATATTCTCACTGTTATCTCGGGCCCCGTGGCCCATGTCACCCTCAACCGTCCTGAGGTGCACAATGCGTTTAATGAGCCGCTTATCGCAGAACTAACCGAGACATTTCTGAGACTGGGGGCAAACCCCACGGTTGCGGTGATTGTGTTGCAAGGCGCCGGAAAGAGCTTCTGCGCCGGGGCGGACCTGGAGTGGATGGCAAAGATGGCGGGCTACTCTTTTGAGGAAAACCTCGCCGATGCAGGCAAACTCCAAATGCTCTTTCAGACAATAGATGCGTGTCCCAAGCTCACGGTTGCCGCCGTGCATGGCAGTGCCTTTGCGGGGGCACTCGGGCTGATCGCTACCTGTGATTTTGTTATCGCTGCCCCCGAGGCACGCTTTGGCCTGACCGAGGTTCGCCTGGGGCTGATTCCTGCCGTGATCTCACCGTATCTGCGCCGGAAAATCGGCTCCGGAGCGCTTCGAGCCTTGGCTACCACAGCGACGCTTTTCAACCCAGAGCACGCCTTACGAATCGGGCTGATTGACTGTGCGGCGCTGGACTATGGCAAAGAGCTTCCCCTGCTTCTAGAGAGTTTTTTACGGCTTAGCCCCGAGGCAGTCGCCGCGACGAAGAAACTTCTCCGGGAGCTAGACGAAGGCACCGCAGACACGGTGAGAGCGATCGCGCAGGCCAGAGCATCGTCTGAAGGTCAAGAGGGGATTCGGGCGTTTCTGGAGAAACGGAAGCCGAGCTGGGTGAGCAACTCATGAAGCGTTTACTCATTGCCAACCGAGGGGAGATCGCGGTTCGGATCATCCGTGCCTGCCGGGAGCGGGGAATCTCGACGGTTGCAGTGTACTCCGATGCCGATCGAGACGCGCCCCATGTCGCGCTTGCCGATCTGGCTTTCTGCCTTGGCCCCGGCCCTGCCACCGAGAGCTATCTGCGCACGGACAAGATTCTGGAGCTCGCCCGAGCACACGATGCAGATGCCGTTCACCCTGGCTACGGATTTCTGTCCGAGAACGCAGGCTTTGCGGATGCCTGCGCCGCAGCGGGGATTGTCTTTGTGGGGCCACCCGGCGCGGTGATTCGGGCACTCGGGGATAAAATCGGGGCAAAACGCACGATGGCCGCCGCCGGGGTTCCGGTGGTGCCGGGCTACAATGGCGACAACCAGGATGATGCGGTGCTACGCGATGAGGCAGAAAAGATCGGCACGCCGCTGCTCATCAAGGCCAGTGCGGGCGGTGGTGGGCGTGGGATGCGGCGTGTGGACGACCTCAGTGACTTTTTACCCCAGCTCTCCGAGGCGCGCCGCGAAGCCCTTGCCGCCTTTGGCGATGGCCGGGTCTTGCTGGAGCGCTATGTTCAAAAGCCACGCCATGTCGAGTTCCAGCTCTTTGGTGACACCCACGGCAATGTCGTGCATCTCTTTGAACGTGAGTGCTCGATCCAGCGCCGCCACCAGAAAATTATCGAGGAGTCGCCTGCGCCTGGTCTGACACCGGAGCTGCGCCAGAAGATGGCGGATGCGGCGGTGCTGGCGGGAAAGACGGTCGGCTATGTCGGGGCGGGAACCGTGGAGTTTCTTGTCGAGGGAGATGCATTTTATTTTCTGGAGGTCAACACGCGCCTGCAGGTGGAGCACCCGGTGACCGAGACCATTACAGGAACGGACTTAGTCGGCTGGCAGCTCACTGTCGCCGAGGGCGGGACGCTTCCTCTCACGCAATCCGAGATCTTTTCCCGCGGGCACGCCATTGAGGCACGTGTCTACGCCGAAGATCCCGCCACGGGTTTTCTACCGTCGCTTGGGGTCTTGCGGCGCTGGCAGGAGCCGAGCGGCCCCGGTGTGCGGGTGGACTCGGGCTACACGCAGGGGATGGAAGTCCCGCCCTACTACGACCCCATGCTCGCCAAAGTCATCGGCGCCGGCTCGGATCGCTTGGCTGCTCTTACCCGGCTCGATCAGGCCCTCGCGGGATTTACGGTGCTAGGAGTTCAGACCAATATTGAGTACCTGCGTGCTCTCCTCGCCGACGAAGCCTTTGTGGCTGGTCAGCTCCACACCGGCTTCCTCACCGAGCGCTTCAACGGCTGGAAGCCCGCCCAAGAGATTCCCGAGGTGGTTCTCCAAGCCCTCGCCGCCCTCCTCCCCCAGCCCCTCCTCCCAACCCTGCGGAGGCAGGGAGGAAGGAGGGGAGCCAGAGGGGTGGATTCGGACTCCCCTCTCTCACCCTCCTCCCAGGATTGGGAGGAGAGGCGGGGGGAGGAGGGTATTGGCTGGCACGCTACCGATGGCTGGAGGATCGGCGTATGAGTACCAAGTGGCTCTGTGGGCAGCAAGAGTGGGAGGTTGAGCGCGACAGCGCGGTTACCACTCGGACACTGCCAGGCGGTGATATTGAGGTGCAAGACGGGGACTCTGTGACCGTGGTGACCGTCGCACACGGCGAGCGCGGCGAGGTCTTTCTGGGGCTTGATGGACACACGTGGCGCTTTCAACCCGCGCAGGGTCGGCGTGCTGCTGCTCGGCAAAAAGCTGGGAGCCTCTCCGCCCCGATGGCGGGGATCGTCCGCGCCGTGCATGTCGTCGTTGGTCAGAGTGTCAAAGCCTACCAGCCACTGGCGGTCATGGAGGCGATGAAGGTGATGGCGACCTTGGAGGCTCCGTTTGCCGGCACGGTGAGCGCAGTTCACGCTGCTCCGGGCGATCGGGTGGAGCACGGCGCGACTCTGGTGGAGCTAGAGAAGGCATGACCGCGATTCGAATCGTCGAGGTAGGGCCGCGCGATGGCCTGCAAAACGAAGCGGTTACACTGGCGACAGCAGAGAAGCTGATGCTGATCCAGAAGCTGATCGCGGCAGGCTGTACGGAGATCGAGGCGACGGCCTTTGTCCACCCCAAGCTCGTCCCTCAGCTCGCCGATGCCACCGAAGTCATGGCGGGGCTGGATCGTTCCGTGGCCCGTTTCTCGGTGCTGGTGCCGAATCTGAAAGGGCTGGAGCGAGCACTCGCGGCTGGTGCCACGGCCATTGCGATCTTCACGGCGGCCTCCGAGAGCTTCTGTGAAAAAAACATCGGGCGCTCCATTGCAAGCTCACTTACCGAGTATGCCGACGTGGTGAAAACCGCACGGCAGCACGGCTGCTGGGTGCGGGGCTATGTCTCCACAGTGACACAGTGCCCCTACGAAGGCAAGGTTTCACCCGAGCAAGCCGCACAAGTCATTGAGCAAGTCGCGGCGCTGGGCTGCGATGAAGTCGCGCTGGGGGAGACTCTTGGCAGAGCAGTACCCGAAGAGATCGCCTCGCTGCTAGAGCATATCTTGCCCCGCGTGCCTGCATCGCGGCTGGCGGGGCACTTTCATGACACCAATGGACGCGCACTAGAGCATGTTGATGTCGCACTGGGTTTTGGCTTGACTTGCTTTGATGGTGCGGTGGGAGGACTCGGCGGCTGCCCATTTGCTCCCGGTGCGGCAGGGAACCTGGCCACGGAGAAGCTCGCCTTGCACCTTGCAACACTGGGCTACGAGACGGGGCTAGATACTCTCGCTCTGAGCGCAGTAGGCCGTTGGCTACGCTCTCGCTTAGAAAAGCGCTCGGACGCGCTCTAGGTCCTCGGGCGTGTCCACGGACTCGGGGGCGCGGTTTGTGAAGATCATCTTGATCCGATAGCCGTGCTCAAGAGCGCGAAGCTGTTCCAGCGACTCAATCTGCTCTAGGGGCGTTCGTGGCAGGGTGGGGAAGGTCTCCAGAAAGTCTCGACGGTACGCGTAGAGCCCGATGTGCTGGAGCGGCTGGTAGCCCGGTGCATCGGCGTTGCGACGGTAGGGAAGCGGCGAGCGAGAAAAATAAAGCGCGTAGCCGGTCTGGGTCAGCACGACTTTTACGACATTAGGGTCGCCCTCACGCCCCTCGGGGAGCGGGCAGCAGAGGCTCGACATGGCGAGATTTGCATCTGCCAGAAGCGGCTCCGCAGCGGCGTCTATTGTCGCAGGCTCGATCAGAGGCTCATCGCCTTGGACATTGACAATCACGGTCACCTCTGAGGCAAGCTGCTGGGCGGCCTCGGCGAGGCGATCTGTACCCGTCTGATGATCCCCCCGCGTCATGAGCACACTGCCGCCAAACGCACGCACGGCATCGGCGATGGCCTGGTCGGGCGTGGCGATAAAGACATCGTCAATCCGAGATGCCTGCCGAGCCCGCTCCCAGACATGCTGGATCATCGGCTTGCCCGCAATCAGAGCAAGGGGCTTATCAGGAAGACGCGTCGCCGCAAGGCGCGCCGGAATCAAGGCTACAGCTTTCACGCCCAAGAGTGTACCCTACAGAAGCTCGCGCAAGATGAGGTTGACGCGGCGGATACGCCCCGTGGAGGCGCGGAGCTGAAGGGGGACTCTTGTGCCCATGGGACGGCGCAGAAGCTCGCTGAGGGTGTAGAGGTTGAGCTTATTGGCCGAGCGCCCATCCACCGCCAGAATCTGATCGTCCGTGGTGACTCCGGCTTCGCTGGCAGGGGAGTCGGGCAAGACGGCAAAGACACGCCACTCAAAGTTTTCATAGAGGGGCAGAAGGCCCGATGTGGTGAAGGAGAAGGGATCGCGGAGCTGGGCATTGGGTGTTAGGTAGAGCCGCTTTCGTCCGTAGTCAAACGTCACCGTGAAGCGCCGCAGAACCTCCGCCCCGAGCCGTCCCGCCGCTCGCTCCGAGGCATCCGCCCCACTTTTCTGCTGCGAGAGCTTGATCAGCGGCTTTTCCAGCGCAAATGGCCCCAGCTTGAGCTGAGTCGCGCGGGCTGCCTCGCCGTAGCTCACGCCGCCCACCCCAATTCCGGTCGGCATGGCAATGCGCTTGGAGTAGCGCTCCCGGAGCTTGTTCTTCTCCACAAACGGTGCATTCAGATCCACCTCGCCGCTGGAGCCTGTGTCTAGCTCCATCCAGCACGCGATTCCATCCAGCTCCACTTGCGCTTGGGGAATATTCCCCTCGATCTTGAGAGGCAGTGAAGCCGCTCCCGTCGGCGGTGTAAATGTCTCTGGGAGGCTCAGCGTGAGAGTGCTGGCGGTATAGTCTAGGGTGACAACCCACTGCGCAAAGAGCGGGTAGCCCAGCAGACCGTCACAGCCCAGCGATGACGGCAGAGGCACCGCGACCGCCTCCGTGTCCGCCAGCGAGAGTCCTCCAATGGAGAGCTGCGTCAGCCGAATCTGCCGCGCCGCTACGGTCGCCGCCGTGCCCGTCACGTTGCGGGTGGCACTATCGGGCGGTAAAAGTCCCAAGCGCATAGCGGCCTGCGGAGTTAGAACATGGATCCCCGCCCCGGAGTCCACACAGAGCACCACCTCGCGGACACCAACACGCGCCTTCACAAAGAGATAGTTTCCCTGACGAGCCACCGGAATCTCATTGCTTGTCTGCTTTATGATGTCAGCACCTTCTCGACGCCTTCTGCCATTGCGTCTACGCTGAACTTCTCGAAGACCGCTTTCTGGCCCACGGCACCAAGCTCAAAGGCGGCTTTGGGATCAGAGAGCAGCGTTTCTAGGGCATGGGCGAGGGCTTCGGGAGTGAGAGGCTCGTAGAGAGCGCCGCCGCCGGTCTGGGCCAGAATCTCGGGGAAGCCGCCGTGTTTAGGCTGCACAACAGGGACACCTGCGGCCAGTGCTTCGATGACATAGAGCCCAAACGACTCGCCATACGTCGCGGGAACGGAGAGCACCGTGAGGTTTTTGAGAAACGCAATTTTCTCATCGCGACTGACATTGGGATGCCAGCTGACCCGATCTGCCAGGCCAGCGGCGGCGAGTTTGGCCACGAGCTTTCCCACGTAGAAATGATCGTACCCAACTTGCGCTCCCGCCACGGCAAGCTTGAGCTGCGGCAATCGGGGAGCAAGTAGAAGAAACGCTTCGATCAGTGTCCCCAGGCCCTTGGGTTCGTACATCCGGGCAAGATAGCCGAGCGTGAGTGTTTCGGGCGGCTCGGCGCGGGGGACATAGCCCGTGAGATCAATGCCGTTGTAGACCACGTGAAGTTTCTCGGGGGGAAGCTTTGCACGCCGTTGCATCAGCTCGCTGTGATAGTGGCTCACGGGAATCAGTGCGTCAAACTCCGCACCACGCTCCCCGACAAGCTCCCAGCATTTTGTGTTAAACGGAGCGCCTAGAGCATCGAGAAAGCCGTCTTCTCCCTGGAGGGTACAGGCGATCTTGGCACCCGTTGCCTCGCGAATTCGCCGTCCCATGCCCAGCAGGAGTGCGTTGGAGAGAACCACCCAGTCGGGTTTCTCGCTTGCCAGCCACTCCACCAGGCGCTCCAGCTCTTTCTTCTGGTTGCCCTCTTCGCCCTTTAGCATCGAGAGAGTCATGGGGCCTAGCTCACTTGCCTTGGTCATTCCAGCACGCTTACCCGCACTAGCCAGCGCCTTGGGGGAGTCCAAGAGCTTGTCCAGCCAGCGGGGTGTGTGCCGAAACAGCGGCGAGACTTGCTGCAAGTAGGAGTTGATCCCGCCATAGAACACGGGAATGTTCTCTGCTGCCGAGACCTCATCTAGGGTGAGGGGGAGATACATCGGCACGAGGAGCGCATCGTGGCCACGCTTGCGAAGCGCCAGCACGAGCGCATTATCGCGCATGCAGCTCCCGCAGTAGAAGCTCCCCGTTCCTGTGGTCAGATACACCAGTCGCATAGGGAGATTCTACCCGGTAAGAGGCAATTTAGTCCTCGCGGAACCAGACACTGGCATTGGGAGCCAGAGACTTGCGCCAGGCGGCACCCTGGGTACTACGGGCACGCCACGAGTTGTTCGGAGCCTTGAACCACTTGGCATGACCATCCGCGAGGGTGTAGTTCGCGCCACCGCTGTGGCGATAGCGCGCCCCACAGTAGTTATCCGCACGGCCCAATAAGCGTCCCGGCAGACTCGGAAAGCCTGTCTCCACCCCAACCGTGCAGTTGGTCGTCCAGTCGTCGCCGCCGGTGTTGCCCACATAGCCCATGCCCTCGCAGGCGAGAACGCGCTGTGCGGGGGACTCGACTACAGGTAAGGACTGAATTCCCAGCGGAAACCAGCCGTTTATACCGGCTGTAGGAGCAGAGCGGTGGCTTGTCGGCATGAGATTACTATTGTTCATGTAGCTGAATGCTTTGGAGTAGAAGTTAGCAATCGGCGAGACACCCGAAGTCGCAAAGGGCACGGTATCTCCGGCAGCCATAGGAAGATCTTTGCCATTGGGAGTGATGCTAGGGCAGATCCAGAACGGCGCGTCCACACGGCCCACGATATTGACGTTCGTCGCGCCCGCTCCCGACTTAACATAGGGTTCGACGAGGTCTTGCCACGTAACGGCAGCTGTCATCGTCCCCAGAATATAAGATCCCAGCGGAAATGTCTCATCGTAGTCCTGAGAGTACATCATGATCCCAAGACCGACCTGCTTCATGTTGGAGAGACAGCTTGTCTGCCGGGCTTTTTCTCGTGCTTGTGCAAAAACAGGGAAAAGAATGGCGGCGAGAATCGCGATAATGGCGATGACAACGAGAAGCTCAATTAGGGTGAAACCACTGCGCTTTTTCATGGGAAATACTCCAACCAAATAGATAAAGGTAGCGTGATTGTATCACGCTACCTATGAAGAGGAGATTAAAGTGACGCTCGCTCAGGCGGGAATATCCCAAAGAGCCAGGGTGGACGCGCCTTTGACGAGCAGGCGGTTCCCCGAGATTGCCGGGCTTGACCACATGGCCGAATCCGCCACTTCGTACTTGGCAGTTTCCTTAAGGGTATCGCCCATTTTTTGGTAGACAAACAGCTCGCCGCCCTGCGACGAGACGAGAAGGGAGGGGCCAATGTCAAAGATCGTCACTTGCTCGCCTTTGTTGCCGGGGCACTCCCAGGTTACTTTCCCGGTGGCGAAGTCCATCACGGCCACTTGCCCGCGCCGCTTCTCATTGACCACATAGACATGCTTGCCATCCAGCACGGGACTAGAAGAAGACATGGTCACGTCGCGCGACTCCCAGACCTTCGACGTTGCCCACTTGCCCCCACTCTGGCTGAGCTTGAGCGCGAAAGTCGCCCGCTGATTCGCTCCACAGAGCACCGTGTCGCCCGCGATCACGGGGGTGATGGAGTTGTGGTTGAACATGTTCTGGCGGTTGGCCAAGCGCCAGAGCTCCGACCCGTTCTCGGGGCTAAGTCCCAGCCAGAGGTTGTGTGAGGCGGTAATGAGCTGCCGGACTCCACCAATCGTGGCGAGCTGCGGAGACGTGTAGCCTGGCCCTTCGCCCTTCCAGGCCCAGAGCTCTTTTCCCGTGTCTTTATCCAGCGCCAAGAACGAGCCCGTGGCTTCGTGGCCGGAGTGGACATAGATCTTCTTGCCATCAACCAGCGGTGAGAGCGAGGCCCCGCAGACCGGCATGGGGATCGGGTACTGCTTGGCGAAGTCCTTGCGCCAGAGAATGCTGCCTTTCGTAGCATCAAAGCACGTCATCAGGCCATTGACCCCGATGGTGTAGAGCTTTCCCTGGTGCCAGAGAGGTGTGGAGCGTGGGGACTTTCCGAGGCGCTGTGCCGGGAAAATAACGCTATCGAACGGCGCGGCCACGACATCTTTCCAGAGCGTCTTTCCCGTTGCCATGTCCAGACAGAGCACGTGCTCGTCGTTGCCTTGCCGCACGATCACAAAGGCACGATTTCCTACGATAATGGGGGAAGAGTGTCCCTCTCCCACATTGATAGACCATTTTTTGCCGAGCTGAGCAGGCCAGCGTGACGGAGCCTTAAAACCACTAACATGGGAGTCACGGAGAGGACCGCGCCACTGCGGCCAGTCAAGCGAAGAACTTTTCTGTATCATAGCATGCCCAACAGACGTTATTGCCGAACAGTTCCCAAGAATCCTAAATCCTATTTTGCTTTTTTGAAATCTCTGACGATACAGAACTGAAGTGGCTATTCGACGAAGAGAACAAAAACGGGCTCACCTAGGCGAGAAAGTCCTGCTGGCACAGGTAGCGTGGCTGGACGCGCCGCTGTCTTGGTCTGAGACAGAGGGCTGCTTGACGTGGGGGGGGACGATTCCCGATGCGGAGCTCCTTTGGAAGACTCAAAAGCGGCTCTATGAGCTACGCGGCGTTGATCTTTTACAGCAGCAGCTAGAGCGGGCAAAGCGCTGGCTCAGCCTCACCCCCACAGACCTTGCGGACTGGCTAGTGATCGAGGCGCTCTGCGAAAATGAGCTTCCGTTCTCCCCGAGTGCGCTGTTGGCGCAACAGGGGAAGGCAGCGCTGCCTCAGCTTCAGGCACAGGAACAAGACTCGCTTCTCCCGGAGGAGGCTCGTCCTTTGCTGGCACTGGTGAAACAGGTCTGTCAACAAGGCATGCCACTTCCCCGCCACCCCGATCTGGTGGCACGCTTGGGGCACGACGCTCCCTCCCTGCAAGCACTCCCACTCTTTACTCTCACACCGCAGTCTCTGCGCCGTGCCGTTCGTCAAGGGATGCCGCCCGAAAGGCTCCTTCAACTACTGGACTCCGTGGTGGCCTTGAAGGCTTTCGCCTGTGGTGGAGTGGACTGGAGCGCACTCCCCCTGGAGAGCCTGCCTCCAGCACTACGTTTGGTACGCGCCTTTCGAATGTTAGAGACTCCCGGCATGGACGAGGCTCTTGCTCCGATCCTCGCGCTCGACAGCCGCGCCGGGTGGCTAGAGCTTCTGGAGCGCAACATCGCCTTGCTCTGGCCTGTGCCAGAGCTGATGGTCAAGAAGCGTCTGACAGGAGCCCGACGCGAGACGGCGCTTCTGGAGAAGGCACAGAAGTGGCGTGCCCATAAACACCTGACTGTGGAGCGCCTCCACAATCTCGTGATGCACTCGCAGAGCTTTGCGCTCGCGGAGGACGTCTTGCGGGCCAATAGCCTAGCTGCGGTGTCTGTTTCCGTGCCCGACCCAGCGCTCTATCCGCTCCTCTGGGCTCTCCAGAAAGAGTTTCGCCGCACCGACACCACTCTTGCAGGAGTCTTCCAAAACTATCGCTCTGTCCGTGAGTTCCGGAGTGACTTTGGCGAGCTTCTGCGTGTCCTACGAACCTTGCCGATCGTGGCAAGGGAAGCGTTTTTTGATGCGATTGCTAGCTCGGCACACAGCGGCTCGCGTGAGGATCGCCGTCAGCTTGTACGGCTAGCCCCCAAGCTTGCACTGCTCGTCCCACTCACGTCTCAGGAAGACTGGGACTCTTGGGATTGGCGTGAGCTGTTCTCGATCTTACCGACGGTTCCTCTAGGCTGGCTTCCAGGACTCGTGGCACGACTCACGGCCTCCTCAAGAATGTCACGGCTGCCTGTCGCTATCGCACTTGCGGGGGACGATGAAGCTCTCTTCCACAAGCTCTATGAGGAGGTGCTTCCGCTGGAACTCGACTGGCTTCCCTTTCACTCCGCCGAGCGGTTCTGTAAGGAGCTTCCCCGGTTTCCCGAGCTTCGTCCCATACTCTCGGAGCAGCTTCTCAAACATCCCCGCCGGACGATGGAGCAAATGGCACAGCTTGGGGAGGCGCTACGGCTTGGTTTGGATGCCCTCCAGCCTCTCCAGACGCTACAGCCCCTTTCCGTGCCCTATTCCGAGGAATGGACCGAGATTGAGGCGCTCCTCCCGGAAAATTCGGACGTGCTCTGGTGCGCCTTGCAACCCGTCACACCAGGGATGAAGCGTGCCCTGTCGCTCCCCGAGCGTCTGCAGCGTGAGGCGGCGTTTCTGGCTCGCCATCCTGACCGCGCCCGAGCACGGTTAGCAAACCTACAGGCGCGCCTGGCTCAGCCTGAGCATCTGCGGACTCAGGTAGTGGCGGAGCTTCAGGCCTGCGTCGCCGAGCAAGCACAAAAGCTGCGGTTTGCGGCGCTGGAAGCTGCCATTCAGGAGGTCTATCGTGCCCGTCTCCAGGGGCTCATTGGAAGCCGTGCCCTCTCCGTAGAGATGACACCCGACATCATGAACGCGGTACTCCTGAGTCTGGATATTGAGCCAAACCGTCGGCTCTTGATTCGACTGCTACGGGCTTACTGTGATGGCGATACCCGCTGGGCTCTCCGCCAGAAAGCAAATCGGGAGTTTCTGCAAGCCCTAGAAGAGCGTGGAGTAGACAGTGTGGCATGGCAAAGTGACTGGCAGGAGCGCCTGTGCTGCGACGAGCTAGCCGATGGCTGGCTTCAGCTACAGCTAGAGACCGATCCGCTGGCTGTACTCCAGATGGGAAACTACTTCGACACCTGCCTGAGCTTCGGAGGCTGCAACTCCTACTCGACTGTTGCCAATGCATCCGATGCCAATAAACGGGTGCTCTACGGGCGTGATGGAAAAGGGAGGATCGTCGCACGTCAGCTCCTGGCGCTGACGATAGAGGATGGCCTGGTAGGCTTTCACCTCTACAGTACCGTGGATGACCCCAATATTCGTTTGGCGATCGTCAAGCGCGTTCGTGCGTTTGTGGAGCGCTTCGCGGTGCGCTGTGGCTTGACACTTGCCACGGAGGGGACGGTTCCGACGCTTCTGGCAACCACTTGGTACGACGATGGTACGGTTGCTTGGGACAGCCCGGAAGTCTCACCAAAAACAAAAAGCCCCGGAAGACAGGCAAGCCAGTCTTCCGGGGCATAGAGAGTGGGATTATTTCTGGATCTTATCCAGTCCAATCCCCTTGCTATCATCAAAAAGAACCTTGCTATCCGCGCCAACGAGATCGTCACGGGTGAGCTTAAGCTTAAGCCAGAGCATCTGAAGTCCGGGCTTGATGTCCGTTCTTAAGTAGCGCTTGTCTGTCATGCCTTCACCGTTCCAGCCGAGGCGATCCTGAACAAAGTCCGGAGCGATGCGCGGGTTGAACCCGAGAGTCAGGTCATAGGCATCGGCCTTGAAGCTGTACATCTTCGGGTCTTTGCTCATGTCTATCTCGCGCTTTTGCCCAAACTCACTAGGCATCATCTTGTCTTCCAGAGCCACGTAGAACTTGCGATCCGTGAGCCCCTTCAGTTTAGACGCATCGGCCTTGATCTCACGGATGATCCCGGGGACATCTTCCTGCGTGTAGAACTTCTTCTTGCGCATCATGGGCGGAACGACCAGAGTCGCTAGCTGGAGCTGCCCGAGTGGTGAGAGCTGTCCGGCGGCCAGTGCCTGTACAATGGGCACGCCTTTCGGGGCGCTTCCATCGTCTTTGTAGGAATAGACTCCCGCTCGCTCCTGATTAGGATCCGTAGCCGCCGTTGGATTGATCGCGTAGAGGCTACCCTTGAGCGTCTTTTTTCCTCCACGAGAGTTGATCGCGTCTTGCATGATCGTCAGCGTGTCGGGAACCTCAAAGCTAAACTCCTTTGGAGAGGGCATGGTGTAGCCTGCATCATGGAGTCGCACGTCAATGCGTGCTCCATCTACCGGGCCATCCATCACGATTCCGCTGGAGATATTGGCTGCTTTGGGGTTGCCCTGATCATCGAAGCTCAGATCATCGTACTGATCCTTCAGACAGCCGATCAGGTTCCATGTCCCTTCCACACGAATCACGCGGGGGCGAACGCGGGTGACTTTGAAGGACATGTTGGTATCCACTTGGCCAAGGCGCGCAATGTCCCGTGGGCGGCAGTAGCTACGCACACTGACCATGCGGCGGTTCTTGGTGGCGTTGTTCAAACCCGAGGTATTGCGGGAGAGGGCATCGGCCTCTGTCGGGGTACCCTTGGCAGCATCGATGCGTTGCTTATGGGCCGCCATCGCGTCTTCCCACGCCTTGATCGCCGCTTCTGGGTTCCCAGAGCGCTCTGTGGCATGGGCCAGCAAGTGCTCTACCATGTTGATGTCATGGGCGGGATCGTTGTCGCGCGCTTGCTGATACGCCTTCACCGACTCGTCGTAGTCCTTGACTTTATCGAAGAGATTCCAGCCCTTCTCTTTGTAGAGGTCGAAGACCGTACTGTTGGCCTCGATTCCCTCATTGAGAAGCGCGATACCAACGGGCAGGTAGCGGCGATCCGAGCGCTGGTCGGTATCGGTGAAGTTATACATCAGGTGCCAGGCACCTGTGGAATAAACATCCAGCCAGTTGGGATCAAGCCAGGTAATCAGGCGCAGGAGCGGCAGAATCGCGTCGTAGTTCCCCGAGTGGAAGAACGAGTCGGCACGCACCCAGAGGAGCCCCGCAATCACCTGCCGGAAGCCCGAGACCGCAGCGAGGGCATACTCAAAAGGCAGTCCTCCTGTGGTCTTAAACATCGAAGGCGGCTCGACGGCGGGCTGTCGGCGTAGCGGGTCAATTCGTGCTTGGAGAAGCCCCTGAACCGCGATCAGCGCGAGAGCCCCTGCGGTCAGCTTGGGGTTGCCCCGGACGGCATCGAGAAAATTTTTCATCATCACACCTCGCGTCGGTCAAAGACCAGAATGGAGATGATCAGCAGCACCGTGGCATACACCAGGGCGTAGATCGTATTCTGGGTGAGAAGAGCGGCTTCGGACTTCACTTGCACATTGGCCTGCACCAGGGGGTTGGTGTAGTTGAAGTTGCCAAAGTTCGGTACCAGGTAGTGGACAATGGTAAAGAATCCCTTCGCTAGGACATTCTGCGTGTTCTTGGCCAGATCCAGCGTGAAGCTGGAGAGGTTCCCCACGATAAACAGAGAGAAGGTCAGGAAGAAGTTTACCAGCGGCGAGAGGAATGTCGAGAAGAAGATCGCCACGGCGCTGAGAAGTGCCATCTGGCAGTAGATCATCCAGACACCCTTCAGCATGTTGAGCGAGCTTCCCATGTCCACGCCACGTTGCTTGAGGATAATCGCCAGCACAAAGGCAAGTCCCATCAGGCCGACATTGATAAAGATCGTGCTGGCAGCACCGAAGTACTTGCCCAGCAAAAACTCATGGCGACGCACGGGCTTGGAGAGGATGGTGTAGATCGTGCGCCGCTCAATCTCGGTGGGGACGAGGTTGATGGAGAGGATCACGGTGATGAGCAGGGCGGCCATGGAGATAATTCCTAGGCCCATTCCCTTAACCAGAGTTAGCTCCTGACGCGGAGCAAACTGCTGGAAGGCAAAGGTCAGCACGAGCATGGCAAATCCGACCATGAGAAAGGCATTGAGCACTTTCTTGCGCAGAGCTTCGCTGATGGTGTTGCGAGCGATAACGATTGCGGTATTCATTTATTTGTCCATCAAGTCCTTGTATTTATTGGCGGTCGGCTTTGACTCACCCCCATCGAGCGGGCGGTCGCCGGTAGAGGCAAGGCTACCCGTCGCCGAGTCAATGCGCTCCCCGACGATCTCGACGAAGATATCCTCTAGGCGGCGCTTCTTAGGAACCACGGAGAAGACATCACCCTTGGCACCACGGATGGCATCGAGAAGTCCACCGACATCGGTGTTGGCGACGGTAACGGTGAGCTTGCCATCAAACTCGCTACTCTCCATGCCGCTCAGCTTGCCTGCAAGCTCCACAGATGGCTTGACGACGGTCACTTCCACGCGCTCGCCCCCAAGGAGCTCGTCCATGGTGCCGATCACCTGGAGCTTGCCCTTGTGGATAATCGAGGCGCGGCCACAGACCATCTCGACATCTTCGAGCTGGTGGCTGGAAAGAAACATGGTCTTGCCCTGGCGCTTGAGCTCTAGCATGAGGTCACGGATATCGCGACGTGCAATGGCATCGAGGCCCGAGGTCGGCTCGTCGTAAAAGAGCAAGTCCGGGTCGTTGATCAGGCTCTGGGCAATCCCGACACGCTGTCGCATTCCCTTGGAGAACTCGGCGACGCGCTTATTGACATCGCTCTTTCCCCCAAGACCCACAAAGTCCACGAGCTCATCGGCTTTTTTCTTCGCGTCTTCGAGCTTCATGCCAAAGAGCTGTGCGTAAAAGGTCACGATCTCACGGGCGGTCATGTGCTCGTAGAAGTATGGAGACTCCGGCAAGTACGCCACTTTGTGTTTTGCCTCGATGTCCCCCGCGGGCTTGCCGAGCACATAGGCCTCGCCCTGCGTGGCATAGATAAGGCCAAGCAGGATCTTGATGGTGGTGGTCTTTCCTGCGCCGTTTGCGCCCAGGAAGCCAAAGACTTCGCCTTCTCCAATGGTGACGGAGAGGTTGTCAACGGCGTTGACGACCTCGCGCTTCATCGGAACCGGGTACTGTTTGGTTAGGTTTTTAATTTCTATGGCTGCCGCCATACGAAAGCTCCTTATACGCCGGAGGCCACGTCCTAGATCGTCGGGCCGCGCCGCTCCGCGCGTGCGTTTGGGATGGTTGTTTTTTTATGAACGATATCGGGGATCAACGCAAGAATCGTGCCCCCGGATTAGTACAGATGAACTTGCGAGAATGTTCCCACTCAGGCCGCAAAAGTTTACCCGGTCGTAGGTCTTCTGTCAATGCGGCTTACATTAAGGAACTGCCCCAGCTCCTGTAAGCGCTCCTCCGTAGGGGGCATCACCCAATCGGCCGCAACGCCAGGCTCCCATAAAAGCGCGAGTACCTGAAGAGAATCGGTCTTGGTGTCGCGCTTGAGATCTACTCGCCCAATGAGCTTGCCGTCGTGCAGAATCGGCAGGACGTAGTAGCCCCACTTGCGCTTTGCCGCCGGGACATAGACCTCCCAGGTGTAGTCAAAGTCAAAGATCTCCCGAGTGCGCTGCCGGTCGTAGACAAGCGGATCGAGCGGGGCTAGCAGCCTTAGCCCTCCTAGCCCTCCTCCCTCTATCCCTCCTCCCGATAACGGGAGGAGGGAAGCCTCTTCGATAAGGCAGTACCAGGGCTTGGTGAGGCCCTCGATCTCCACCTTACAGAACGCACTCTCGCCCAGCGTGGCCTTGTCCTCGCGCCCTGGTCGAAAGAGCGCCTTGGCCTTGAGGCGCTTGCGGGCAAGATAGCGCTTCGTCTCTTCTAGGTCGGGAAGCTCCGACGACTCTTTCTGGTGCCACTGTGCCAAATCCGGCGCGACGCGCTCTAATCTATCGAAGTAGCGCTCGAAGTTCTTGCGGTGCGCAATTCCCAGCGTCCCGTGTAGCCAGAGCTTTTCTGCCACTTGCGAAACCACCGTGGCCTGCGTGCCCCAGCCCGAGCGCATGTGCCCGAAGTCGTTGCCATGGCGGCGCGTGGAGAGGGGGCCATGAGTGTCCAGCGCCTTTAAAAACGCCGCCGCGACGGGCTCCTCTTCGGGAAACAAGCCCTGCCAGCGCCCTGGCTCTGCCTGCCTAGCTTTCTTGCGGCGCACGAAATGCGGGTAGTCAGCGCGGGGCAGGGCCGCGAGATTGGGGAAGTGTATCTCAAAAGCGCTGGCGTCTGGCCCGTAGAGCGCCTCGGCGAGCTTCTCGGGGGCGTAGTCTTTCACGCGAGGCCACAGAATCAGCTCGTGCATCCGCCCACAGATCGGGATCGAGTCCTCCTGCACAAACTCTAGTCGCTGGATCGCCGTGTCTACATCGGGGAGGCTCTGCCAGCTCTCTAAAGCAAAAGCGCGGATCAGAAACGCCCGCGCAGCGTCTTTGGTAATGCGAATCGTCTGCACGTCCAGCTATTCGTGATCGAACGCCTGTTTTCCTTTTTCAGTACCGTCATCAACCCACCAGCGCTCTTTTTCTGGTGGAAGTGTGGGTGGCCCGAGCTTTCGCAGAGCAGCAACATGGAGCCAGCAGAAGATATTGATCAGCCAGCAGATCAGAAGTTGGAGAAGGACGGGAAGGGCGGAAGGGAGATAGCCTACTGTGCAGAGAACATAGCCTATCCATAGGGAGGCGGGCAAAAGTATAAGGCTTGCAATCAAATGCACGAAGGGCCTACTGGAGAGGAAGCCAGCCACGCGACTTAGCTGTGGGCCATCACGAAGAACCTGCGCCAAGTCGTAGAGCCAGCTCAGGGCGAGGAGCCACAGACAAGCGCCCCCGAAACCAAGAAAGAGGCGGGTGTAGAGGGGAAGTGCCGTATCTCCAATATCTGTGGTGCTAAAGATCGCGAAAAATGCCATCGACAGTGACTCCGCCAGGCACTTCCAGCCGGTGTGCCAATACATCTGTTTGGGGGGCTTTCGTTGTTGCTCTTGTTTTTGCACCATAGCGGTTTTGCTGGCTGCGCCTTGGCCTTTTAGACCAACCCCTGCCGGGCAGCGAGGAGGGCGGCTTCGGCGCGGGAGTTTACTTCTAGCTTCTCGAAGATCTTGGAGATGTGGTTCTTGACAGTCTTCTCAGAGATGAAAAGCGACTCGGCGATCTCTTTGTTGCGCATGCCCTTGCCGATAAAGCTGAGCACTTCGCGCTCGCGGTCAGTGAGGTGCGCAAAGACGGCGTTGTCTACGGCACGCTGGGTGGAGAGGCGGCTAAACTCGTTGAAGACGCGGCTGGCGAGCGCGGGGGGGAGCAGACCGCCGCCCCGTGCGACGGCGCGGATGGCGGCGAGGGCCTCTTCCGGCGGGGAGTCTTTGAGGACATAGCCTCGCGCACCGGCTTTGATAGCGGCGAACACTTTGTCGTCATCGCCGTAGATCGTCAGGATCACGATATGGGTGTCGGGAAGCTCTTTGCGGAGCGTGTCCGTGACCTCAATCCCGCTGACCTTGGGCATCCCAATATCGGTGAGAAGCACATCGGGTTTCTGGGCGCGGCAGACCGAGAGCGCCCGCTCGCCATCGGAGGCGGTGCCGACAACTTGGATGTCATCCTCCAGTGCCAGCATCTGTGCCAGGCTCTCGCGCATCATCGCCTGGTCTTCTGCAATCACAAGCCGTATTTTTTCCATGGTTTTCCTTCACAGTGCCTCGGTTCGATACGAGTGGGCGACTAGTGCAACATACTCCGAAAGTCCCGCGTCGGCAAGGTCGTAGTTCACGGCGGTGCGCAGTGCCACCAAGGCATCCCCGACGGACTTTGCCATGCGATCGGCGACATACTGTGGGTAGGGCTCGCGAATCTCGGGGCTGATGACCTGGGCTTTGAGCGTGGCAAAGACTCCGGCGAGGCGTGTGGGATTCTGCGCGACTTCTTTCTTGAGCTCTAGGCGAAACGCGGGGCTCCAGGGCTGGGGTTTGTAGTAGACCGCAAAGAGGCCGTCGGTGCGCACTTGCGAGACGGCTTCATTCACGGCCTCGCGCACCTCTTCTCGAATGGCATCTGAGGGCGTGAGCTTCTGAATTTCTTTGGCGATCCAGTTGCGCTTGCTCTTTTGCGTCAGCCCCAGCGGCACGGGCTGGGTGTACTCATCGGCGTGGAGAAGAAGCGTCATGGTCGTGCGGTCGTCGAGCTTGAGCTGTCCGCCCAGCCAGGTCTCCCCTAAGTCGCGCGTGCCGTCGTACTTGACCAAGGCGACGATCTCAGGGTTGAACATCGCGGCATGGAGCGCCTCGGCGGTGCGGTAGTGCGCAAAGTTCTCCGCCAGCTCTTGCCTTAAGCCGTCATTGCTGATACTCAGCGCGGCATTGAGCGAGATAACCGGGGTGAGATGCGAGCCGTCTAGGAGCACGATAGGGTGGGGGGCATCGCGCAGCAGAGAGAGCTCCAGCGTGGTCATCACGGCGCGGCAGGTGCTCCCCGTGGCATCGCCCTCGTGCTGGAGTGTCTTTTGCCACGCGGCAAACGGTGTCTCACTCCAGAGCCCCGTGCCGCCCAGTCCTTCCACGCCCACGGCGACCGCAAGCGCAGTGTCCATCCCAAGGCCCTTCTCCACCGCCGCGCCACCGTCAATGGCGCAGCAGGCCGGGGCTTCCACGAGAGGAAGATCGTCGGTGTGGAGGATACGGCTCTCCAGAATAAGCTGGTTGCGCAGCAGCTCCCGGCGGGAGTCCACGCTCTCGAAAAGCGTCCGCACCCCATCGGCGACCTCGGCGGCCTTGCCTAGAATCTGGCGGATGATCTGGTCGGGGAGGTCGGAACCACTATCAAATGACATCAGCTGGATTGTACCCGGCTAGCAAAGCTCGATCACGAGGCGCTGGAGCACGGCTTGGGGGCTGTCGCCGCCGGGGTAGACCCCTTTGAGGGTTAGGTCGGCGTGCAGGAGCTTTTCGAGACGCTCTTCCAGCTCGGGGAGGGTGAAGTTGCGGGCCTGACCGACGTACTTATCGGCCATCCACGACGTGCGCGGGTTACTGATAATAGACGCCGCACCATCAGCAGGAAGCAGGGCGGCGACTTGTGCACTGACCGGCTGGGCATTGCGGCCCGCCATCTTCTTCTCGCCTAAGTACCGAAACTGCATGACCAAGCGGATCTGGCGGGCCAGCAGAACCAAAGTGCGTGGGGCGACGGATTCCGGGCGGTTGCTGCCGCGAAAGAGCATGTTCACATGGGCAAGCGCCTCTTTGGACTTGCGCATCCCCACGGCATCGCAGAGCTTGAAGATCACATCATCGGGGCCGCGTGAGAGAGTTGCCTCCACATCGGCGGCGGAGATGCGCGGGCTGTCTCCGGCGTGGAGGGCCGCTTTCTCTAGCTCCGTGCCAATATGGCGCACATCGTCGGCGGGGAGCTGGGAGAGAAGCGTGAGGGCGTCTTGATCTAGTGTCTTGCCCAAGCGGCGGGCCTCCTGGAGCAAGTGTCCACGGAGATCCTCGACTTTCGGCAGGGCAAAGTCCCGCACCTCCCCGAGTTTTTTGACCGCATTGGCAAGCTCCGTACTCACCGTCGTGCCGCGCTTGGTCTTTCCGTCTTCGACAATGGGAGAGCCCGTGTGCAGGACCAAGAGCCCACTCGGGGGAATACGGTCCAGGCCGCCGGCGAGGCGCTTCTGGTCTTCGGCATCGAGCTGCTGGGTGTCGCGGAGCACCACGACTTTCTTGCCGCTACCAAAGGGAACGGTTCCGACAGCCCCCAGCACCTGATCTGCCTTGACGTGCGAGCCATCGAGGGTCTCCGCATCGAAGTCGGCGAAGTCTGGGTCGGCCTGCTTCAGAAAAAGTAGCGCCTCGGCGTGCTTCCGATCCGACTCCATCCCGGTCAGTAAGATCACTCTTGGAGGGCCTTCAGGGCGCTCCTGGGCCTTAGGCTTAGTGGCGGCAGCTCGTGCCATCTAGTGTTTTCTCTCTTTCAGGTTCGTATTGAGCTCGCGCAGGGCCTCTTGTGCAAGGCTCACATCCTTTTCTTGGAGTGCCTGCTGGGCAAAAAGGGCACGCTCGCTGAGCTTGGCAAGCCGCTCGTAGTGTTTTCCCACGCTGCTACCAAGTCGTTTCTGGACAAGCTGGGTGTGCTCCCCGATCGTCATCGTGCTCTCTCGCATGGCGCCGTGGCGCTTGAGCTGGTGCAGAGCGCTACGGTAGGTTGCCAGAACACGTCGCGCAAAGATCTCTTCCGGCGAGGTCTGGCTTTGCCCTGGACGAACACCGCGCCGCCGCTGGTAGAGTTCGTTGCCGCCCACCGCGAGTAGCCCAAGTACGGCAATGCCTGCCAGCGCAAGGGGGCCAGGGGAGATGTTCGCAGTCTTGGCCTTAGTGCTGGGAGGACTTGCCACGGGGATCGAGGTCGCTTCTGCGGTGAGGGCCGTGGCATCAAAGGGAATCCAGCCGTAGCCAGTAAAAAACACTTCGCACCAGGCGTGGCGATTGCGCTCTCGAAGGTGGTAGGAAGACGGATGATCGGGGTCTACTTCCCCAGCATTGAAGCCCGTCGCAATGCGTGCCGGGATGCCTGCCGCGCGGCAGAGCATCGTCACCGATGTCGCGTAGAGGTCACAGTAGCCGACCTTGGACTCATTGAGAAACCACTCCGCCGGGTTCCGTCCCAGAGGGCACGCGGGGGCATCTAGTGAGTAGATACACCGGTTCGCCACAAACTGTCGGATGGCCTCCGCTTGGTCAAAGGGGCCTTTGGTCGCTCCAATCGCCGTGCGTGCCAGCTCGTCTAAGAGAGTGGGATTTGGGTCTTGGAGATACCGATCCTGGATCTCCTTGGGATAGCGACGTGAGGAGTTATTCAGCTCCTGCGATGTCGCAATGGAGACATCACAGGTCAGGGAGTATGCCGTGAGCGGGGGAGCCATGTCAAGCTGGTTACGGATCATTCCCAGAGTGCCATCTACCCGGCGAATGATCGTGGGCAGGTCGGTGCGAAGCTCCCGTGGCTCGGCGATATGGCACAGGCCGCGTAGGGAGACTAGTGGCTCGACCATGACCTGAACCGGCTCCGTTTTTGCTCGTGAACCTTCCACACCGGGTGAGAAGGTGAAGAGGCTCTGGCTACTGGCCCTACTCTGGGGAGCAAGTGCCTCCCCATCAAGATCCGCGGCGTAGGGAACCCAGAGGTTGCCTTGGAGCGTTGCGAAGGTGCTAATGCGCCAGTAGTAGGGACGTGAGACCTTGACCCGGTAGAGCAGGGTATCGTCATCGGTGACCGGCCCCAGTCCGACGGCAAACTCCCGTGCACTCTCAAAGTTTCGTAGCTGCTTGGCTCCCTGGAGGCGCTTCTGCTCGTGAGAGACTTTCAAGCGCTCCAGCACCCGCTCCAGAGACATATTGCGCCCGATCATCTGAAGCGGAATCGCGACTACGCAGCCCAGAACAAAGGTCAGGAGCCACAGCAGCGCCGCCGTCCGCACTTGGAGCAGAAGCAGGGAGCCTGAGGTGACCTGTCGCCGCCCGATAGCCCCTGCCTGCGCCAGCGTGTGGTGGTGCACCAGCAGAAAGAGCGCACAGAGCAAGTAGGCCCCAAAGCAGACAATCGTGATGACGTTCAGGTTGATCGTGGCGGCAAGTCCGGACATGGCCATAGACCAGACACACGAAAAAAGCGTCGCAGAGTCGGTAAGCCAGAAGAATATCGCGAGGGTAGCCGTAAAGGTCAGAGCCATGATCAGGCTGGTGTCGGCACTCGTGAGAGCGAAGTCTAGGGGGAGCACATTTCGAAAGCGCAGCACAAGGAACTGAACCACGAAAAATGTTGCTATCATCCCAATCGCACCCGGAAGTAAGAGTGCGCTGCCTCCTTCTCTGCGCTGAACGGCACGGGCGGTGAAGAGCCCGACCACCCCCAACAATACCAAGAACATTGTGTAGCCGATACTGATGATCGGAGAGGCAAGGGCGTAAAGAGCAAGGCTCTGCCCCAGAAGGGCGGCAAGCTGGAGTGGCAGCGAGCCCTCCTGAGTTTTCGGGGCTAGCTCGGAACTAGCGACTTTCACGGAGGATTGGCTCAAGGTGTTTGCCTCCTTCTTCCCAAGGGGAGTGTTTCTTCTCGATGCGCTTCAGGAAGGTGGGAGGGACACCTGGCAGGCGTGTGGCCCGTCCTCCAAAGCTCAAGGGATCGAAGTAGTAGACTTCGAGGCTATCGCCTAGGCTCAGGCGGCGGGTGAGCCACGCATCAAGGGCGGGATCCCCGGCTGCTGTTAGCACCACGAGGCGCGTGCCCGGACGAAACTGCTGCGCACTCAGGGTCGCCGCCAAGGACACGTCTGCGGTGGCCTGTGCGCGTGCAAGCTGGTCAAAGAGACGATAGCGGGCGGCCTCTGGGTCACTGGAGCGGGCATCAAGGGTGGCCTTGCCGGTTTGGGTAAAGAGCATCACGCCCCCGCCACGGGTCGCTGTTCGATCTGCGAGGGTGGCGGCGATCTTCACGGCGTACTCTAGGGTGGACTCGCGCCCACTCCCGACATGGGTTTCTTTTGTGAGATCCAGCGCGATCACCAGGTCTTGCTCAAAGGCTTTCTCAAACTCCACGACGGCGAGCCGACCGGTGCGCGCGGTCGTACGCCAGTGGACACGCCTTAAAGAGTCGCCGGGGTGGTACTCGCGGACGCCGTGAAACTCTAGGCCATCGCCGCGCTGCGCCTTGCCCTCGCGCTCCCGCACCCCGAAGCGCCCCTCGCCGCCGGACTGTGCCACCCGAACCGTGAGAGGCGAGGGATGCACCACGACCTCCGTGGTCGGTGCAAGGTCGGCGGAGAACGAGAAGAGCCCTAGAGGATCGGTAGTCTCGACACGCGTGGGTCCCAGTGTGTGCACCCCACGCAGAAGGGGCTCTACGGTATACGTCAGAGTGCCCGTGTAGCCGTCCCAGGACTCTGGCTTGCGCCGAAGTGGCTCATCGGTGCGCGGGAGGGAGGGCGGAAGTACCTCGTCTACTTCGAGAGTCGTGGCGGGAAATCGTCCCTGGGCCGAGAGCTCCAACGTAACACGGAGGGGCTTGCCCTCGATAGCGCTACTAACGTGTCGGCGCTGGCCCGAGTAGCTGGTAGGGGCCAGTGCGACAATTCCATACGCAATGGGCTGGATCAGCGCGGCCATCACGGCCATGAAGTAGAGATACTGAATGTCCAGCAAAAGCGCGACCGTAAAGAGAAAAATAAACGCGACGGTGATCACAAAGGCTTTAATGCTACTGGTGCTGGTCTTTCGTCCCACGGTTCTCATTGTACCTGTATCGCTCCACCAATGCCCGAGAGTTTGGAAATACCGTAGCAAATTCTCAGTCTTTGTTATTCTCTGCAGTTGGGTTGAGCAAGAGACTAAGATGACGAAGCGGGGCCGGTTCATCGTAGTTATTGGAATTTGAAGGTGCTTTGACTTTCAGAATCGTCGCAAGGATCTCTTGTGCCTTGTCCCCACGCTTGTGAACTTCCATAGCCAGAAAGGGCTGACTCCGGTGCGTGATGCTGTCCTCTGCCAGGAGCCATGCGATCAGCTCATCCGTGGGGATGTGTGTCAGAAAGTCTTCGAGGAGGAGCCCTACTTGTAGGTACGTTCCGGGGCTACGAAAGGCACTCCAGTGTGCGGAAAATGTCTGGAAAATCGCAAAATCGTGCCAGTGCCTGAGGGCTTGTAGGAGCTGGAGTCGGAGAGATTCGATCTCTTCCTGGGCAAGGGCCTTGAGAAAGACAGCGCGTGTCGCCGGGTCTTCTTCATGGGAGAGGGCTTTAATCAGCGCAGCCCGCACCGTGGGAGCTTTCTCAGAAAGTAGTGCCGTGCGCCAGAGAGCAGGCTCCGAGCCGTCGCCGAGCCTTATGAGCTGCTGAACCAGCAAGAGGCGAACCTCCGGCGCAGTCTCTGTTATCCAGAGATTTCGGAGGTGGGGGACTATCGCCCGACCTACTTCGAGTATGGTGTTGTAGATTACGAGCATGCGCTTTTGGGGATCGGCCTGGTAGGCCAGGGTGGCATAGAGTGCCCCAAGAGAGTCACTTTCCCCAACGGGCAAGTCGGTTTCTACCACGCTTAGCCGCACGAGATGGTCGTCGTCATGGGCGTAGATCTCGCGGAGCTGGAAGTGTGCCTCTAGGTCGGCGAGCTGCTCTAGGGCTTTCACTGCAACAATCCGCACCATACCCGAGTCGTCCTGTCCCAGTCGTTCCAGAGCCTGATGCGACTCTGGCCCTCCAAGCTCTCCGAAGGCTTTCGCCATCGCCGCTCGCACCCAGCCCTCTGTCTCATGGGGAAGCCAGGCAAAAAGCGCCACGGCATCGGTGCTACTGTGCACTAGCTCGCGTCGTATTTGCCATTTCGGCGTTGCTTTGAGTTGTTCGTAAAGTCCCACCGAAACGGCTCCTTTCGCCTGAGCCTTTAGGATACCTTAGGCGCAAGTAGCGCTCTACAAACAAAGCGACGCGGTACCAAGAATGATCGTATGAAACGTCTTGCCTACCGCGCCGCCCTCGTTCTCTGTTTCACCGTGCCCGTAGAACTGGTCGCCCTTCAAGCCCGGCAAGAGCGCATCGAGCACAAGTATCAGTATGACGAGTGCCAGCATATTTTGCATCAGCTTGATAGTGCCAAAGAGCAGCGTCTCATGGATGGGCGAACCCCGAGGGGCTACAAACCAAAGTGGGGCGATATGCAACAGTACATCCGATGGAAACACTGGCCGCTTCTCTGTCCGTCAGGTGGATTCTATACTCTCGGTGATCCCGGTGTTGCGCCTTCGTGCTCGGTTCATGGAGCAATGCTTGAGCACTGTCATGGGGCACCGTAAAACGGGTAAAATATCCGCATGAAGAAGAATGCACCGGTGAACCGCCTGAACGGTTCCCTTCCCAAAGTTGGGATTCGTCCCACGATTGATGGCCGCTACGGCGGGGTCCGTGAGAGTCTGGAAGATCAGACCATGGGCATGGCGCAGCGCACGGCGGCGCTGATTGTCGAAAATATCAAGCATGCCTGTGGCTTGCCCGTTGAAGTGGTCATCGCCGACACGTGCATTGGCGGCGCGGCGGAGGCGGCGGCGTGTGCGGAGAAGTTTGCGCGTGAGGGTGTTGGCGTGGTGCTGACCGTGACCCCGTGCTGGTGCTACGGCGCGGAGACCATGAGCCTGGATGCGAGCATTCCGACGGCAGTCTGGGGCTTCAATGGCACGGAGCGACCCGGCGCGGTCTATCTGGCCGCTGTACTGTCGGGGCACACGCAGAAGGGGATTCCCGCGTTTGGTATCTACGGCCATGAGGTGCAGGACAGCACGGACACCAGCATCCCCGCTGATGTTGCGGAGAAGATCCTGCGCTTTGTGAAGTCTGGGCTTGCGGTGGCGACCATGAAGGGGACGAGCTATCTGGCGATGGGCGGCGTCTCGATGGGAATCGCGGGCTCGATCGTGGACTGCGACTTCTTTGAGAGCTTCCTGGGGATGCGCCCCGAGTTTCTGGACATGACCGAGTTCGTGCGGCGCATGGACCGTGGCATCTACGATAAAGACGAGTTTGTGCGCGCTCTGGCCTGGGTGAAGGAGCACTGCCCCGAGGGCACCGACACCAACGCACCCGAGAAGCAGCGCACGCGCGAGCAGAAAGACGCCGACTGGGCGACATCGGTGAAGATGGCGCTGATCGCACGGGACCTGATGGTGGGCAACCCGAAGCTGGCCGAAATGGGCTTTGTGGAGGAGTCGCGCGGGCATAATGCGCTGGCGGGGGGCTTCCAAGGCCAGCGTCAGTGGACCGATCACTTCCCCAATGGCGACTTTCTGGAGGCGATCCTTAACACGAGCTTCGACTGGAACGGGATTCGCCAGCCCTATATTGTCGCTACTGAAAACGATGCCCTCAACGGCGCATCCATGCTCTTTGGCCACCTCTTGACCCAGGGCGAGGCACAGCTCTTCGCCGATGTGCGTACCTACTGGTCCGCCGATGCGGTCAAGCGTGTCTCGGGGCATGAGCTTACGGGAAAAGCAACAGGCGGGATTCTGCACCTCATCAACTCCGGCCCGGCGGCGCTGGACTGGACGGGCCATGCGCTCAAGCCCTGGTACGAGATCGAGGACAACGACGCCAAGCAAGCCCTCGTCGCGACGAATTGGTGCACGTCGGACTTGGGCTACTTCCCGGCAGGGGGCTGGAGCACGGACTTCACGACCCTGGGCGATATTCCCTGCACGATGTTCCGCATCAACTTGGTTCGGGGCCTCGGCCCGGTGCTGCAAATCGCGGAGGGCTGGACGGTCTCCCTCCCCGACGAAGTCCACGATGTTCTCGATGCCCGCACGAACCCGACCTGGCCGACCACCTGGTTTGCCCCGAACCTGACGGGAGTCGGGCCGTTTGTGGATGTCTACTCGGTGATGAACGCCTGGGGCGCCAACCATGGCGCGATCTCTCGTGGACATATCGGGGCCGATCTCATCAC
>JAPLCP010000079.1:0-75473 GCA_026392155.1 Armatimonadota bacterium | reverse complement strand
GATGCTGCGGATCCCCGTGGACATGCACAACGTCGCCGACGCCAGCGTCTTCCGCCCCTCCTGCTGGACCCGCTTTGGTGCCCTCGAACCCCAATCCGCCGACTACCGCGCCTGCGCCACCTATGGGCCGATCTATCGGTAACGGGCGCATAAATTCGGGCGTCGTATGAGAACGGGCGGGTAAACCGGCCCGCTGTTGCGGCAAGGAGGCTAAAGCCCCCTCAAACCCTGGTGTGGGGCGGGGGGGCTTACCATTTTGTGCGCTTTTGGCGATAGAGCGAGGGAGAGATAGTCTTATGTGCCGGTACGCCCACCATATCTATAAACAACATCTGGCTTGCTTTATCTGCCGCAAGGTCTGGCGTCAGGAGCGGCTGGACTCCCAGAGTGCGCCCCTTTGCCCCGACTGCCACCAGCCTCTCACGGACATGGGCAAGGCCTTCAAAGAGCCGCGTCGCAACGCCACCGCGCAGTGGGCCAAAGCCGAGGCGCTTGTCAAGAATGGGATTCGCTTTAGCTCCTGTGGCTGCGGCGGTCCTGGCCCGATGCCCCAGCGCCTCAATGAAGTCGAGGCTTTTGTCGAAGTGCGGGCACAGTCAGCGGCAGAGCAAGCCGCCGAGAGAGAGCGTCGCGAGCGCCAGCGAGCCAAAGAAGAGCGCCTCGCCGAAGTCTGGAATCGTCGTGAGCAGCAGCGCGTGCGGCAGTACCAGAAAAAGTTGTCTCGTCCCGCTGATTAGAATGCTGGGACACGAATTTTCGTAAATTCTGCGTCCCAGTTAACACCTACCACATAGACCTTCGTTCCGGGAGAGAAGTGCTTTGTGCCGATCTGTACCCAGTCGCCCTGGTTCGGGCCATAGTAGATGCCTTCACGTACGTTTGCCACCACACACCACTGTGGTTGCTCGGCAGTTTCATTTTCCATTATCACCGTGCGCTCCTCGTGAGAGCATAGAGTCGTGCGACGCGCTCGGTGGTGTTGGCTAGCCATGTTGCTGTGTTGTGGACAGACTCGTCGAGCGTGCAGGGGCCGGGGGCGAGGGGGAAAACGGTGGTAATGCCTGCGTCGGTAAGCTGCTGGCCGGTGAGATCACTGCTAAGGCTCCCGACCAGCGCGATCACGGGGACGCCATGCGCTTTGGCGCGTTGGGCAACCCCGGCGACGGCTTTACCACCCAGCGTCTGGCTGTCGAGCCTGCCTTCACCGGTGAGGATGAGATCGGTATTGGTGAGATGAGTTTCGAATCCGATGGCATCCAAAACCAGCTCAATGCCCGGCACAAGACGCGCACCGGGAAAGAGCCAGCGCAGGCCGTAGGCAGCGCCTCCTGCTGCGCCATCACCTGGTTGCTCAGTTAGCCCTAGTTTGTCGCGGAGCTGGCCGAGGCGCCCGTCGAGAAGGACAATGTCTTGCGGCGTTGCGCCTTTCTGTGGCCCAAAGACCGCGCTTGCACCACGTGGGCCCGTCAGGGGATTGTCCACATCACAGGCGATTCGTACATCGTAGCCAAGCTGCTGTGTGTCGCCAAACGCCTCTAAGATTCCCGCGCCACCGTCGTTGGTCGCGGAACCGCCTAGCGTGATCAGAAGCTTTTTCGTGTGCTTGGTCGCTTGCAAGAGAAGCTCCCCGACCCCGTATGTTGTGGTGATTTTTGGATCGCGCTGATCATGCGGGACGAGGCAGAGTCCGGCGGCTTGTGCGAGCTCTACCACGGCAGTGCCATCGGGAAGCAGCCCCCAGGCGGCAAGCACGGGCTCCCCCAGTGGCCCCGTAACCGTCTCTGTAAAACGCTCGGCGCCGGTGGCACTCAGGAGCACATCGAGCGTCCCCTCGCCACCGTCGGCGAGGGGGAGCCCGAGGGGGTTTTCCCGCGGAAAGACGCGCTGCCAGCCCTGGGCCATCGCCGCCGCCACATCCGGGGACGAAAGAGCGCCTTTGAACGAGTCAGGGCAGAGGAGAACGTTCACACCCTCCTCCCTAGCCCCGGGTACCCTCTGGGTGCCAATCCTGGGAGGAGGGAATTTTTATCCCCTCTGGCTCCCCTCTCTTCCCTTCCTCCCAGGATTGGGAGGAAGGGGCTGGGGGTAGGAGGGTCTTGAGAAGGTCTTCGTGCGGTGTAGGTTTCGGCGTGGGCGGGGTTGGGCGTGATACGGTGGAGAATCTCGGGGAGGGGGGCGTCTTGGATCGTCCCAAGCCCCAGGAACTCCCGCGCCCAGAGCGCCGCACCACGTGAGCTTGCTTCTTCCTCGCTACTAACTAAGATCGTCTCCCCTAAGACATCGGCGAGGATCTGCTGCCAGTGAGGTGAGGCGAGCAAGCCCGCGCCGGTTCCAATCAGCTCGGCTTCGGGGGCGACGGGGCGCAGGAAGTCACGCAGAGCGGCAAATCGGTAGGCCACGGCTTCTAGGTGCGCTTGGGCGAGGGCATCGGGGGTGGTGGAGGTGGAGATCCCGAGAATCGCCGCGGTGAGATCATCGCGCCAGAGCGGAGCGCGCTCGCCTGCCAGAAACGGGAGCACGGTAAGCCCATGGCTATCGGGTGGCAAGGGCGTTGGATTCTCAGAGAGCTTGAGAGTCTGCTCCAGCCAGGCCCAGACCGAGCCACCGTTGGTCAGGGCACCACCCAAGGCACAGCGACTCAAATCGAGCTGGTAGCGCCAGAGGCCTGGTGGGAGTGCGGGGAGCTTGCCTGCGGGGGGCATGACCCGCATCGCGCCACTCGTGCCGATCATCAGAGCCAGGCGCTCGGGCGTCACAGCTCCACAGCCTAGGTTAGATGCCATGCCATCTCCCACAGGCGGAAACCACGGGAGCTGCGCGAGGTGCCTTGGCAAGAGCGGCGAGCTCTGAGCGGAGACGGGCGCGTCGCAGATTGGGGGCAGAAGCGACTCCCACTCGGGGAGCCAGGCTTGTTTTGTCTGATCCCAGAGCCCCGATGCCGATGCCATGGAGGTAGACTCGCCCGTGGCGCCGACCAGCTTTCTCAGGATATAGGCGGCAGGTGTGAGAAACTGCTGGCACTTTGCGAATAAATCGGGTTGGGCCTCGCGGAGCCAGGTGAGTCTGCCGTAGACAAAGCTGGTGTGCCACGGGCAACCGGTCTGGTTGGGTAGCTCGGGCTGCTGTTCTTTCAGTCGGGCGACATGGCCCGCGCTCCGCCGGTCGTTCCAGAGCAAGACGGGCGTCACGGCATTACGATCGGCATCCACTCCCACGATCGAGTGCCAGAAGCAGCTCAGCCCGACTCCCAGAATCCAGCAGTCTTTAGGGGCTTTCTCGTGGGCCTCAGCGGCGCAGGCCGCGACCTCATGTACGAGAGAGTCTGCATTCAGGGTCGAGCCACCGTCGGGTGTGGTCTGAGGCGTGTGGCTGCGCTGAGAGACTGCGCCTTCAATCGGCTTGCCCGTCTGGGCTTCATACAACCGCGCACGGGTGGAGGAGGTTCCGAGGTCAATGGCAAGAATCGCGTTCAAAGCTGGCGTCCCAGGCCCCTTTCCTTCGCTTTCTCGTAGACCACCGCCGCTACGGCAATGTCTTCTAGTGCGACCCCTAGGGACTTAAAGAGCGTGATGGCATCTGCATCGGGTCGGCCCTTGGCGCGGCCTACCACAACAGCGGCGAGTGGGATGGCCTTTTTCCAGAGAAACTTCCGGCGCTCATGGGCAAAGAGGAGCTCCGCTGCCTCAAATTGGGCCTGTGTGAGGTCGTCTACCGCCACCACTTGCGCACGGGAGACGGCCTCTTCATCTATTTCGCGGGCCGAGAGCCGGTTCGCTCCGACAGCTGCGACAAAGTCTCCGGGGGTAAGCCAGGCTCCCTTCAAGATCGGCTCGTAGGCACTGGTGGCGGTGATGATGACTTTAGCCCCACGCACCGTCGCCTCGGGGCTGTCCATTGAGCTACAACGAATCCCGAGACGCGCCGTCATTGCCTGGCAGAACTTCTGTCGTCGCTGCGGTTGACGGCTATAGACCTGAATCTCACGTAGGTTTGGGAGAGTCGCCACCAGAGCCTCGGCCTGGGTCTCTGCCTGAAACCCTGCACCAAAGAGTGCGGCAACTTGGGTGTCGAGGCGTGCCATGTGCTTGATCGCAAGGCCTGTCGCCGCTCCTGTGCGAATCTGGCCTAGGCGATTTCCTTCAAGATAGGCCAGTAGCTCCCCGGTCTCTGTTGAGAAAAGCTGAACATAGAACTGGATTCCGCTAGAGTAGGACGTATAGGTCTTAGTTCCCATCACACCGAGGGCCGGCAGCGCCGCCGCCATGTGATGGAGAACTCCACTTGACATAAAGATACGCTGACGAGGGAGGTTTTGTGCATCGGCCTGGGCTTGGGCAGTAAAAGCGGTCTCAAGAGCCGCAATGGCATCGGGCATCGTCAGTACCGAGAGCACGTCGTCTTCCGTCAAAAAGAGAGGCATGGAAGAGATTATACCGGGTTGTACCGCTAGGTGACATAGGAACCCCGTGCCAGAAAGCCACCGTCCACGGCGAGGCACTGCCCCGTGATATGGCGCGCGGCAGGGAGGCAGAGAAAGGCTACAGCGGCGGCAATATCTTCCGGTTCCGCAATCCGTCCTAGCGGCGTATTGGCCAGAACGCGTGCCAGCCGCTCTGGGTCGTCGAGCACGGGCTGGGCGAGTGGTGTGCGGGTGTAGAACGGATTGACCGAGTTCACGCGAACCCCTGCACCGGCCCACTCCACGGCCAGATAGCGCGTGAGCTGATCCAGCGCCGCCTTGCTCATGGCATAGGCCACGCCCGTTCCAATCGCTACATTTCCCGCCACGGAGCCAATATTGACAATACAACCTCGGCTCTCTGCAAGCATGGGCTGCGCAGCTTTGCAAAAGCCCAGCGCCGCGGTTAGATTTGTCGTCAGCACGGTCTCGATCTCCGGGTCTGAGAGAGCGAGCGTGGACTTGCGGACGTTCGTCCCAACGTTATTGACCAGAATATCCAGCCCTCCGAGTTTCTCACATGCCGCCGAAATCACCAGCTCCGCTGCGCCATCCTCGGAAATATCGGCGCAAACATCCGCGTTGGTGCGTGCGACAGTAAGCACCGTCGCATCTAGGCCCCGAAGCTCGTCCACCACAGCCGCCCCGATGCCCCGTGTTCCGCCCGTTACCAACGCTCGCTGCCCATCCAATCGCCACCTACTCATAGCGGCTATTCTATCGTCGTTTTTTCACGAAGCGAAACACGAGCCAGCCCGCAAGGCTAAGGGGGAGTAGCCATGGAACAAGCGCGACCACGAGCAACAAAAGGCCGACGACAAACGCTTTGAGTGCGTCCAGCGAGTTTCCGAAGCTCCGTGAGACTTGGGTCGCCAGTGTCGGGGGGCCTTCGGGGACGAAGTTCTTGACTTCTCTTAGCGTGATGGTGATCGTCGAGAGGTCGGTCTGGTTGGTGAGAAAGCGCAGGCGGCCCTCGATGCGCTCGATCTCATCGCGCACCCGGCTCAGCTCTTTCTCGACCGTGAGCACCTCGGTGAGCTTTCCGGTGGCTTTCTGAAGTAGCTCGATCAGGCGGGCCTCTTCGATCTTCTTGTTCTTGAGCCGCGCGGCGACATCGTAGAACTCCTCGCTGACATCGTCGGCCTTGCGCGAGCTGCTCTGAAGCTCCCCGAGAGCCGGGAGGGCTTTCAAAAAGGCATCGAACTTCTCGGCGGCGATTCGCACCGTCCACGAGCCCTCGCGCGTCTCGCCCCGTGCGCCGGTCTGGTTGGCGTTGCTGATGTAGCCCCCGAACTCCTTTGCACGGCCCTCCAAGCCTGCCGCTGCCTTGTCCAAGTCCTCACAGATGAGCGTGACCTCGCCCGTGAAGATAATCTTGCGCGGCAGAGTGGGAGCTTTTGGGGAAGCGACTTCCGTCTCCAGCTTCGCTTCTCCCGCCACCATTCCCGACGTGGCAGATGCGGGAGCCATATCCGCCTGCGCGACCTGCACCGACTTTCCTTTTACTGCATCGCTGGCCATCGGTTCGCCTGCACAGCCTGCCAGGAGTGCGAGGCCGATTATTGCCGCCCCATGAATGGGGCGTCTGCAGTAGCCTGCGGCTGCGAAGCCCGTGCCGGGCTGGAGATTTTGGAGCCCGGCACGGGCTTTGCGGCGCGAAGCGCCACTGCAGACGCCGGTTTTCAACCGGCGGCAGGGAAGGAGTTGTTTCATGGTCGTTTAGTCCCCAAGCGCGGCTAAAACGTTCATTTTTTCTTCGTCGGTGAGGGGCCAGTTTGCGCTGGCCATGTTCTGCGCCACTTGCTGGGGGCTTCGGGCTCCGATAATCGCACAAGTGAGAGCGGGATGGGAGAGCACCCAGGCGGCAGCGAGGTTCCCGACGGTCTTGCCGTGCGCCTCGGCGATGGGGCGGAGCTTCTCGACAATGGCGAGGTTTTGGGTGAGCTGCGGCTCCTGGAAGAATGGGTTCTTGCGTCGCCAGTCGTCCTCGGCCACGCGATTGATGTCAAAGCTCCCTGAGAGCAGGCCTGCCTGCATGGGGGAGTAGGCCACCACCCCGACACCGTTTTCGAGGCACCAGGGAAGAATCTCCGCCTCGATCTCGCGCCGCAGTAGCGAGTACGGAGGCTGGAGGCTCTGGACACTGCGGATCGCGTGACACTTTTCGAGGAGCGGCACATCGAAGTTGCTCACTCCGATAAAGCGGCACTTGCCTTCGTCCTGGAGCGTCGCCATCATCCCCCAGGAATCTTCGAGCGCGGTTCCCGTGTCGTTGTCGGGCCAGTGCACCTGGAATAAGTCCACGTAGTCTAATTGCAATCGCTGGAGGGAGGCATTGAGCTGCTGGCGAATGGACTCGGGGCGCAGGTCGGACTGCGGGCGCACACTGGCTCCCCCATTATTGGGGGCGGGGGGGGCCACGCGGCCGCACTTGGTGGCGACAAAGACTGGCTGGCCAAACTCACGCACGGCCCGTCCCACGACGGTTTCGGAGTGCCCGAAGCCATAGACCGCCGCCGTGTCGATCCAGTTGCCGCCGAGCTCTAGGTACTTGAGCATCGCCGCCACCGAGTCGTTGTCGTCCTGTGGTCCCCAGCCAAACACATACGGGCCACCCGCGGCCCACGCACCAAATCCGACGGTGGTGAGCTGTGGCCCACCGGTTCCGAGTTGTCTTGTTTCCATAATTTTTCCAGGACGGTAAACGTCCCTCTCTAGGGCGCTTCGCGCCGCCTCTCTCGTTCCTCGTTCGGGAACTAGGGTTTTTGAATGGTTGCTTTCAAGATTATCACCAGCTCGGAGCGCGATTTTTCGCGGCCGTCGCGGCGGAAGAGCTGGCCGAGGATGGGTAAGTCTCCTAGGAAGGGGATTTTTCGGATAGTATTGAGCTCATTCTCGCCAATCAGGCCGCCGATGACTAAAGTCTCGCCGTCTTTGAGGCGCACGGAGGTTTGGACGGTGCGGCGGGAGATGCGCGGCAGCGAGATGCCGTTGGTCTGAGTTTCGAGCAGAGTCAGGCTCCCAACTTCGGGGTTTACTTTGAGCTGGATCGTGCCGTCGGGGTTTCCGATTGCCGTCACGTTGAGCTCGACGCCCACATTGACTTTCCCCGTCTGGAGCGCGACGCCGTTTTGGGTGACTTGCGTGCCTTGCAGAAACGTCACTTCATCGCCGATAAAAATCCGTGCCCGCTGGTTGTAGAGCACCATGAGCTTGGGGCTGGCTAAAATCCGTGCCTGGTTTTTCTGAATCGCGGCGTCTATGGCGGCATTAAACGTGATCGGGTCGCGGGAGAGGCGGCCAAAGACAATCTCATCGAAGCGGCCACTGCCCTTGGGCTTGTCCAACGTGCCCTTAACGGTCTTGCCGCCGGGCGCTAGGTCATAACTGATGCCCAGAGCACTGGTGAAGCCTTCGTTGATGTCGAGAATCTGCGCCTCGATCAGCACTTGGGGCGCGGGCAGGTCCAGCTGCTCCAACAGAGTGATGGCCTCACTTACTTTCTCGGGCGTGCCCTTGAGCACCAGAAAGCGCACAAACTGGTCGCTGACATCCTTGGCCACCGTATCCACCGTCGCGATTACCGGGCGGGGCGTGGTCGGTGATGAGCCCAGATCTTCCCCCTGGAGTGTGTCACGGACATACTTGGGCTGTGGCCCCAGAAATGTCTGCACCTCGGGCAGCAGCTTGGTGAGCAGCTCCATAAGCTCCTTAGGCGTGGCGTACTTGACTTGGTAGAGCTTGATTACCGCGCTCACCGGGGGCGGCGGGGTCTGTGCCCGGACAGTAGGCATAAGGGTGAGCACGACAAAGGCAGCCGCGGCGAGGCGTTTCATAGCGTGCATTGTACCAAGGAGTCGGTATACTTTGTGAAAGGAAATTGATCGTGATGAGGGGGGAAGGCAGTGGGCTGGAAAGAGAGCTACTCGTTCAAGCGGCTGCGGAAAATCATGTTGCCTGGTTCTCCGAGTATGCGCTGGTGGCAGGTGGCGAGGTCAAGCGTCTCGATGGCCTAAACGTGATCTATTCCCCCGCCTCTGATCCCTCTGTCCTAGGCGAGGTAATTATCGCCTTCCCCCAGCGGGCGAGTGAGGGGATCGGAGCGGCGCTGGATGCTGCGCTAGAGTTTGCCCTGAGTAAGGATGTTCGCCAAGTCTCTTGCTGGTCGGTGGTGCCCACACTGCCAAGTGATCTTGCCGCACTTCTGGTCGCACGTGGCTTCTCGTGGGGCTGGGAGCCGCACTGGATGGTGTTGGATCTGGAGGCAGTACAGCACGAGGATTTCCCGGTTCCCGACGGGCTGACCATTGCGCTTGATGAGGGGAGCGACTGGGACGTGACAGGCATTCCCTACTACGAGCCGAGCGATGCCTCACGCCTGAGAGCGCTGACACAGCAAGAGCCGCGTCTGACCTACCACTTTGGCGCATGGCGGGACGGGAGCGTTGTCGGGCATAGCTTGCTCCATGTCTCTGGCGGCACGCTCAACGTGGCGGGAATCTACAATGTGGGGGTGCTCCCTGCGGCGCGCAACCAGGGCATCGGGCGAGCGATCTCCTGGGCCGCGTGCCAGCAGGCCCGTCGCTTGGGCTGCCGCTACGTCCTGCTCAACGCTGCTACCCACATCTACAACCGGCTCGGCTTTATCTCACTGGGCCACGGCCAGACCTGGTGGATGTTTCGCCCCGCCCTGGAGCTCCCCCCGCTGGATGCGGACACGGTCGCCTTCACCGAGGCCATCGGGCGCGGCGACCTAGCGACGCTCCAAGCCTTGCCAGTTCCTCCTGACCTAGACTCTCCGCTCCGCTGCAAGATGACCCCGCTCGAAGTCGCGGCACGTCTTGGGCAGCCCGAATCCGCACGCTGGCTTCTGAACCAGGGAGCCTTGCCCGATATCATTCCCCTCTGTGATCTGGGGTGGCGCGAGCAAGTTTCTGCGGCGCTCGTGGCTCGCCCCAAGCTTGCGAACCGCCTGCTGGGCGCTGGTGGCTGGACCCCGCTACACGAAGCCGTACTACGCAAGGACCTGGAGCTTGCTCGCCTGATTCTCTCCGCACACCCTGATCTAAGTATTCCGGACTTACAGTTCAAAGCAACGGCACTGGGCTGGGCGCAGCACTTCGGGTACCCGGATTTCGTCGCCCTGATCGAAGAGCACCTGAGTCCCGCCGATTAGAACGGCAGGACTAGAGAGCCTGTGGCTGCTAAGGCCGTTCCGGCCATGCCTCCCCCACGGCGACAGTGCCGTTACCCCCTCTGGCAAGCGAAGAGGGTATGGGCGGCACGCCCTTTGTAGCGGAGCCTGCGACGCTCTCCAGTCCCGCCCCTCCAACGGGCGGGAGCTATGGCTCGACCAGCACCGCACGGACGGGGGAGCCATCGGCGCTGTCGAGGCGTAGGGGAAGCGCGATGAGCTGGTAGCGGCCTGGCGTGATCTGGCGCAGGTCGAGGGACTCTAGGATGTGAATCCCTGCCGCCGCCAGGGCGTGGTGAATGGGGAGGTCTTTGCTCTGGAGGCGATCCACGCTCGGGACGTCCAGCCCGATAAGTCGCACGCCACGACTCGCGAGAAGCGCGACGCTTGCCTCGGTCAGCACGGGGACTTCATCGGGGAAGCGTGTATGATTCGTCCAGGCGAGGGTCTTGATAAGAACACGTTCAGGCAGGTTGGGGTCAATAAAGACATCTACATCCAGCATATCCCGCCCAACAGCCTCAATCACCAGGCACTCCCCGACATAGACCTCGGGGGGAATCTCGGCGATCCCGATGCCGTCTGGCAGGAAGTGGCGTGGTGCATCGGCGTGGGTTCCGGTGTGGCAGCTCATCGTCACTGCCCCCACAGAGATTGTTCCCCAGGCCGTGCTCGTGAAGGAAAACGCGGTATCGCCGGGCCAGACCGCCAGCGTCGAGTTCATTGGGATTGTGATGTCGTGGATCATGGTTATTGCAGTGCCCCGCCGCAGTGGGCGCAGTGTTTGTCGGATTTTTCGGCGACATGCCAGCAGTTCTGGCACTGACGGGCGCTGGTGCGGCGCAGGCCACAGCCGGGGCAGTGCAGGAGCGTGGGCAGGCGCTCATCGGACCAGACCAGATGGCACTGCGGGCAGCTCCGTCGCCAGCGCTCCCCGAGAGTTGCGGCAATGCCTCCCATCAAGAGCGCAGCACCACCGAAAACAACCCAAGCGGGGCCAGGACCGGGCTCAGCGTGGCTAACCTCACCGAAGGGCTCAATGGGGGAGAGGCGAGCCTGCTCCAGGCGCGCATTGACGGGCATGAGACGCATGCGTAGCGCGAGAATCTGCCGGGAGACGGCCTGTACCGCGGGCTTGCCCTGGCTCATCCCGACTCCCAGCGCGACCACCCCCGCTACGGCAGCGACAAACGGCGCTCGGCGTAGCACACTCAGGCCGATCAGTCCCGCCGCCGCCGACCACACGCCCGCAAAGAGCACGCCGGGTGCAGCGAGAGGGATTCCAAAGAGCGAGAGCTGCACCCAGGGTGCGACACTGCCCGCCAGCACCCCGAGTGTGCCGCCACCGCCCAGCATCCGCCCACCATACCAGAGCCAAGCCCCCAGCCGCCGTCGATCCACTTGTCTACGGTTTGCCATAGCCCCCCCCTCCCGGCGTCTCCAGAATCAGTCTGTCGCCCACCGCACACTCCGCCGCCGCGACAGCAGGGAGCGTCTCGACACTTCCATCCACACGAACAACACGCTGCTGGCCGGGGGCACCCTCGCTGCCACCGTCTGCGCCAAACCCGCCCGAGGTGCGGCTCTGCGTGAGGAGTGAGACTGCGACAGGCTCTAGAAAGACATACTCCCGCACAATGCCCTCGCCGCCGGGGTGCTTGCCCGCGCCGCCGGAGCCGCGCCGAATCGCAAAGCGCTCTAGCCGCACGGGGTAGCGTGCCTCGATAATCTCCGGGTCGGTGATGCGTGTGTTGGTCATGTGGGTATGCACCGCTGAGGCACCGGGCGCGGTGGCCGTCGCCCCCGCCCCGCCACAGACCGTCTCGTAGTAGCCAAAGCGTGCGTTCCCAAAGAGCGTGTTGTTCATGGTCGCCTGAGAGCCCGCCGAGAGCCCAAAGGCCTGGAGGAGCGCCGCCACCACCCGCTGGCTGACCTCTGTGTTGCCCGCCACCACCGCAGGGCAGAGGGTCGGGTCGGCATGAAACGTCGGATTCAGCAGCGTGTCGGGTGGCAGGATTATCTCCACTGCCCGCAAGAGCCCCTCGTTGAGCGGGACGTCCTCGCCAATCAGAAGCCGCAACACAAATAGGACACAAGCGACTGTCACTGCGGGCGGGGCATTAAAGTTCGCCGGATGGGTCAAAGACGTGCCCGTAAAGTCAACGATAAATTTGTTAGCTTCCTGGCGGAGCGTGACTTGGATCGTATGGCCGTCGTCTAACCGACCACCCCCCCATCCCCCGCCCGGCAGGGGGGATTTAAGGTGTTTCCTTGCAATCTGCTCGCATCGGTCGGCGAGGGCGGCTTGTAGGGCGAAGAGCTTTTCGGGGCCATGCTGCTTGGCGAGAGCACGGAGGGCTTGTGCGCCTTGGTGGTTGGCGGCGAGCTGTGCTTCGAGGTCGGCGAGGTTGTCAGCAAGAGCGCGGGTGGGGTAGGGGGCCTGGGTGAGAAGTGCGGTGAGCGTCTCCCGATCCCAGGACGTGGGCGGGATCACGACGCCTTCCTCTGCCAGTGTTTTTGCGCCAGGAGGCATCGAGCCGGGCCGTGTTCCCCCGATCTCCGCGTGGTGCGCCCGGCTCGCGACAAAGCCCAAAAGAACCTCGCTGTCATAGACGGGGTTGATAACCGTAACATCGGGGAGATGCGAGCCACCAAAGGCGGGATGGTTGACAATAATCGGCTGCTCCCCGACAAAAGCCTTGGCACGAATGAGCTCACGGACACAGCCCCCCAGCGCTCCGAGATGCACCGGGATATGGGCTGCCGTTGCCACCAAGTCGCCGCTAGGGCCAAGTAGGGCACAGGAGTAATCCAGTCGCTCCTTGACATTCACCGAGAGCGCCGTGCGCCGTAGCGCCTCACCCATCTCGGTTGCGATCGACTCAAAGCGGCGCGTGAAGAGCTCAAGTGCTACCACTTCCTCTGCCTCTCGACCCTGGTTTGGCGTGGGAGAAGAATGCTGTAGCATCAGCGCCCCGCTCTCCGATGTTGTTTCTGTCCATCCCTCTCGCATAACCGTGACACTAAACGCCTCCACAATCAACCCACCTTCAACCCTCCTTCGTAGAGGGAGGGTGGCTTGGAGTGAGGGACGAACGGAAAGCCGGGTGGGTTCTGGCCGGGTCTCCGCCACAACCACCCGCAAGCTCTCGACTTCAATGGCCCGGCTCGGATCAGGCGCGTAGCCGTAGAGGCGTTTGAAGTGTTCCTGGAAGGCTTTGGAAAGTGCACTCGTAGCGGGGACTTCGAGCGGTGTCTCCTGCCCGACAAGGCGTAGGCGTGCGATCCGACGGGTGACCTCGCTCAGCTCACCCAGAGCATTTCGTGCTTCGGTCTCTAGCTCGGTGAGAAGGGCTGAGACATCTGTCTTATCCAAGAGCTGGAGAACTTGGCGCTCGGCGAAGCGCTCATGGCGGGCGTGGGCGATTCCAAAGGCGGAGAGGAGGCTCTGGTCGGGGGGGACCACGATGGTGCGAATCCCGAGCTTCTCGGCTATGGCGCAGGCGTGCTGACCCCCCGCACCCCCAAAGGCGACCAGAGCGTGCTCCGTGGGATCGTAGCCCTTGCGGACACTGATCTGACGGATCGCGTCCGCCATGGCCTCGTTGGCGAGGTCGTAGAAGGCGTGGAGGAGTGCCTCGCCAGGCTGGCCCGATTCTTTGGCGACGGCTTGGAGCGCCTTTTCGGCGGCGCTGCGGCTTAGCGGGAGCGAGAAATCTTTCTCGGGAATATGGCCTAGCAAGAGATTGACATCCGTGATCGTGAGGGGGCCACCCGCGCCGTAGCACGCGGGGCCGGGCTGCGCTCCCGCCGACCCTGGTCCAACGAAGAGGCGCCCGTGACGGTCACAGCCGCAGATCGAGCCACCGCCCGCCGCGACCGACTCCACGGCCACAGCGGGGGCAAGAAGCAAGGCATCGCCGACTTTGTGCTCAAAGACATACGGAAGCTCAGGCGCTTCGATACGCGCGACATCGGTGCTGGTGCCGCCCATGTCGAAGGCGATAAGCTGGGTAAACCCTGCACGCACCCCCGACTCACACGCTCCCACCACGCCCCCCGCCGGCCCGGAGAGGAGGCTGTCCTTGGGACGGAACTGGCTGTCGGGGACGAGCCCACCTGCACTCGTCATGATCGTGAGCGTGCTACCCGCGCTGAGTCCACGTCGCACGCCACTCAGGTAGCTCTCTAGAACGGGCGTGAGATAGGCATTAACAACAGCCGTTTCGGCACGCGGCAAAAGCTTCTGAAGCGCCGCGAGCTCCGACGAAAGCGAGACATGGGTAAAGCCGCACTCACGCAGAATCTCCGCAACCCGCTGCTCGTGCGTGGGGTTGCGCCAGGCATGAAGAAGCGCCACTGCCGCCGTCCGATGGCCTCGCGCCACGAGCTGCGTTGCTGCCTCACGGAGCGCGGCTTCATCGAGTGGGCGTAGAAGTGAGCCGTCCGCGCTCAAGCGCTCTGAAACACCGATGGACTCTGTGTAGAGCGGCTCTGGCTTGACAATATCCAGAGCAAATAGATCCGAGCGTGCTTGGTTGCCGATACGGAGCAGGTCCTCAAAGCCCGCCGTGACAAAGAAAATGGGAGGTGTCCCTGTGCGTGTGAGGAGCGCATTGGTGCCCCGCGTGGTGCCCAAGCGCAGCTCCAGCGGGGGGAGTGGCTGCGAAAAAGGGGTTTTGGTGACCAAGTGCGCCGCGACAAGCGGCGCTTCCAGACCGGGCGAGTACGTGATCATCGCGCTGTCGTGGTGGGACTTCACTCCCTCCAGAAAGCTATCGGGGAGCCCTGCCCGCCACGGGGCATTTCCTACCAAGTCGGTTCGCAATACCCCGCTGGAGAGCACTTTCGCCCGGTGCCACTCGCCATCAGGAGAGAGCGCCAGGCAGTCTGTAAATGTCCCGCCTGTGTCTGCAAAGATCTGCCAGAGACTCACGTGGCCAGGAGCTCGTCCCAGGACTCGATCTCAAGAACCCGATCTAGCAGCGCCTCAAGCCGCTCCACCTTGGAGATACTCGCTAGAGCGTCCGTGATAGCCGTGGAAGGCTCACCCAAGCGCCGCCGCCCGATGCGAAGAAGGGACGTTCGCAAGCCTTGCTCCCGTCCTTGCTCCCGTCCTTGCTCTCGTCCTTGCTCTAAGCCTTGTTCTTTGCCGAGTTCTATACCCTTTTCGATGCCCTCGCGCATCATGGCCTGGTAGGTTGATGACAGCTCCAGTACATTTTTTCCCATAAGTTTCTCCACGAATTTCGGGTCGTACTTCAGACCCATTAAAACAAAGCTTGCGGTGCGCAGGCGATCCGCCTCCGAGGGTTTTGCTTCGTTGTTGAGACGGTACTCAACTTGCCTCAGCACATCCGGCAACTCATTTTTACGCACTTGTGACACAACGGCAACGTCGCAAGGCCGCCTTTTAGGAAAACTTCAGGAGGAAGCTCCCATACCCGAATGACTTTGTAGCGCAGGAAAGTATCGGTCTCACCGTCGAGGCCACGCTCTTCGTAGAGGCCGGTCAGCTCCCTATGACCTGTGAAAGAGCGCAGGAGGATCAAGGCGCAGACAATGGCGATCTTCGGGTTTTCGCGACGCACCAGTGCCCGGTAGAGCTGGAGGCGCGCCAGGAGCGAGGCGTCGTGGTTGCCCTGAAAATCCAAGATGAGCAGATAGGGCGGCGTGGTCTGAACACGCAGGAGCGTGTCGGCAGGGTGCGTCTCCACTAAGAACTTGGTTGTTGCATCAAAGGGCTTCGCTACACCGGAAATTATACCGCTATGCCTCTCCCAGAGTTCTGGTGTCGCCGTTTCGGTGGGTGAAGCGGATGCCGTCGAGGTATTCGAGTAGGGGAAGGACGATCTTTCGGGAGCTGCCGATGGCATCACGCACCCCACCGACGGTGATTCCCTCAGGCGTGCTGGCGAGCCGCCGGACGACTTGTTTGACCTCGCTGAAGGCCGCCTCACTGATATAGACATTGTCTGCGATCTTGACGAGCTGGTCGCGCTCACAGAGAATGCTGAGGATCGTGGGGACGTGAACATCGCGGGGGTAGTTGGCGGCAAAGTCGCCGGGGTTGGGCGGGGCAAACCCGGCGCTCTGGTAGACGGAGAGGATGTGCTCTGCGGGTTTTTTCCAGCCCTCGGGGACAATGACCTCATGGTCGGGTGCGCGAAGCCCTTTAGACTTCGTCCCCTCAATCACCAGCACTCCCTCGCTCACGAGATAGGCAACCAGTGCGTGAAAGTCTTTCACGGTCGCGGCCTTGCTGACGGGCGTGCGCAGGCCATCGCGGGGCATGGACTTTCGGTAGGGGTTTTGCTTGTGGTACTGCTCTAGAGTGCGCCGTGTCGCTTCTTTGAGCCGACGCGCTGCTTCGTCGGAGAGGTAGTGGGTGCCGCCAATGACGATGGCACGTCCGGCATCCGCAAGCGTTTCAAGGGCCGCTTCGGCAGGAAACCCGACCGCGTCACTGATCTCTTTGGCGGTAAACTCCGCGTGGCGCGAGGAGAGCTGGGCATAGACCGCCTCTTCCGGGGAGCCTTCGCCCCGCGCCTCAAAGAGTGCCAGAGCCGAGGCATCGCCACGCCGGTACTTGCGGGCCGGGTGCGGATCCACGACGGCTCCCCCGCCCACCGCGCGGGCGGGAGAGTAGGTGCGAACCACAAAACGCTCGCCCCTCACCGGAGCCGCGTCGCTCTCGCAGAGGAACTGGACAGGCACATCGTCGGTGCCGGGCAAGATCTCCGCGCCTTCGAGCAGCACAATGCGCGCTAAAAGCTCGCCGGTTCCCAGGTGCAGCCGGACGCGCTCCCGGTGACGCAGAGGCTTCTTGGCGGAGGGAAGCACCGAGAGACGGGCATCTAAAAGGGTGGTAGCGGCGAGTGCGCCGGGCGTGCAGAGAACCGCGCCGCGCTCGATCTCGCTCACCTCAATGCCAGGAAGATTGACCGCAACGCGCATTCCCGGCTCGGCGATCTCGACTTTCTTGCGGTGTGCTTGGAGGGTGCGTGCCTTGCTTGCCAAACCCTGCGGCTCTAGTGAGACAGCATCGCCTGCATGAAGCGTCCCCGCAATCAGGGTACCCGTGACCACGGTGCCGACACCAGGGAGCGAGAAAACCCGGTCCACGGGGAGCCGAACGGCGGCGCTTGCATCGCGAAGGGGCGTCTTTGCTGCTGCCTCGGTTAGTGCGGCCTTTAGTGCCTCCAAGCCCACGCCGGTCTGGGCGCTCACGGGAACAATCACGGCATCTTTAAGCGGCGTCTTGGCGAGCAGCTCACGCGTCTCTAGCTCGGCGATCTCTTGGATATCAGGGTCGGCTAAATCGGTCTTAGTAAGCGCCACCACACCGACCGACACGCCCAGCACGGTGAGAATGTCTAAGTGCTCACGGGTCTGCTGCATCGGACCTTCGTCGGCGGCGATGACCAATAGCGCGACATCCACACCACCCGCGCCTGCCAGCATGTTTTTGACAAAGCGCTCGTGGCCGGGCACGTCCACGATTCCCGCCTCGATCTCGCCGGGAAGCGCCAGAAAGGCAAAGCCAAGGTCAATCGTCATTCCCCGCGCCTGCTCCTCCGCGAGCCGATCCGTGTTGGTGCCGGTGAGGGAACGAATGAGAGTCGTCTTGCCGTGGTCCACATGTCCGGCGGTTCCAATAATGAGATGTCGCATAGGTTCTGGTATCATACCCGCATGAGAAAGTCGAGAGTACCACACGCGATTTTTGCCACGGGAGCCCTGCTCGCTCTGGTGGTTTCCCTGACCCGCGCCCAAGCGCCAGTTGCCGCAACGACGCAGGCCGTAGCCGCTGCGCCGGGCTGGACGTTTGCGCATAAAAAAGGCGAGGAGCTGCGCTACCGCACCTACATTCGGATCCTGGCCCGCACGCCCGATGACTCCGGTGAGGTGGATCTGATGGTTCGGAGTACCTCCAAGAACACCACGCGCGAGCTTACGCCCGAGGGAAATGTGATCTGGGAGCAGCTTGATGAGCCGGGGAGCGCCGCCTCTCTCAACGGAATGCCCCTGCCTCCCGCCGACGAAGTGAAGCCGGTGACGATCACGTTTGGTAAGAACGGCGTGGTACTCAAGCGGCTCAATCCGCTGGCCGATCCTGGCGATCAGACCCAGAGGCTCCTGCCGCTCCTCAGTGCGCTTCCTGTGCCTCCCGTGGGCGTGAAGGCGGGCGACTCCTGGAAGACGGACCTGCCAAACCCCATGCTCAAGAACAAGATCGTGACGTTTAACTCCACGCTGGTGGGCAACGAGACGGTTCTGGGCCTAGACTGCCTCAAGGTTGAGCTAAAGGCGAGCTTTCCCACGGCCTACGGGATCACGGAGAAAGAGTACTTCCAGCTCACCGAGACCTACTGGCTAGATGCCAAGACCCGCCAGCTGGTGCGCTCAAGCTACGTGGTCAAAAACGCCATGCTCCCATTTCCTGCCAAGAGCATCGAAGCCCGCGCCATGATCTCCCGGATCATCGAGGGTCAGAACGATAAGTCCGACCCCGAGGGCGAGGCGTTCATGAAGCCCAAGCCGAAATAGCTCCCCGTTTGGTGTCCCGCCCGTTAGAGGGGCGGGACTGGAGAGCCTGCGGCTACAAAGGGCGTGCCGCCCATACCGAATTCCTATGGCCGGAACGGCCTTCGTAGCTTTAGCTCTCCCGTCCCCTCGTTCTGATCGAGGGGGCTACAGCCGAATGACGGAGCGGATGACGTTGCCGGTTTCCATGGTGTGGAATGCGTGCTCGACCTCGTCTAGCTTGACGTAGCCCGTGACCATCGCGTCGAGATCCAGACGGCCGTCCAGATAGAGCTGGGCAAGGAGCGGGAAGTCGTGGCTGGGGAGTGCGTCGCCGCAGTGGCAGACCTTGAGGTTCACTTTGTTCCAGTAGACGCCCGTGTCAATATTGCCGACGTTGAGCGTCACTTCCGCGTCTTTTCCGGGGAAGCCAATATTGACCGCCGTGCCGTTGTAGTTCACCATGCGCACGGCTTGCTCGATACACTTCATCAGGCCCGTGGCCTCGAAGGCAAAGTCCACGCCGCCCTCGTAGCCGGGCCAGTCGTCGGTCACTAAGTTGCGGACGGCAGTGACGGGATCACCGTCGAGTGCGTTGACCAAGTGTGTCGCGCCGAATTTTTTCGCCCACTCTAGCTTGGTTGGGTTCACGTCCACACCGATGATCTGCCTCGCGCCCTGGATCTTTGCGCCCTGAATCACCGAGAGCCCCACGCCACCACAGCCCACCACGGCGACGCTCGCGCCCGGCCAGACCTGGGTTGTGTTCATCGTCGCCCCAACACCGGTGATCACGCCGCACGCTAAAAGACACGCTTTGTCCAGCGGCATGCTCTCCGGCATCTTGATCGCCGCCTTGGCATTGACCACGGTCATCGTGGAGAACGTCCCGCAGCGCAGCACTTGCGAGCACCGTGCATCGTCTCCGACGCGGGTAATGGGCGTAGTGGGACGTAGCGCCATGTAGCAGCGCCGTGGATCGCCGCGCCGACAGGCGGGGCAGTTTCCGCATGGAGCGCGGTAGGCAATCACCACGGGGTCACCAGGCTTGAGGTGCGTCACGTTGCTTCCCACCGCCTTCACAATCCCCGCGCCTTCGTGCCCTAGGATAATCGGAAACTTCATCCCCGCGCCCTGTTGCATCTTGATCGTCAGGTCCGTGTGGCAGACGCCGCTTGCCACTACCTCAATCACCGCATCGTCGGGTGCGGGCTCCGCCACCGAGATATCAATCAGCTCGACGTCTTTTCCCGCCTCAGTCAAAACTGCCGCTCTACCACTAAATGCCATGTGAATTACTCAGCCTCCTGGCTAGGCATTCGACAGTCACGGGGTGGATTCCTGCTCTAGCGCCTCCAGGACAGCTCTCGTCAGAGCCGCGAGCTTGCCCATAGCATCTTTATGCATGATCTCAAAGCCGTGGGTGTTTTCGCAGGGGAAGGCGAGCGTGATAGGCCGCGCACAGAGCCCTTGTGCCGCCGCGCAGCTTGCATCGGAGCCGCCGCGGGTGAGTGCCTGAAACTGGACGCCGGTCTTAGCGCTCTGAGCCGCGCGTTGCACGAGGGCGATGTCTTTGGGATCGGTGGGGGCGTAGCCGTCGGTGACCCAGCAGGTGGGGGTGGCGCTGAGCTGGATGGCATTATCCGGGGCAATCGGCCCGATCTCCAGCGCGATACAGACCTCCGGGCGGGTGTTGCCAAGGAGCCAGAGGGCACCGTGGCCGCCTAGCTCCTCCGACGCCGTGGCGGCAAATAATATCCCGCTCCCAAGCTTGGGGGAGCCTTGGATTGCCTCGATGACTTTCAGCCAGGCAGCTAAGTCCGCGCGGTCGTCGAGGAAGTAGCTGCTGAGCTTATCGCCCATCGGCCAGAGGGTACGCCGTGAGCGGGCCATGACAACTCGGGAGCCGACGGGAATATCCTGAACCGGGCTGATGAGAACCCGTGCATCGCCCCAGGTCAGGGCGTTTCCCGCGCGGCTGCGCTCGATGGCCGTGGCGGGATGGCTGGTGTGGATCGAGCCAAACGAGAGCACGCCGGGGATAGGCTCGCCGCCCTCTAAGGGAAGCACCTCAACCGGCCCCTCGCCCCACTTCCAGGGTTGCACGCCGCCGAGGGGAATCACGGCCAGGGAGCCATCGTGGCGCATTCCTGCGACCATGAGCGCGATCTCGTCTAAGTGCGCGGTGACAATGACCTTGGGGTTCTCCGCGCCACAGAGAAAGTTGCCTTTAGCATCCACACGCCACGGCAGACCTAGCTCCTCAAGCGTGTGGGCTAGGTAGTCGCGCACGGCATCTTCTTGGCCGGGAGGGCCAGGAAGGGCGACAAGATCCGCGAGGAGTTCCGTGGGTGTCTTCATGGCTAAAGGTTCGTGATGGAGGCGCTATTTCCCTGCCGTGGGGCGTTCAGAGGGGCCGTTTATCCCTGCCTTAGGGGTGCAATGCCCTTGTTGGACTATTTTTCACCTGATAGCCTTGCCGCATGCTTTCTATTACTTCCTCCTCGCGCCGTCGCGTGGCCTTCACGCTGATCGAGCTTCTCGTTGTCATCGCCATCATCGCGATACTTGCTGCTATTCTCTTTCCGGTCTTTGCTCAGGCCCGTGCCAAAGCACGCCAGACGTCCTGTCTCTCCAACCTCAAACAAGTCGGTACGGGGCTGATGATGTACACCCAGGACTACGACGAAGTCCTGCCCGCCAACTCGACGCTGGGAACCAACGGTATAACCGATCCACGCTGGCCCGATGCTGCCACGGCGCATAGTGCGGGGCTCGGTGAGACTTTTGGCTGGATGCAGCCCTTTAATGCCGCCAATCCAGGCACGCACCGCATCTGGGCACGCGACATTCAGCCCTACGTGAAAAACATCCAGCTTTTCAAGTGCCCTCAGGCAAAGCCCCGCTCCTCCGATGGCACCTGTCCGAACGCAGCGGCGGGGAGTAACCCGACTGGCGGAATCTGTGAGGTGAACGTGGCAGGGGCAGGCAATGGCAATATCCTGCTCAACGGGATTCCCGCAGGTCGCTCGATCGCCGCGATTTCCGCGCCTGCCGATATTATCTTCGCCCACGAAGTGCGCAACTTCTTCCGCGCCGCCCAGGAGAAACCGCGCTTGGTGCTGAGCACGGGGCTCTACACCGGCTTCGCCAACATGTACTACGACAGCACCCACAACGACGGTGCCAACCTGCTCTTCTGCGATGGCCATGCCAAGTGGCAAAAGCGCGGTGCGATTCGCTTCGCACAGTTTGGGGCTAGAGTGGGAACCGGTGCCAATGAAGTCAATCCTCCTGGCCTGACGATCGGTCAAGACGATGCCACGGCCAGCGCTCAGGGAACACTTCAGTTCAAGGCCGATTTTTAGCCATGCCTAGCATTGTCTTTCCTCTTGATGGCAGCTTCACTCCGGCTTCTGTGGACTCGTTAGAAGCTGCGGGGCGGGTTCCTTACTTTCTGCAAGCAACGGCCGGTGCGAGCCCGGAAGCGGCGGCGCGGCTGGCCAAGCTGGTGCGCGTGGTGCTCTTTGGCGGAACACTCCCCGCAAGCCTCAAACTCGCAATGGGAAGCCAGATCACCCCGCAGTGCCAGGCCCGCTATGCCCAAGCGCATGTCCAGCGGCTCGCTAAGGCCGTCGGGGGGGGCGACCCACGCACCGCGCTTGCTGTGCGCTACGCCGCGGATCTGACGCGGGACATTCATGGAGTCAGCGACGAGACATTTAACCTCGTCAACACGCGCTTCAACGATGCGCAGGTGATCGAGCTGACGATGGTGACGTGCTTCTTCAACTACTTCTCGCGCCTCACCATTGGCCTTGGAGTGACTCCCGAGCCATGGCTGGCTAGCACGGCCCCGCAGCTTCCCCGGCAAGACATCAGTGAACTGACGGTTGCTCGCGTTGCGCTTGCCTCCGATGCCGAACTTGCCATGGCGGCGGCACTCCTAGAGCGTGCGAAGAACCCTGCGAGCAGTAGTCTGGGCATCGCGATCCCCAACTCCCAGCGCGCCATGGTACGCGTCCCTGACATCCACGATGCTTGGATGACGCCGCCCCGCCCCGCCGGAAGTCCTGCGCCTCCTGTGATTGTCCCCCGCACGACCCTGCTCCAGGTCTCGCTCGCCGTCTCGCAGGCCAATGGCTGCCGGTACTGTGTCCTCCACCAAGTGCAAGGCCTGCGCCGCCAGGGTGTGGAGATTGGCAAGCTCCTCGCCCTCGAAAAGTCAGACAGTGCCCTCAGTCCCGATGAAAAAGCCGCCGTGGACTTTGCCCGCAAGCTCACCAAAACGCCCGGGGCACTTAACGAAGCGGATCGGCTGGCTCTACAGAAGTCCTTCCCCGGCCCTGCAGCCTTTGAAGTGCTTCACCAGACCTGCCGCTTTGCCTTCATGAACCGCTTCACTGATGGCCTGCGCCTGCCCTCTGAGGACGAGGCAGTGAAGACCTACCGCGAGGTCTACGGTGGGAACTTCTCCGAGAAAGGAAAGAAAAACTAGATGAGTAGTGATGCTGTGTTGGCGAATCAGGAGAGCATCCTGGGGAACCAGGCGATGATTATCGCCAATCAGAAGACTATTGTTGAGAATCAATCGGTGATTATGGAAAACCAGGCACTCCTGAAAAAGCTCCTGGCGAACCAGGAAGAGATTCTGGCGAACCAGGCAAAGATTTTGGCGAAGTAGATCACATGAACACGAAACGAGCGGCAAAAAATGCCGCTCGTTTTTTTGCGTTAGCCCCGCGTGATGGTTTCGTCCAGGTTGAGTACCGTGCTACAGACTGCCGTCCATGCCGCGAGGTCAATCGTATCCAAAGACGTATCTAGGGGCGACTCCCCGACACGGAGTAGCTTTTTCGCATTCTCCGGACTCTTGCGAAACGCGGTGGTCTGACGGTTAAGAATCGTCATGAGCAAGGACGTCTCTTCGGCGCGTGGAGCGCGGGCCAGCAGGACGCTGTAGAGAAAGGCAATGCGCTGAGCTGCTGAGGGGATGGCTTCACGCATCAGGCGCTCGGCGAGCTTGCGCGAGGCTTCCACATAGGTCGGGTCGTTGAGGAGGATCAGTGCCTGGAGGGGGGTGTTGGTGGCTCCACGTCGGACGATACAGAACTCCCGCTCGGGGGCATCGAAGGTCTGGAGGCTGGGCGGGGGGACGGTGCGCTTCCAAAACGTGTACATCGAGCGTCGGTAGAGCTTGTCGCCGTGGTCTTGCTCGTAGGTCTGGGCGGAGAAGTTGCCCTTGAAGCTCATCTCTTCCCAGAGACCGGCGGGCTGATACGGCTTCACACTCGGCCCCCCTATTTTTGTGACCAGCAGCCCACTCACCGCCAGCGCCTGGTCGCGCACCAGCTCAGCGGGAAGGCGCAGGCGTGGGGCGCGGGCGAGCAGGCGGTTCTCCGGGTCGCGCCTCAGAAGCTCGGGCGTGCACTCCGACGATTGCTTATACGTCGCACTTGTGACCATGCGGCGCACCAGCTTCTTCACATCCCAGCCCGACTCTCGAAACTCCACCGCGAGCCAGTCCAGTAGCTCCGGGTGGCTTGGCGCATCGCCTTGCACCCCGAAGTTCTCACTGGTCTTGACGAGGCCCACGCCAAAGAACTGCTGCCACAGGCGGTTCACCGCCACCCGCGCGGTGAGAGGGTTCTCGGGAGACACAAGCCACTTGGCGAGATCTAGCCGCGACCCTCCTCCCTGGCCCTCCTCCCAAGCTTGGGAGGAGGGAAGAGCGAAGCGAAGGGAGGAGGGTAGCCCTGGCTCGACGCGCTCTTTGGGCTTGTTGTACTCGCCGCGCTCCAGCAGAAACGTGGGGCGCTTGTCCTTGCGCTCCTGCATCACCATTGTTGTGGGGATCTCTTTGTCAAGCGCGTCTTTTTCCGTGGCAGCTTTGGACTTCTCCTCAGCCAGCTTGCGGTACTCCGGATCGCGGGTACGCAGGGCGTAGCGTGTGAGAGTGCGCTGCTGCTCCGGGGTGCGCTTGTCGGCAGGTTGCGCTAGGGCAGGCCGTAGCGGATCGGTCTCGGCGAGCAAGGCAACATCGGTGGGGGAGAGCACCCGGCTGTAGAGGCGAATATCGTCGAGCTTGCCTTTAAAGCCACTTGCCTGGTCGCGTCCCGCGAGGCGCAACGGCTTATTGACCTTGATCGTGGCCTTGAGCGAGTCTGAGCCAGCGGTAAGCTCGGTGGGCTTTCCATTGACATAGATCCTCACACCTGAGAGCTTACTGCTGCCGTCGTAGGTCACAAAGACATGGCTCCACTTGCCCATCGGCAGGCGCTCTTTGCTATCGGCACGAAGAGCGTTATCGGGCCAGCTGTGGATAAAGTGCGCCATCGGCTGTCCATCGGCAAGATACAAATCCCAGCCCCGCACCCCAAGACCATTGTCCATCCGAGAGAAAATCGCTTGGCTTCCGCCTTCGGGCATGACCCAGCAGCCATAAGAAAACGCCTGGTCTCTCTCAAACTCTCCCAGGTCGGGATAGTCTTTGGCATCGGTGCCGTTAAAGGCAAGGGCGCCACTGACAATGCCGCCACTCCCGCCGAAAGTCAGATGTGTGGCAAGCCCAGGCGCTAGTTGTGCATCCCAATCACTTGCGAGGAGCGCGGGAACCTCGACGGGGCCTGTCTCTTTCGCCGCGATCTTGGCATCGAGTGTCTTTTGCGTGCTCTCCAGCTCCGCCAGACGTGCTTCTTGCTCCGGGTAGGGAGCGCGGATAAAGGGCTTTGCATTGCCGTTGGTGCCGTCCAGCCCGTTCTCGTCGTTGTTGTTGAAGTAGGCAAAGAGCCGGTAGTAATCGCGCTGTGTGAGCGGGTCGTATTTATGGTCGTGGCACTGAGCGCAGCGCATTGTCAGCCCCAGAAACGCTGTTGCCGTGGTATCTACACGATCTGCGACATAGGCCGTGAGGTACTCCTCGGGGATTGCGCCGCCCTCAAAGTTAATGGGGTGATTACGGTTAAAGCCCGTGGCAATGATCTGGTCGCGGGTTGCGTTGGGGAGCAAGTCTCCTGCGAGCTGCTCGATCACAAACTGGTCGTAGGGCTTGTTGTTGTTGAATGCCGCAATGACCCAGTCTCTCCACCGAAACATATCCCGGTGTGGGTCGATGTGGTAGCCGTGCGTGTCGGCGTAGCGTGCCAGATCCAGCCAGCCAATCGCCATGCGCTCGCCGTAGTGTGGGGAGGCAAGAAGCCGATCTACGACACGCTCGTAGGCCCCCGGAGTGGTGTCCTTGAGAAACGCCTCTGTCTCCTGTGGTGTTGGAGGAAGGCCCGTCAGGTCCAGCGTCACACGCCGCAAGAGAGTCCGTTTATCTGCCTCGGGAGCGAGCGTGAGTTTTTCTTTGGCAAGGCGTGCTCGGATAAAGGCATCCACCCGGCTCCCTCCTCCCAGGATTGGGAGGAGGGCTGGGGAGGAGGGTATGGTAAACGCCCAGTGCTTTTCGAACGTTGCGCCCTCGCCAATCCAGCGCCTTAGTGTCGTTTTCTGCGCTTCCGTGAGCGATTTATGGCTCATGGCGGGCGGCATTGCCAGCGGGTCACTTTCGGGCTTTGCGATACGCTGGATGAGCGTGCTGGCAAGAATATCCCCGCCAATCACGGCGCGATTGGGCAAATCCAGCCGTAGTCCTGCCTTGCGCTGCTTCTCATCTGGGCCATGACAGGCAAAGCAGTTCTCCGAGAGAATCTGCCGCGCCAGCCCGCCAATACCAGCTCCCCCGCTTGCGGGGGCGGGGGGGGCTGGAGCGGCTAAGCAGAGCCCAGCGAGCCCTAGGGCGGAGACGCAAGCAAAAAAACGGCGAGGCATGCCGTCATTCTACCCGAACAACCCCACCAATTTTCCGGGTGCGGTGGGAAAGAGGGCGGCGGCTTTTTCGAGGCCGATCTGCCGTGCTGCCAGCTCGGTGAGGACATCGCGGTAGTCTGTTGTCACTTTAAGATCGCCGGGAGCTTCGAGCTGATCGTCTTTGAGGCCGGGCCAGCGGGCGTAGACTTTCCCTCCCTCGACGCCGCCCCCTGCCACAAACCAGGCACTCGCTCGCCCGTGATCCGTGCCCAGTCCACTATTTTCCGCCACCCGTCGTCCAAACTCCGTCATCACCACGATCGTGACATCCTCAAGCTGTGGCCCGAGGTCTTTCGTAAACGCCCCGAGGGAGTCTCCCACGTCCTGGAGCTGCTGCGCCAGAAACGGGGTGTTTTGCCCGACGTGCGTGTCCCAGCCGCCGCGATCTAGACACGCAGTTTCGAGCCCGACTCCCGCTTTGAGCAGCATCGCGGTCTGGCGTAGACCATTTCCGAGGTTAGACTCGGGGTACTTTGCGTCGCCACCGGGCTTATAGCTCTTGGGATCAAGTTTTTCTAAGACTCTCAGAACTTCCAGCGTCTCTCGTCCGGCGACCGAGGCGGGATCGTGGCCTTTGGCATACATACTCTCAATGGCTGTGCGTAGGCTGGGCGAGGCATGGAGCTGAAGATCCGTGATGCTGTTGATCGCCATGGCACTGGTTGCGCCTCGGAGAATGTCGGGCAGGATGGTATTGAAGGCGACGCCACGGAGCGGTGAGGGGTTGTCCTCGGGAAGTGCGGAGAGGTAGCGTGCCACCCAGCCCGACGGAATACTGGCGGGGTCACTGGCTGCTCCCCGCTCCATCACGGCCATCGCCTCAAAGTGCGAGCGGCTTTGATCCAGCGAGCCCACCGCGTGCAGTGGCGCGAGCTTGCCCTCTAAGTACAGGGGATGAAGCGCCCCCAGCGCAGGGTGTAGCCCAAAGAAGCCATCTAGCTTGAGTGCATTTGTCACTTTAATCGTCGGGCGATTTTTAAAGTACTCATCATCTCCGGTAGGGGGAAGCGCTGTTAGGCCGTCCATCGCGCCCCGTAGAAAGATCGTCACCAGCGGCTTTCGGTTCGTCTTACCGACCGTCAGCTGTGCCAGCGCCGAGCGTCCTGCCCAGGCCATAATCGCGGCGGCGAGTGCGCCTCCGATTAGTGCACGTCTGCTCTGCGCCGCCTGGCTATTTTCTTCACAAAGTCCCCATTGGTTCATTGTTGTTACTTCCAATGAAAATCGGGTGAGGCAAGCGCCAGCGCGAGGCGCTCCTCGGGCTTGCCGGAAAACTCGGGGAGAGGGGCGAGCAGGGCTTGGGCAGCGTCTTTGTCCGTGTCTATCTGGGTTGCCGCAACTCCCCCGGATGTCAGCGCGATGGCGAAGTTCCAGCGTGCCAGCAGTGAGCCGGTCCACGCCAGGTTTTTCTCGGGATAGCCATCGGGCATGGGCCACTCGTAGAGCGGCTGGCCCATGCGGGTAAGATGGTCTTGCACGCCCAAGCTACCGTCGGTGAGGGCGTTGGTGGCCCGCAGGGCGCTGATCGTGAAGTCAAAGGGGCGCTTCAGGATGGGTGGGGCAGCATCAAACTCGGGCGCGGTGAAGAGTGTGTGCACCATCGCCGTGATCGCACCGCTGGATTTCTGGTAGGTCGCCGCCACTTTCTCGGTCAGCTCCGTGCTGTGTTCGTCGTCGCCGTAGAAGTAGCGCACGAGCTTGCGGGAGATAAAGCGAGCCGTCGAAGGGTGCGCGGCGATCAAGTCCAAGACCATGCTCGCGTCTTTCTTGCCGCCTCCTGCGGGGATTTTCGTGCCCAGAACCAGCTTTTCGCCATCGTCGTGGCGCTTGGCGTTGAAGTAGACCTCACCCGTTTTATGCCGGTCTTCCGGGATACCATCTTGAAAAATGCCTGAGAGAAAGCGATCCTCGATTGTCCAGCCGGTCAGGCAGCGTGCGACCTCCATCACATCGCGTTGGGAGTAGCCACCGTCTACGCCCATCGTGTGGAGCTCCAGAAGCTCGCGGGCATAGTTCTCGTTGGGGTGCTTGGCGTCGCTGACTTGCTGATCTAAGTATCCCAGCATCGCCGCCGACTTCATCGAGGCACGGATGACATCTTTGACGGCGCCTAGGGCGTTTTGCCGCACGACATGGGTGAGATCGGTAGGGAGTAAGTACATCAGCTCCGCCGCCGTGTTGGGGCGCGTCGGGGCGGAGTATACTTTACGTGCATAGATATTTAGGTGGTTGGCCCAGAAGTCACAGAGCCGCTCACGGAGCTGCCACTGGGAGTAGGTCGCCCGCAGGATCGCGCTACGGCCTAGTTGCTCCATGACCACTTTTTGGGGAGTGTCTCGCAGCTCGTAGGCGGGCGTGTGAAAGACTTCCAGGCCCTTGAGCCGCCAGCGAAGGGCCAGCGACTCGTCGTCGTCGTGCACCGGCGCTTTGAGCTGCTCCGACAGCCAGCCGTCTTTTCCTAGCTCGCCAAGGCGCTGAAGCTCTGCGGCGGACGGTCCAAACGCCGCCCGGTTTAGTAGCAACCCGTGGCTGGCATCTCCAATGGGGCGCATCGGGGGACGGGGACTGGTGTGGACGAGAGGTCGTGGGTCGCGAACGCTGCGCAGGGCCTCACGAAGCGGTCCTTCGTCACCTCGCTTGCCTTTTTGCTGACAGCCTACCAGTGCCGCGCCAGCCACGCCTGCGCCTAAAAGTAGCTCCCGACGTCTCATTGTTGGTTCGTCTGTGTCTGAGGGCTCGCCGCCGTGATTTGCTCGTAGGCGAAGCGCTCACGGCTTGTCAGCGCCTGGAACCCTGCCCCAAGGGAGGCAAAGAGCTGAAGGGGGAAGAGCAGCACCCAACCGACGGCCGGGAGGGCACCGGTCGCGATGAGAAGTGCGCCACCCCGCGCCAGCGTCGTCAGCGCACTCTGCGTGGGCGCAAGCGCCTGCATCCGCTTGCTGATCACCTGCGCCAGTCCGGCGCTTCCCACGAGCGAGATACCAAGCGTGATTCCCAAAAACACCCAGCCGATGAGCATGAACAGGCCGTTCTTGCTACTTAGTAGCACAATCCCCAGCCCGATCCCGACCAGCGCCAGAAACGCCCCAAAGCCAATCGAGCGCCCCGGCGTGCTCTCGATCAGCCGCCCCGCCTGCCGTGTCTTCTCGGAAAACAGCAGGCCCACCGCCAAGATCGCCGCCCAAAGCGTCACCAGCACCGTGATCAGAATGGACAAGTAGAAGACCACATCCCCGTTTGTCATAGAACCAACCTCCCCAAGTTGTTGTATATCTGATCCGAGGATACCGTAGAGATGGGCTTTGTTACAGCACTACCTGGGAGGTTTTTCACACGGGGATGTCGAAACTGTCTGTCATGGAACATCCGACGATCCGTAAGGCAGCGCTACGCCTCCTCCCGTTTTTGTTTTTTCTCTATGTGATTGCCTATCTGGATCGCGTGAACGTGGGCTTTGCAGCACTTGATATGAAGAAAGATCTTCACTTCACGGACACCATTTATGGAATTGGCGCGGGAATCTTTTTCTTTGGCTACTTTCTCTTTGAAGTGCCCAGTAACCTGATATTAGAGAAAGTCGGTGCGCGTAAATGGATTGCCCGGATCATGTTCACTTGGGGCGCGATCTCGATGGCAATGGCGCTAGTGCGCGATGTTCCTAGCTTCTATAGTCTGCGTTTCTTGCTCGGGATTGGGGAGGCAGGCTTCTTTCCTGGCGTTCTACTTTATCTCACCTACTGGTTCACGCAGAAAGAGCGCGCTCAGGTTGTGGCGCTCTTCATGACGGCCAATGCAGTTGCCTTTATTATTGGAGCCCCGCTCTCGGGCTGGATTACGCAAGCCACCCATAACTGGCTGGGGCTCTTCGGCTGGCAGTGGCTCTTTATTCTGGAGGGCTTTCCTGCCGTTCTCTTCGGGTTTGTGGTACTCGCCTACCTTCCCAATGGCCCCCACGATGCAAAGTGGCTCACCCCTGAGGAACGGGACTACATTCAGAGTCGCTTGGGGGAGCGAACGGATCGACATAACAGTGACGAGCCGTTAATGCAAGGGCTGAAACGTGACCTTAAGATCGCGGGGGAGCAGCTGCACGATAGCCGAGTACTGCACTGTTTCACCCTTTTCTTTTTGATGGTAGGTGGGATGTATGGGATCAATTTCTGGATTCCACAGATCGTCAAAGACATGAGTGGTGGTGGCTCAGACTTGATAAAAGTGGGTCTGTTGACAGCAATCCCCTATAGTATCTCGGCCTGTGTCATGGTGCTCAATGCGCGTCATTCTGACAAGACCGGGGAGCGGCGGTTTCATATTGCGATTCCGGCGATGATCGGAGCGATTGCCATGGCTAGTTCCGGTTTGCCAGGTCTGCCAGTGTGGGCAAGGCTCGCTCTGATGGCAGTTGCCGCGAGTGGGATGTGGGCGATTTTAGGGCCATTCTGGGCCATCCCTCAGCTCTTTCTGCGAGGTACGGCGATGGCCGCAGGGCTGGCACTAATCAACTCGGTGGGGAACTTGGCAGGCTTTGCGGGGCCGTTTCTAGTGGGCTGGGTCAAGGACAAAACCGGGGGCTTTATGTATCCCCTGATGGTGCTGGGACTCTTTAGCCTCTGCGGAAGCATCTTGGCGATCTTACTGCCGCCAGGCCTCCGCCGCCGCAACGATGCCGAGCCTCTAACGACGAGCTCACGGGATCAGTAGGTTCGCACGCCCTTGCCCAGCGTGTTGTCCCACCGATGGGCTTTGAGATAGTGAAGCGCCGCTCTAAGCGCTTTGGGCTTGCCGGAGCGCTCTAAAATCTCAATCCCAAAGCCGCCGACATAGCCGCAGGGATCGTTGAGCGAGGCGATGACTAAGTCTAATGCTTCGTCGGAGTGCCAGCCGAGCTTGAGAAGCGCACAGATCGCGTTCACTCGCACCTGGTTCTCGCCGGTCCACGTTCGGTAGAGCGGCTCCTGCCAGTCGGGATTGCTCGTGAGCAGGAGGCGGCGCAGCTCGGGGAGGAGCACGGCTTCATCGGCCCCGAGCTGGCCCAGCGCATCCAGGGCCGTTCGAACAACGGGGTGCGAAGGCGAGGTGAGCTTGCCGATCAGCGCGTCTGAGGCGGCGCTTGCTCTCCGTCCCAGCTCGCCCAGCGCAAAGATCGCGTTGAGCTGCACCCACTCCGACGGATGATCCAGCAGGCCCCTCAGAGCAGTGACGGCAGGTGCTCCCAGAGCGGCCAAGGCGTAGGCGGCATCGTCCATCACAATCGCGCTCTCGGCCCAGCCACTATCTGTGCGGCTAGCTAATGCAGCGCACAGCGGAGCCACGGCGGGCTCGCCCAGCGCGGCGAGGGAGTAGATCGCGTGAAGTCGCGCGGGCTCCGGGCCATTGAGTGCGGCCAGGAGCGCGGGGAGCTCAGCGATGTCGGGGACGGGCTGGGTTGGCAGCGCAAAGCTTTCAGGCTCCTCGGTGCGCACGAAGACAAACTTGACCATGTAGCGGGTTTGCTCTAGCAAATTCAGCGAGCCGCCGTGCGCGATATCAAAGTGCACCAGCACGCACGTCCCTGCTGGGCCTGCCGCCTGGAAGCCGCGCACGTAGTCGGCCTCGGTCAGCTCACGGCTGTAGTGCGTGCCCGGAATCAGCTGCGTGGGGCCGTGCTCCTGGGGGGTGTCCTGCGGGTAGTAGAGCACCATCGCGTAGCGGCAGGCGTGGTGCCGAGGCCGGGCGAGGGGGCTGTGAGAGTCCTGGTGCCACCCAATAAATGCATTGGTTCCCGCTCCTGCTTTCACGCCCGTGTCCGTCTGCTGGGCGGGCTCATTATTGTGGCAAAACCGATGGGGATGGAGCACGTAGCCGTTTCCCAGAACTTGAGTGAGCGCCGCAACCAGCTCCGGCGTATCTAGGACTTGCTGAAGCTCGGGGACGGCGGGCAAGATATTGTTCCCCAGATTAAACTCTTGCTTGAGCACAAAGGCAAGCCGCTGCTGGATCTGTGCATGAAGTGAGGCGGGCAGAGCCGGGTGAAGTATCGCATAGCCGTCCCTCAGAAACTCTTGGTGTTGTGCCGTCGTCATAATCTTTGTTGTACCCAACGTGGTATATAATTCGTTTGCGACTTTTCGTCCAGATGAACTTGACGAATCAGACAAACTAAAGGATTATCCGATGCGAATTCCTCACACTCTCAAACCTAGCCTTGCTCTCACCTTGCTCCTCGGGCTGGCGACGCAGCCGATCTCGGGCTGTTTCTCTGGTTGCAATCCAGCACCCAGTGCTCCGCCTCCCGCACCGCCTGTCATGAGCGCCCCGGCTGGCCGATCTGGCATGCCCGATCTTCCCCCTGACCCTCGGGCACTTAAAAATGGTGGTCCGAAGAGTGCTCCCACAAGCTCAGGGGCTGTGGGCACGACGACGCTTCCTGCAAAGCCGGTGCCAGGCAGTGCGCTCAATAAGTTTTTCCCCAATGATGCGGATGGCTACGACCGAATCTTTACCCAAGAGAAAAATGGCTTTGCCATGGCCAACTTAAACAAAGGCGGAAAGACCGTCGCGACGCTCTCGATCAACGACTGCGCCGCGCTGCCCAGTAGCCGCGATAAGTTCAAGTCCGCCGGGCGCTCGGTTGCGGGTAACCCGGCCACCAACGACGGCATGAGCGGAATTGCCATGCTGGTGGGGGATCGCTACCAAGTGAAGATTCGTGCCACGGGCGGCGCTCTCAGCGATGCCGATATGCAAGCGTGGCTGGAGAAGTTTGATCTCAGTGGGCTGGCGGGGCTGAAATAGCCTCCCCCCCTAGCCCCCGTCCAACGGGGGGACAATAAGGAATTTATTATGGAAGATATTAATGTTTATGCAGATCGCCTGCCGACGGCGGGGATCACGATTGGGGCACTGAAGGCGCTGGACTGGGTCGCACCAGGGCAGTGGGACAATATCGTCGGCTTTGAGAACATGCTCTCAGCCTACACTGGCGAGAGCGATCCAGGGCTCTTGCAGCAGGTCTCAGACCGCACGCTCCAGCTCTTTGCCGATCCGGCAGAGGGGTATCAAAGAGCGCTGTGGATCTACCAGGCCGTAGACTCCACCGACCACAAGCTGGGCAATGTCTCCATCGCCCACCAGCTCGGTGAGCGCTTCTCGGCGCTGAAGTTCTTGGAGAAGCTTACGCCCAATGACGAGGCGCTTCAGACGGTGGATCTCACGGTGAAAATCCTATGTCAATGGGCTTCCTGGCGACTCTATTGGCGACTTTGTGGCCGCGCTAGGCCAGTACGAGCACGCCTCACTGATCCGAATGGCAGCGCTCGTGACCTTCGATGGCCTGCTCCCACTAGGGCCAGAGTTTCTGGATAAAGTGGACAGTAGCCTGCGGGGCTTCTCGGCCAGCCACCTGGAGAGCAACCAGACGCTTAGTGCGCTTAAGTCCATGATCCCCGGCGGCGACACGCTCGGGCAGCTTGGCTTTATCGGGCAGACCTTTGGGGCTGTCTCTGGCTGGATCGGCAACTTTGTACAAGAGCGTGGCCTCACCCCCGAGAACATCTACGAGAGCCTGAAAGGCCGCATTGATGGTTTAGAGGGCAAGATGGATGTCGTCGCCGCGCTGATTGACACCCACACGGACTACTTCACCCACACCGGGACGCAGTCGCTCTGCCGGAGCCTGATGAACCGCGCCATCGCGGAGATCTAATTCCTTTTTTCTCCCCTCCTCCCGTTATCGGGAGGAGGGCAATCGCAAAAAAAAGCGGTCAATCTAAAGCGATTGACCGCTTCCACAGCACGTGGAGAGAAAAGGAGATCACACAACGAGACTATAACTTACGCTAAAGATTATGTCAAGAGTTCCCGATAAAAAAGTTTCATCTTTTTTTTATGCCCCCAATCGAGTGGGGAGAAGCTAATCGCTCCCGCCACCGTCGGCGGAGCTCATTGCCTGGTTTGCCATTCCCGTATAGGCCTGGATCGCGACCATCAGCACAATCACGGCGGCCACTAAGATCGCTAATACCCCCATCACGGTTGCTAGCCGGTGTGCCTTCATGTCCGCCTCGGACTCTAAGAAATCTGCGACGCGGTTGAGCATCTCATCTAAACTACCCGTGGACTCACCCGTGCGAGCCATCTGCACGGCAATGGGAGACAAAACCCCCGACTGCTCCAGAACGGCGGCGATTCCCTTGCCCGACATCAGGAGTGGCACCCCATCGAGCATCGCCTGAGCAATCGCTCGGTTTCCACAGGCACGCCCTGCGATCTCGACCGCTCGGACAATATTTACGCCTCCGGCAAAAAGCGCCGCGAGTGCTCGGCAGAACCGCGCCGTGGCGTAGCGCCGGGAGACGCCGCCGACACCGGGGATGAACATCTTGACGTTATCCCAAGCGGCACCAAAGGCGGGGAACTGATTCAGGAAGCGTGCCAGCCACCAGAGAAAGGCAAGCGTCACGGCCACGATCACCGCGAACTTGACTTTCTCCAGAACCAGCGCATTGCCCGTCGCTCCCATCCCCGCACGCGTCCACTTCACAATCAGATAGACAATCCCCGCCAGAGAGAGCACGATCTTGGGGTAGAGCGACTCGCGGGAGAGCTTGCGCCGAATCTCGATCTCCCGCTCTAAGTAGTCCGCGAGGCGATTACACATCGTCTCCAGCATGCCGCCCGTCTCACCTGCGCGGATCAGCTCCACCTGCATCGTGGTGAAGACCGCAGAGTAGTTGGCCATCACCTGGGAGAGAGGAGCCCCGTTGGAGATCGTCGCCTGGCACTCACGCAGAATCTTTTTGAGGCGCGTGTGGCGGGTCTGCTGCTCCAGCGCATTCAGCGCCTGGATCAGGGGAACCCCTGAGCGCAGGAGAGTCGCGAACTGCCGGTAGAACATCGCCAGCTCTTGGAGAGGCACCGAGACGGCAAACGGAGCCGCTTCGATCCGATTGGGCTGATCGAGTGAGAGAGGGCGCTGTGGGTTGGGCGTCGGCGGGAGCGTGTGGTCGTAGGTAGTGCCTGGGGGAGCCAGCTCGATCTTACTGGGAAAGAGCCCCTGCTCGCGAAGAGAAGCGGCCGCAAGGCTTGGATTGACCGCTTCAATCAACCCGGAGATCCGCCGCCCCTCATGGTCTTTGGCGTGGTAGGAAAATGTTGGCATGAAATTATTCTTGTGCGATTCCGTCGGCGATCTGGAAGCCCATTTTGTAGATGTAGTAGGTTGCCAGAATCGTGACATAGCCCATCGAGACAATGGTAATGATACCCGCGAGCTGTTTCTGTGACTTGCGCGCGGCATCGGTGGCGCGGGCGGCCTCTTCTTGGTAGAACGCCGTGACCTGATCCAGAGTCTCGGTGAGCTGACCGGTCTGCTGGCCGGTGACCAGGAGCTGGATCGGGTCGTGGTCCATGAGTCCTGTGGCTTGGATGGCGCTGTCGAGCCCCCGCGCCGAACGAATCTCAGGAAGGCCACGCATCAGCTGGCTCCGGAGGACGGAGTTGGGAACCGCATTGGCAGCGGCTTCGTAGGCCACCGACGATCCCACGCCCGCCCGCAGTAGCCGAGAGAGCACGCGGGTAAAGCTGGCAAGTGCCCGTGCCCGGTGGAGCTTGGCCATCACCGGGATGCGGAGCGAGAGCGAGTCGCGCAGGTGGGCTCCGGCGGGGCTGGACCACCACTTCCCACCGAGATGGGCTCCCAGGTGCATCGCGATCCCCAGCGGAACACAGAGAAATCCCTCCCACTTCAGATAGGTCAGCGCGTGGCCTTTAATATTCTCAAAGTTCTTGGTGTCAATACTGGGAAACATCGGCTGGAAGAGCAGAACCGACCAGATACTCTGCCAGATCAGAAAGCGCACCCAGCCGAGTCCTTGGCGAAGCGCCGCGTCCTGCTCGGCTCCCAGCGCGGCCTCTTCGCAGGAAAACGGCAGAAAACCACCCGCCTCGCCTGCGGCCACGAGCCCAACCATGTGCGCGGGAAAGAGCCCATTCGTTCTAGCCATCTCTCCGGCCCAAGACGCTCCCTGCGCGACATTCTGTGCCATAACCAGCCCCGCTGCTTGGAGCTGTGGGTTGGCCGTGCGCGGCGCAAGGTTCGAGAGTGCGGCTCCCGGTGTCATCCCTGCATGCAAGAGCGAGCCCATCTGTCGAAAGAAAAGTCCCAGGTCCTCTGCCCGTGCCGCCGGAACAAGTCCTGTCGCCCCCAATAATGGGGGAGCCAGTGTCGGGGTGGGGGGGGCTATGTTCCCCTGAATCTCGATCCGGGTGTAGCCTTTCCCTGAGAGGCGCCGCTCGACCTCTTGTGGGCTGGCGGCATCCATCGCGCCCCGCAGAACGCGTCCATCGGTCTCCGTGGCTTCGTAGCGGAATATTGGCATCGTCTTCTATTGTAACGCGTCGGCGCGGCGTTTGGTTGCGGGCAGGAATTCCCGAGGGGCTCGGTGAACCTGCGGGGCATGAATGATAAGGAATTGTTGCGCTCGGTGATGCGACGGCAGGCAGGGCTGAGCCTGCGGGTGGCAGCGGTATTTCTGGGGATTATCTTTGTCCTGCCGCTCGTCAACCTCTACGCGCCGGAGCTGGCCGCGACCAATGTCGGGGGCTTCTCACTGACGTGGCTGATTCTGGCGGTGCTTTTCTACCCGATCACCTGGGGGCTCTCGGCGTATTTTATCAAGCGCTCTAATGCCCTCGAAGACGCAATTGTGCAAGAACAAGAAAAGCTCCCCCGCGAAGCGGGGGCGGGGGGGGCGAACCGATGATTCCTCTGCTCTTTGTCATTCTCGTCACCGTCGCGACCGTGATCCTGGGGATTGTTGCGACCAAGCGTGCCCAGTCCGCATCGGACTTTTTCGTGGCCGGGCGACAGGTCTCGGTAGGCATGAACGCGTCGGCGATCTCGGGTGAGTATCTCTCGGCGGCGAGCTTTATGGGAGTCGCGGGGCTAATCCTCAAGAACGGCTACGATGCGCTCTGGTACCCCGTGGGCTACGCGGCAGGCTACCTGCTGCTCTTGCTCTTTATCGCCGGGCCGCTCCGCCGCTTTGGTGCCTACACCATCCCGGACTTCGCCGAGGGCCGCTTCGACTCGCCGCTCTTTCGCAAGATTGCGGTGAGCTTTGTCTTGTTCATCGGCTTCTTCTACACCATGCCGCAGATGAAGGGCGCCGGGGTCGCGATGCAGACCATCATGGGCTGGCCCTACTGGGTCGGAATCGTGGTGGTGGGCTCGGTGATTACGTTCAATGTGGCGCTCGGCGGGATGAAAGGCATCACGTTTGTTCAGGCATTCCAGTACTGGGTCAAGCTCTTTGCGATCTCCGTGCCGGTGTTTGTGCTCATGGCGGTCTATGGCGGCTACAGCGGCAAGCTAGGGACCTTCACGGGGGAGCCTAAGGGGATCCCGAAGGTCACCAAAGACACCCCCCTGAAGTTCGTGGGCAAGGACAAGGCTCCCAACAATGCCGTGAGCTTCTCGCCGGGCGCGGAGACGGTGATTACCTTCACCAAAGACACCGAGATTGATAAGATCAGCACCGGACGCAAGCCAGAGCCCGGTGAAGACAAGCTCGATGCAAGCCTAGCGATCCTGCCCAAGCTGGAGGGCGTGGTTCCGGCGGGGACGCAAGTGACGATCCTGCCGCTTGTGGTCACCAAAGCGGGCCAGGCTGTGCTGAGCAAAGAGGGCAGGCCGATCAAGACAGCCCCCAAGCTGGAGTTCGCCAAGCCGACGGAGGCGATTCTCGCCGCCGGGAGCTTTGTGCCCAACACGCAGAACAACGCGAAGTGGGGCCTGCCCTACGGAACTCTGACCAGCAAGCACGGCTTCCCCGTCCTCTATACCTACTCGCTGATTATCGCCCTGATCTGTGGAACCGCGGGCCTGCCGCATATTCTGGTGCGCTTCTACACCAACCCCGATGGGAAGAGTGCGAAAGCGACGACCTTCTGGGTGATGGTGCTGATCGGTGCGTTCTACGCCTTCACCCCGATCTGGGGTGCTCTCGGCCGGGCGGACTTGCCGATGCTCTACGCAAACAACAAGACCGACTCAGTCGTGATTGCGCTCCCAAGAGCTATCGGTGGGGTCTGGGGGGATGTGCTCTCGGGAGTCACCAGCGCGGGCGCATTTGCGGCGTTCATGTCCACGTTCTCGGGGCTGCTGGTCTCGATGAGTGGCGCTCTGGCACACGATATCTACGGCAAGATCATCAAGCCCTCCGCGACTCCCGAAGAGCGCATTAAGATGTTCAAGCTCGCCGCCCTGATCTTCGGCTTCGCTTCGATGGCGCTGGGACTTCTTGTCGAGACGTTTGATATCGCTATGTTGGTGGGCTGGGCCTTTGCCATTGCCGCCGCGAGCTACTTCCCGCTCTTACTTCTCGGGGCGTGGTGGCGTGGGCTGACCATGCCCGGCGCGGCGGCGGGGATGTTAGGAGGTGGCCTGCTCTCGCTGGGGGCGATTATCGCCTTCATGCTCTCGGACAAGAAGATTATCACCATTGACGATCCCCTGACCAAAGCGCTCTGTGAGCAGCCTGCGATCTGGGGCGTTCCACTGGCCTTGCTCATTATGTTTGTGGTCTCAAGAGCCACCGCAAAGCAGATCCCCTGGGATGCCGACCTGAAGATGCTACGTCTCCATGCTCCTGAGGCACTCGGACGGAGCAAGGACTACATCGAAGACACGGGTAGTGACCACTAGCGGCACTTTCCTCACGCTGGTTCTATCGCCTTGGCTGCGAGATAGGATAATGGAATATGAACCCAATGGAGAGTTATGAGCGCGACGGTTATGCAGTCTTTCGCCATGTGTTGGATGCGGAGCTGATCCGCAAGGCGAGTGACCATGTAGAGTGGCTACAAAAAAAGAACCCGGAGCTGCGGCCCGAGAAGCTGGACTGGTTTCTGGTGCTCAATGACCCGTTCTGGGTGCGCCTGATCGCCGATGACCGGCTGCTCGATATCGCGGAGAAGTTTATCGGGCCGAATATCGCGCTCTTTGCCAGCCACTATTTTGCCAAGCCTCCCCACGACGGCCTGCCGGTTCTGTGGCACCAAGACGGTAGCTACTGGCCGCTCGATCCTTGTGAAGTCGTGACACTCTGGCTAGCCGTGGACGACTCCACGCCGGAAAACGGCTGCCTGCGGGTGATCCCCGGGTCGCACCGGTTGGAGTTTCAGGAGCACGCGAGAGACACGAGCGTCGAGAACGTGCTGTCGTCGGGGATTGCGGGCGTGGACGAGAGCGCCGCCGTGGACGTGATCCTGAGAGCGGGGGATGTCTCGGTGCACCACCCGAACTTGATCCATGGAAGCAACGCCAACACAAGCGACAAGCGCCGCTGCGGCCTCACTATTCGCTACATCCCGACCAGCACCCAGATCACCAAGCCCATCGGTGCCCCGTTCTTGCTGCGCGGTGAGGCCGTCCCCGGTATCAATACGTACCTGGAACGGCCAAAATACCAAGCCGGGGAGCACTTCCCGTTTCGCCATTGACCGCCGATTGAAATCGGCGTCTGCAGTAGCCTGTGGCTGCAAAGCCCGTGCCGGGCTACGGGCTCTGTTTCCCAGCCCGCCACGGGCTTTGCGGCGGAGGAACGACGCCACTGCAGACGCCGGTTTTCAACCGGCGGCGATGGGGCGTTTAGAGATAAGGCGTGAGATTGGCTTTGGCGCGGATCAGGCCGAGCTTGTCGCCCTCGACACTGCCGTTGTAGCGGAAGTCCTCCAGCTCAATCGCAATGGTGTCGTCGAAGCCGTGGCGCTGAAGCTCACCGAGAACCCAGGCCCAGTTGACGACGCCCTCGCCGGGGATGCAGTAGCGCCAGTCGCCGCCGCCGCAGTGCACCGGGCGGTCGAGGCTAGGCCCTAGATTGCCATAGAGATAGGCACCGTCGCCGTCGAGCTGGGTGTCTTTGCCGTGCGCATGGATCGCACGGCCCCCGAACTCACGCAGAAACCTCTGGTAGTCCACGCCGATACGCACGAGGTGGCTAGGGTCGTAGTTGATCCCAAACTCCTCACCAGGGACGACGGCAAACATCGCGCGGAGTGTCTCGGGAGTCACGCCTAAAGCATTGTTGTTGGGCCCCGGCCAGCCCTCCACGGCGATTCGCACGCCTACCCGCGCCGCGACTTTTGCCACTTCGGGGAAGCTCTTGCTCCAGTTCTCCAGGCTCACGCGGCGGCTCTGGCTGCTGTCGGGCGGGTTGAAGGTGGTGAAGGCCTTGGTAAAGCCCTGCGCCGCCATGGCCTCCAGAGCGTTGCTACAGGTCTCAATGCCCTGCTTCTGCACCGCTTCATCGGGCGAGAGCAGCTCACGCGTGCCGCCCAGATCGCATGTCCCGAGCCCGAGGCCACTTGCCTTGAGCGCCGCGACATTCTCTGGGTTTGGCGAACCCACATCAATGGAGCCAAAGCCACTCTCAGCGGCCCAAGCCGCCATCTCTGCAAAGGGGATGCGCCCTAGCGCCCCCGGAATCCGAAATCCTACTGAAATCATTGTTTTCCTAACCTTGGTAATGTGCAAGAGCCGGATACTGGTACTCTCACTTTTGCTGTTTTAGTATACGACAAGTTAGCCTCCTAAGTCAGTCCCCGAAGGAATACCTGTTTTTGGGGAATCTATCGGCTTGTCTCAATCCCTCTCCGACAATCTAAGATATGTCTCAAGAAATGCCTGTTCAGGCATCAAAGGCTCCTTCACGACTGGAATTTATTGATCTCTTGCGTGGCTTGGCATGCTTGCTGGTATTGATCCATCATGAGCACGAGCTACTTCCTCCCCTTCCTCAGGTTGGGCCACTCTTAGAACCTGCCGTGAGTGTGATTCGGGGCGCGGCCCGGTGGGGATACTTGGGTGTTCATCTCTTTTTGGTACTCTCAGGTTTTTGTTTGATGTGGCCACTGGTCCGTAGTGGATCTCTAAGCTCTGTGCCTCTAAATCTCAAGGAATTTATCCGAAAGCGTGCACAGCGCATCTTGCCACCATACTATGTGGCGCTTGCCTTGTTTTGCACTCTGTCTTATCTAGCACCGTCACTGCTACAGAGGCCAACCGTCTGGTGGGACATTCCAGTCCATCTTTTGTGTCTCCAGAACTGCTTCCCACAGACCGTGACGACGAGCAATATTGCCTTCTGGTCGCTTGGGTTAGAAGTCCAGCTCTACGCTGCGTTTCCGCTCATGATCCTGCTCATGCGCCGCGTTGGTCTGCACAAGACCTTGGGAGCGACGTTGGTTCTGGCACTCTTGTGGCAGACACTCATGCACGAGCTTCATCCCAAGCTCTCGGAGAGCCTGCCGGACTTTGCCATCGGTGTGGCGACCTACTACGCACTCCCCGGACGCCTTTTTGAGTTTGTCTGTGGCATGGGGGCCGCGCTGCTGGTGGCTCGCCAAAGAAACGCCCCTGTCCCTAGCTTTGCTCTCTTTGCGCTGGGCCTGATGACTCTAAATCTCCTACTGATCTCACAAGCGCCGCCGCAGTTTGGCCCAATCTTTGGTTGCTGGTTTGACCAGCTCTGGGGAATCACGTTTGCTCTGATTATCATCGAGGTTGGCCGAATGAGCGAGGCACCTTGGCTCTCACAGCTTCCCGCTCGTGCGCTCAAAGGGTTCGGGACGATCTCCTTTAGCGTTTACCTGGTACACTTGCCCTTGTTTCAGCTTATCTCCAGCAAGCTGTCGCTTCTTGGACTCTCCCCCACCGCCACATTTGCCGTCGCGCTCTTCGTCATTCTGCCGTTTTTGGTGATCGCAGGGCGGGTTTTTTATCGCCTGGTCGAGGCTCCACAGCAGTTTCGAAAGCCCAAACCTCAGAGCTCGCTCATAAAATCAAAGATGATCTCATGATTGTTGTTGACCGCAAACTGAGTGCTGATAGATTCCTAGTCTGAGGCCACTTGCCTTGAGCGCCGCGACATTCTCGGGGCTCGGCGAGCCCCGATCACGGAGAGAGAGTCGAGCCTGGCAGCAGGGGCTTGCCCTCGGCACTCAGATTGCAATCTCGCCCAGTGCTTCCTGGGTGAGAAACCCTTGGTGGGACGTAATGAGCACGTTGGGGAATGTCAAAAGGCGGGAGATCTCGTCGTCTTGGAGTACCTCGCTGGAGTAGTCCTCGAAGAACAAGCCTTCCTCAGCCTCGTAGACATCCAGCGCCACCCCCCCTAACGTGCCCGCTTTGAGCATATTGATGAGAGCCTTGGTCTCCACAAGCTTGCCTCGACTGGTGTTGATTAGATAGGCTCCTGGCTTCAGTTGGGCCAGCGTCTCCGTATTGAGCAGATAGCGCGACTCGGGTGTCAGGGGCAGATGCAGCGAGATAATATCGCTTTTGGAAAGCAGGGTGGAGAAGTCCACATAGCCAATGCGGTGTTCGGCCGCCCACTCCAAGGACGGGGAGGGGTCGTAGGCGAGCACTTCGGTGCCGAACCCTCGGAAAATCTGTGCTGCGACACGCCCGATCTTGCCTGTGCCGACAATCCCGACGGTCTTGCCGTGCAGATCAAAGCCCACCAGCCCGTTGAGAGAAAAATTATGCTCACGGACGCGGTTATAGGCACGATGGATTTTTCGGTTAAGTGCCAGCAAGAGCGCCACGGTGTGCTCCGCGACGGCATAGGGCGAGTAGGCAGGCACCCGTGTGACGACCATGCCCAGCGCCTTTGCCGCCATGAGATCCACGTTATTGAAGCCTGCACAGCGAAGTGTCACGAGCCGGACTCCTCGGTCGTAGAGCTGCTTGAGACACGGGGCATCCAGCAGATCGTTGACGAACACACAGACGGCTTGTGCTCCCTCTGCGCTGCTAGCGGTCTCGGTGGTGAGGCGAAACTCATGAAACGTGACCTTGAGGTTTTCGATACCAGTCACCTTTTCGAAGTACTCGCGGTCGTAGGGCTTTGTGTCGTAGAACGAGAGGGAAAGCATTTTAAAAGTGTCCTAACGGTTTCTCTAAAGATCGCTCATAAAATCAAAAACAATGTCGTTGCAGCCCGGCAGGCCCTCGTGGCCGAAGTCGGGGTAGAGGACGAGGTTTTTCTTGCTGGTGATCTTGTTATAAGCGGGGAACTGGGTCCTCGGAGGGGAGATCGTGTCCATGAGGGCGACAGGCATCAGCACCTCGGCGCGAATTCTAGCTGCCAAGTGCTGGTTGTCAATATAGCCCAGGCGCTCCCACCACAAGTCCTCTTGCTCGTGGCGCGGGTCGAAGTTGCGGAAAAACGTGGCCAGCTCCTCGTAGGCTCCTTTGGCCAAGTCCATCTCCCAGACGCGCTTGAAGTCACAGAGAAACGGGAACGTCGGGGCGGCTTTCTTGAGACTTGGGGTGAGCGAGGCGCAGGCCAGTGTCAGTCCGCCGCCCTGCGACCCTCCCAGCGCCCCAACTCGGCTCGCGTCGACTTCGTCGAAGCCCATCACGATCCGGGCGAGTAGCGCGGTGTCTAGGTAGACGTTGCGGTAGTAAAGCTTCTCGGGGCTATCGGCGAGGCCACGGATAATATGGAAGCTTCTCGGGGCTATCGGCGAGGCCACGGATAATATGGCCCCGGAGCGTATTGCCCTTGACGCCGCCCAAATCCTCGGACTTTCCCCCTTGACCGCGGCAGTCCAGCGAGGCGATGGAGTAGCCCTGCGCCACGTAGGGTAGCTTGCCGATCCAGTCGCCTGAGTGGCCTGAGTAGCCGTGAAACTCCACAATCGCAGGGTGGGGCGTGGTGCTTTTTTTCGGCCTTAGATACTTGGCGTAGATTCTCGCGCCACCAATCCCCGTGAACCAAAGCTCAAAGCACTCGACATTATGGGTTTTTAGCGAGTGGGGGATCAGCTCGACTTGCGGTTCGTGGGAGTCCAGCTCGGCGAGGGCGTTGTCCCAGTACGCATCAAAATCAACGGGGCGCGGATTGCGCCCCGTGTACTCTAGGAGCCGCTCCAGCGGCATGTCTACCTGTGGCATAATGGCTACGTTTTCGCCACCGACAGGGCAAACTCCTCTACAAGCACTCCAGAGGAATGCGCGGCGCGGGCAAGCTAAAACGTGGTGCCACGGGACGGGCTGCACGGTACATCTCTGCCAGGCTGCTGTCGCGAGACAGAGTCGGCATCGACGTGTACGATGAGAAGCTGGAGCGGCTCCTGCTGCGGCCTTTGTAGCGCTTTCCTACCTTGACGATGGGCTTTCCATCGGCGCTTCCCTCGGTCGTCCAGCCCACTTCGATGCTCGCGCAGATCATGTCGAGTGCCATTGCGAGGGGGACATTCGAGAACGTGAACGACTTTGGATCGCTGGGCAGGTCATCGGCGAGGGCGTAGCTCAGATCGGCCTGCTGGAGGATCTCTTTTAGGCACTCCCGCACATCTGTGCTCCTCTTATCGAGCGAGACACGCTTGCTTGGGAGTGAGGCGCCTCGTGTAAAGAGATTGCTCACAATGGGAAGCTCGGGCATGGTGGGGAGGACAAGGCGTCCCGCATTCCCGAAGAGCGATTGGCTCGGGTACTTTTTGCCAAAATAGATCTTGACCTTGCTGCCCTTTTTCTCTGCCTTCCAGCCACACTGCAAGAGACCTGCTGCGTTATCGAGTGCATTGCCCACGGAGACATTCGTCATGGTCATGCTGACTTTGCTCCCGCCTTTCAGGTCTGCATCCAGCTCATAGTCAAGTCCCGCTTTCTCACAGATTGCTTTCACGACATCCAGTGCGGTTCCTTCTTGGACTTTAATATGAATCTTCCTATCTGGCAGGTCTTTGTAGCGCTCTGCATTGCCAGCGACGAAGATACTGGTACCGAGCCCCCCCCCGCCTCCACCGACCGCCTCTGCCACGCGATTCTTGAGCTCAATGGTCGTTTTACCGTCTTCGGAGAGAACAAAGGCCTGCGCGGCGTAGAGCCGGGAGACTGCGGCGAGGGCATCGCGTACATTCACGCCATCGAGTTTTAGGCTGAGCTTGTTCTTTTTATTGGGCTCTAGCTGATCGTCAATCTTTGTCACTTTGACATCAGCCTCCTCCAGTATCTTCTTGATGGCTTCGGCCAGTGTGGCATTTTTAATGTCGAGATTGATGGTCTTGCTAAACCAATCTGGGCTACTGGACGTAGCCGCTGTCACCCGACCGGCTCCAGAGGCACGGGGCGGCTGAGCGGGGCGCTGTGAGTCTTGTGCGACGGTCGTTGAGGTAAGCGCTACCGCGAGCGCAAGAGTGAGTAAAGATTTCATGGATTAATTCTCCTTTTGAAATTCGGATGGTGATTCTGAGTAAATAACATCGGGATCGTCGAGGGCGACCTTCACTGGGGTGTATTTTGTGCTCTCCCCATCGGAGGAGGGCTCGGCGTAGTAGGCGGGAGTATAGACGGGAGCATCCACCGCCACTCGGCTTCCAACAATGACAGAGTCAGAAACGGTGTCAAGCGCCACAGGCAAACGCTGCGTCAAAGGGGATTGTCGCCGTGATGTTTTTCGCTTTTTGGACCTCTTGGCTTGTCGATCTATTTGTGGCTTTATCGGAAGCGTTTCCTTGATATGCTCGCGTGTTGGAGCTGGTGTAGGACGGGTATCGGCGATCGCTACGGGCACTCCAACAGGCTCAAGGGGCTTTTGCCCGACTCGGCCTATCATAAAGAAACAGGCGACTCCGGCCAGCGCGGTGGCGAAGAGGGCGCTTCGAGGACGCATGATTCCCATCGGGCGGAGCGGGGGACGGCGTACGGCTTTGAGGGCACGGCGCTCTAAGTCCGCTGGCATCTCCGTACTAGGCCGCCACTCGGCAGCATCTTTGAGTAAGTCTTCGATCTCCATAGGTTTTCCTATCCTGCCCCCTCTCCCGTGCTAAACGGAAAAGGGGGATATCCCTCAATCTCCGGCTCGACCAGCTCTCGGAGGGCACCCGAGAGCCGCTTGAGCCCCACCTTGACCCGGCTGCGAATCGTGCTCTCGGGCACGTTTTCCAGCCGTGCTACCTCGGCGATACTGTACTCCTCGAAGTAGATCAGGTGGATGGGGGTGCGCTCCTTCTCCCCTAACTTGGCGACGGCTGCCCGCACTTTTCTCTGCGTCTCCGCCCGCTCCGTCTGCTCATGTAGTGGCGCGGAGCCATCGGGCTCCTCTGGGCGGTCGTCTTTCCAAAACTGCACCCGGCGCATCCAGGCGGACTTCACGTGATCGTGGGCGGTGTTGAGCGCAATGCGCGTCAGCCACGAGCCCAGAGATGCCTCGCCCCGGTAGCTGCCGATTGCCTGCCACGCCTTGAGAAGGGTCTCTTGTGCCAGGTCTTCCGCATCCGATTTACGTTTTGCGACGCTAGAAACGGTCCGCCAGATCCGGCCCCGGTGCGCCTCACAGAGCCGTGTGAAAGCATCCGCATCGCCGGTTTTCGCCCTTTCTAACAGCTCAATCTCGCTCATCATACACATAGACGACCACTCTACGAAAAACCGTGAACTTATGTCGCCAATTGGGGTATATTTTTCCAGAAGGAAACAAACACTATGTCCATTGAACTACCCGCCTTGCCCTATGCCTACGATGCGCTCGCTCCCGTGATCTCCCAGGAGACGATGGAGTTCCACCACGACAAGCACCACGCTGCCTATGTCACCAACCTGAACGCGGCCATTAAAGACACCGAAGTCGCGGACTGGAGCGCGGAGTCGCTAATCTCGAATCTTTCCGCCGTCCCCGATGCCATCCGTGGCGCGGTACGCAACAATGCCGGTGGTCATGTCAACCACTCTCTGTTCTGGGACCTGCTCACCCCCGGCGGCGCATCGGCTCCCTCCGGCGAGCTTGCCACGGCCATCACGGCTGCTTTCGGCTCCTTCGAGGCGCTGAAAGAGGCCGTCGCCAAGGCAGGCGCAACCCGCTTCGGCTCCGGCTGGGCCTGGCTTGTCACCGATGGCGCGGGCACGCTCTCCGTGGTCTCCACCGCCAACCAGGACACCCCGCTCATGGGAACCGCCGTCGCAGGCTGCACGGGCACCCCGATCCTAGGCATTGATGTCTGGGAGCACGCCTACTACATTGACTACCGCAACGCCCGCCCCAAGTACCTAGAAGCGATCTGGGCCGTGATCAACTGGGACAAAGTCGCCGAGCTCTACGCCGCCCGGTAAGACGACCGTAGTACCTCTGCAAGGCTCCACGCCTGCCATGGACAACCGTTTGGCCGGTGTGGAGCTGCTCCATCAAAGACCTCTGCGATTCCCCCAAGGCCGAAGTCTTCGGTTCGGTGGCGCTCTAGCTCGGCCAGAAACGGCGCGACATTTGCGTCAGTGCCGTGGACTTTTTTAGTGAGATCGCAGAAGCTCCCGATCAGCCACGGCCAGACCGTTCCCTGATGATACGCCGCGTCGCGCTGGTGCGGCCCGCCTTCGTAGCGTGGGCAGAACCGTGAGTCGGCAGGGGAGAGCGTGCGCAGGCCAAACGGCGTGAGCAAGTGCTCCGTCGCGACGGCCAGTACTGCTTGGTTCACCTCGTCCGGCAACTCCAAAAGCGCCGCCGCGATCACCTGGTTGGGCCGAATCGCTCCCTCGGGCGTGCCATCGGGGAAGAGGCAGTCATAGAGCCCGAGGCCATCGGGGCGTACGAACTTCGCCAGAAATGCCGCCGTCGCTTTCTCGGCTAGTTCCGTCTTTCCCGCCACACGAAGCGCATTGATCCAGAGCGCCTGCACCTCCACGGGCCGGTCATCGCGCGGCGTGATCGCCACCCCCTCCACCTTCGCATCCATCCATGTCAGATTGGTGTGATCGTCGCCGCAGCGCAGAAGCCCCTCAGAGTCGCAGTAGATTCCATCCCCGACTGTGCCCTCAAGATGCGCCGCGATTATTGCCTCCATGGTCTCAGAGAGCTCGTCGGTCAGCCCGCACAGCCCGATGCAGTGCAGAAACCACAGCGTCCCGTCCACGTTGTTATAAGCAGGCTCGTCGCCGTTGTCCGGAAAGCGATTCGGGATTCTGCCGTTGCGTACCCACGGCACAAAGTCACGGATAATCTGCTTGGCAATCTCCTCACGTCCCGTGGTCAAGCAAAGCCCCGGAAGTGCAATAAACGTATCGCGCCCCCAGTCGGTAAACCAGGGATAGCCCGCTAGGATTGTGGTTCTTGTTTGTTTTTGACGGAGCGAGTGAACAAGGAAATCAATATCTGTTGGATTCCCGAACGGATGCCAAGCCTCAAATGCTTCTTGGCCAGCTAAGCCTGATCCTAACATTGCTTTAAAAACGAGTTGACCTTGATGTCCAATTTCCAATGGAGCTGTTAGGGTGGCAGGGCAATACAGTTCTTCGATCGCATTAAATCCGCGCTCCGCCTCAATTCGATGAAATATCTGTTGGTTCCACCAGCCAGCTTTTTCCCATGTCCCAAGATTTCCTTGAAGAGTAAGTTCTGGTGAGTCGTGTGTTGCTTGAATCATCCATGCAGAATCGTCACCTTTAGAAACAAGTGGAAATCCATCCCAGTGCTGCATCTCTGAATGGATCTCTTTCCAGCAAACCAGCGGCGCAAGTCGAATTTGGACAGAGGCATCACTGCCAAATAATTCATAGGTGCAGTGGAGAGTATTTTGTCCCGGAATCATTGTGACCGTTTTGGTCAGTGATACATGTTTGGGGAGAGCAAACGACCAACAATATCCTCCTGGCTTTTTCCAGGCGTTTTCTTGCCATTTCCAGCCATTAGGAAAAACCGTGCCGTCTTTATAGATATGCGTAGCGAGCGGGTACTCGACGCCATCGATAATCACGGTTTCATCTAAGCCGCCGAGGAGCGACATTCTTCGGCCCGACGGCGGATCAAGCGCGACGGTGAGGAGGCTGTGGTAGCGGCGGGTGGCGCAACCGGCGAGCGTGCCTGAGGCGAATCCGCCGATTCCGTTGGTGAGAAGCCATTCTTTGGAGGCGAGTTCTTCGAAGGTCATAAAAGTTCTCCCCCTCCTCCGGGATACCCTCCTCCCCCTGCCCCTCCTCCCAATCCTGCGGAGGCAGGTTGGGAAGAGGGGGGTTGCGAGGAATTGCTGGCTCCCCTCCATTCCCTTCCTCCCAGGATTGGGAGGAGGGGCAGGGGGAGGAGGGTATCCCGGAGGAGGGCTACAGCTTCACTTCCAGCGTGGCGGTGACGCCGACGCCGGGCACGCGCTTGAGGGTTTCGAGGCTCTTGACAGCACGATCCGAGATGGGAATCAGGCCGCGCACGCGCACGGTAGGCTGGATAATGCGCTTCTCACCCTCCATCTGCGCGACGGCACGAACGGTGTCTACGAGGCGGCGTGGCCCGTTGATCTGTGCAGCTCCCGCGTAGGTGCCGTTGCCCACCGTCAGAATCGGGACGACCTTGGTCACTGCCTCATCGCCGATGTCTTTGGTGCGCGTGACTTCGTTGACGAACGTATTGATATCGGGGCCGAAGCGATCAACGGCAAAAAGAATCGCGGCGGCCTTGATGGTCTTATCCAGCTGGGCACGGACGGGTGGGGCTTGCCCAAGGACAATGCCAAGAGCAATAAAAGCGAGGGTATGGGGCAATTTCATCTCTAAAACTTTCTACTACCGGCCTGGGGGTACTGCTCGGGGAGCCCGGTATGACGAGGAGTCAATCACTTCGACTTCTATACTGCCATCCGGAAGTTGCACTCTCCGGTAGCTGGTCACCGATGAGCCCCCGGAGGAGTTATAGCGACGTGAGCCTGCGTAGAAGGAGAGAACTTTACGTTCCGAAGGCTTGGTGCCATAAATTCGGTAGGTGAGCGAGTCTCCATCCGCCTTACCCCCGATAAAGATAGGGCCGTCGGTCGAGTTCTGGAACTTAAAGTCCACGGCTCCATAGACCACAGCAGCGTCGCAGCCCACGCTGACGTAGCGAACAGGCATGGAGTGATTCGAGCGATCCACAATCTTCAGGTCCGCGCGGATCACGGCATTGTAGAGCGTGGTAGAGGTCTGGCACACCCCGCCCCCGACTCCGTCCACCACCAAGCCATCCTGGTACTGATGGGCCATCTTCCAGCCAAGCTCCGACTCGCGTGGCCCGACAATATCGTTATAGGAGAAAACTTCTCCTGGCCCAAGAAGCGTCCCGTTGATTTTTGTGGTTGCCAGTGCGACATTGGTCTTACGGGCACGGGGTGAGCCGCTATAGTCTGTCGTGTAGGAGCCCATCAGAGTCCCCATCTTCCCAAGATCCTCCGCGGTAACTTTAGGCAGCTCTTCTCTGACAATTATGGTCGTCGTTTTGCCGCTAATGAGAGAGCCCATACCACCGCTAAGAAGCGCCGCTTTGGTGGCTTCCACATCGAGCTCAATTCCCTTTTCCTCTTTTTTGACCAACGACAGACCGCCCCCGGACTCCATCTTGGCACGCGCATTCTGAGCGGGCTTTCGAACCGCTTTGGCAACACGTCCCAGATAGGTATCCAGCTTGGCGGGGTTCAGCTTAAACTCGGGGTTCAAGGTGATGTTACGCTCGCGCTTGCCGTGGTAGAGGCGCTCAAAAAAGTTATCGTCCTTGCCGAGCTGCCACGCTGCATTGACCGCAGGCTCCAGATCAAAGCGCCCACCAAGCTCCCCGAGGGTAATCGCCCACTTCTTCTCCGACTTAGGAGCCATGAGAACAACCGCTCTCGCCAGATGCTCTCTGGCCCACACACGCGCCTTTTCTTCGGCGTCGCCTCTTGAGAGCCCGCTGACATCGGCCTCCCCAATTCGAACGCCGGGCGCGATACTGTCTGTACCGGGGAGCGAATGGGAGTAATTGACCACCGCACCCGCTCCCGCAGCACCAAGAGCAACGAGCACGGTGGAGAGACCAAGGACAAAGCCGCGCGAGCGACGCGGTGACTCTGCGGAAAATTCGGAAAATTCGTTGTTGGTTTCTGAGCTTGTCATGCGAGTTGTTCGTTGCGGTTAGAGACTAGGAAAGGGACTGAGTTTCAGGCTCTTCGTGTCTCTCAATGGCGGAGATACGTTGTCGGAGTAATTGTACCTCCTCACGCAAAAGACGCAATGCCTCCGCGGCAGGGTCGGGAGCGTTGAGGGCGGCATCCATCACGGGAGCCAGAGCAAGGTTTTTTTCCTGTCCCACGATGCGGGCGGGGATTCCCACCGCCGTGGAGTCGGGTGGGACGTCGCGAATCACGACGGCATTGGCCCCGATCCGGGCCTTGGCTCCAATCGTGATGTCACCCAGAATCTTTGCTCCCATACCAATAAGAACGCCATTTTCTATCGTGGGGTGACGCTTGGTTTTGGAGAGGCTCGTTCCTCCCAGAGTGACATTGTGGTACATCAGCACATCATCGCCGATAATGGCCGTCTCCCCGATCACAACTCCCATGCCGTGGTCAATGAAAAAACGCCTTCCAATCGTTGCTCCCGGATGGATCTCCACACCTGTCATAAACCGCGACCACTGAGAGACCCAGCGCGCCGCCGTTTTGAGGTTGTGTATCCAGAGCCGATGTGCTAAGCGATGATAGAGCACCGCCCAGAGTCCCGCGTAGGTAAAGACTTCCAGAAGATTGCGCGCGGCGGGATCTTTCTCGAAAATCGTGGTGATATCCTCGCGGAGACGGGCAAACATACGGGGCTTATTTTATCACCTGCGCTGCCGCGTCTTTGCGCGCGATGACTAGCTCACCGTACATCCGAAGATACCGATCGATGTACTGGCGGAGTGCCGGATACTCCGTTGCCGGGACCGTAGCTCGGCGGTCTTGTACCTCAATGGAGATCGTCAGCTTGCGCCCCTCTTGCTGCACGGTTCGGGAGAAACTACCCAGAGCACTCTCTCCTGAGATGGGTTTGGGGATATACAGATAGCTGTAGCCCTCGGGGATCGTCACCTCAAGGTTTGCACGCATGAGGCGAGGCTCGGACTGGTAGATGGGGTAGAGGCGATTGTCTTCCACAAAGGGCGAGGCAAACGCGGGGCTCGCTTGGTCGGGACGCGCCTTGAAGAGAAGCAGGTCCCCGCTGACGGTGGCCCAGTTGGCAAACCGAGTCTTGCTGGAGATACTCAGAGGGGTGTCCCGGTTGCTGATATCCGTGAGCTGAAGGCTCTCAATGCGCGGGTTGACGCCAATGCTGCCCAGAAGTGCCTCGGCGTATTTCTTGCGCTCATCGTTGCTTTTAACCACCAGGTTGGCGCGCAGACTAAGCTCATAGTCGCCGGTGCCAGAAAGCTGGACGGTTCCCATTGCCGCTCCTTCGGAGTCCAGCACAACCGATGCTTGCTGGAGGTTGAGTGCCTCCGCTGGGCTCGCCTCGGGAACGGTCTCAAAGACCGCTTTACCGTCTTTGATGACCAGCACTTCGACCCCACGATCTGCCTGAGGAATATCTCCAAAGCGACAGACCTGAGCCGTGGCATCGAGCCAGTAGGTCTTTCCGCCCACTTGAGCCTGACAGATGGCGTGGTTGAAGGCATGGGGTGAGGGCAGCTCGACTTGCTGGGGGAAGGGCTCACCCGCCTGAAGCAAGACCGGGTGCGCCGTGATCCCAGCGGCCCGTAGCAGTGCCACCAGCAGGGTGGCCATGTCTTTGCAGTCGCCGTACTGGACCGTCAGAGTCCGGCTTGCCGGGCGGGGCTGGTAGGCGGAGATGCCTAGCTCGATAGCGACATAGCGGGTCTTGTCCTGAACATAGTAGAAGATCGCCCTCGCCTTCTCCTCCTCCGTACGGCAGTTCTTGGTGAGCTCTTGCGCCATCGCGGTCACGGTGGGGTCGCCTTGGCTCGCTGCACGTGCAAGCTTGGTGTACCAGTCTGCGACACTCTGCCAGCTAGGCACGGTGGAGACGGTCAGCTTGGGAAGCTGGCGCTCTGCCGGAGGCATGAGGGGCTCGATATTGAGGGGCGCGACGTTTTTTTGTTCCCAGGTGTAGACCACGCTCTTACTATCGGGCGCCGTACGGATGGTCGGCTCGATGGCGCTATTGCGAAGCTTGCGGGCGAGCTTGAGTGTGGACGGAACGGTGATGCGCAGGCGGGTGTGCTGGACGGGATCGAAGCCGCCCTGGAAGTACCACTGGAACCAGAAGTGCCCAGGCAGGGGCGAGGTCTTCTGCTCGGTGACATACTCATACTCAATCAGGCAGCCCGGCTCGACGGCAGGCATGGAGAACGAGAGGACCTTGGCATCGTCGTAGCCCTCGCTGGCGGCACCGCTTCGCACCTCGGTCGGCTTGACCTCGACAACAACTCCATTGGGCCGAAGTGTTCGGGCACGGATGAGTTTTACGGTCTCGTAGCTCCCGTTGTAGGGGATCTTGATCTCCGCCTCTTGCTCCCGTCCGCGCTGGTTGAGAATCTTAATCGCCTGCCGCGTGACGATCTTAGCGGAGCCATCCGGGCGAACCGTGATATCGGCAAGGTCCAGCAGAGTCGCCTTTGCCGCATTGGGAAACTCAGACGCTTGCGGAGCGGACGCGAGCAGCGCTTTAAGCTCGGCAACATCTGTCTGAGTGAGTGCAAGAATGGGAATCGGGAGCCACATGGCGGTATTATATCTCCACGTCCGCCACCCTGACTTCTATCAAGCCTGCACGGCGTGTCGTTTATCCTACGTCTGATGGAAAACCTATGGCAGAAACCGACCTGCATCGCCGAAGAAGCCAGTAGGCGTCAGGCGGCTGAGGAAGAAATCACACGCCTCAAGGCAGAACTCGATCGCCTCTCTCCAGCAAAGAGGGCGATATAATACTCGTGCCATGTTTACCCGCAGACACTTTCTGACTACCCTTGCCTTTGGAGCACTGACGCCCCCCGCGATTGCCGCCGCTCAAGAGGACACTCCCAAGCCTGAGCCTGCGAGTGATAACATGGTGGAGCTGCATAGGATTCGCATTGTGAACCGTCGCTTGGGCACCATTCAAGTTTCGACCAATGAAGGCGATACGTGGTCCGTGGTGGGGCGGGTGACCCAGCCAAGCACAGGGGCAAGTGAAGGCTATATCGCAGCGGAGTACGCCCCTCGTGGCTCCGTGGCTGCCGTCGCGGTGCACGGGCTCCGTATTCGTGTCTCCGGCGAAGATCCTCAGCTTCATGCGCCTTTGGTGCTGGGAATCTCCCCCAAAGAGCTCTCGGGAGATAAAGCCAACTACGGCTACGGGGGGCACCGAGCCGGCACGGTGGGCATGAAGACCGATATTCCCGCAGGCACGTCCATCTTTCGGGAGCTCGCGCCGTTGCCAGGCAACATGGTCTACACAGAGTCGCGCACGGGCAAGCTAGTTCCCTTGCCCGAAGACTTCAAGCCGTACGGTCAAGGAGAAGTGCTGGTGATTCTGGTACGCGTCCCCACCAAGCGCCTCTCGGAGCTGGTGATCGAAAATAAGCTTGGTGGGAAAGTTACCGGCACTTTTATGGGTGGCGAGAGCCGCGTCTTGACACAGGTCGTCAAGCCGGTGCAAGGGGTGGGGCGCTTCGATGGGACAAGCTACACGGGTGTGGGGCGGATCAACACGGCACACACCGGCGTGATCACGGTCTCAACGGCTCCCATTGACGCGCGCTCGCCCGAAGGCGAAGGCAAGGAGCGGCGTGGAGGCTTTCAGATCTCGCCGGTCTGGCACAATGGTCGTACCGAAGAGCATGGGGCTCCGATGATGCTTCTCCTTGGTACGGTGGGAGTGGATGGCAGGCCCACTCCGCGTCGCAAAGACCTGGAAGGGACGGCACCACTCTTTTTGAACCATATTGGCCTATTTGGCGAGAGTGCTCTGGTTGACTGCCAAATAGATGGAGGAGACTGGGAGCCACTCCCAACGGTTCTCGGGGTGCGGCTCGATGCCTTCATAGCGGATGGCCTTAACGATCTCTGGAAAGCGGCAGGGAGCCCGCGAACCGCGAGCCGAGGCGTGACAGCGCTCCGGCTGCGCTTGCCTCAACCTACTGTGGAGACCATGAAGCTCGTGGTCGAGACGACACTGGAGCGCTACAGAAGCGTGCGCCTGGCGGAGGCCAAGACCAATAAAACGCCGATGGTGAGTGGTGTGGTGACGATCAACCCCACCCTGACAGATCCGACCCGCGTCGCGTTTGTGCGCCTCACGGTAGATGGCAAGATCAAGGCGCTAAAGAACTTCGCGCCCTTTATCATCACGTGGGACACCACGCGCCTTGCCGACGGCGAGTACTTTATCGAGGTTGAGGCGATGGACTCTAGCGGAGCAGTCTTGGCCACCACTCCGCGTCGTGTTTTTGTTCTTAACCGGAAGACCGTTACGGTCGGAAACTAGAGTATTAGAACTGTGCGAGCTTGAAGTAGGTGAGCACGTAGACCGCAATAATAATGCGCAGCAGCCAGACCGTGAAGTTTTTGTGGCGGCGGGCAAGCAGTGGGGCAAGTAGCACGGCGGGCATACACGAAATGGACTTGACGAGCACAAACGTCACCGGGTGAACATTAAATGTCCAAGCGAGTAAGTGATTCGCCTCGACCGCATGGCCCATGGTCACCCAGTAGAGGGTGGTGAACATATCTGCCATGCAGATCACGGCCAGTAACAGTGCCTCTTTCTCGGCGGCACGCCGGAGAACGAGCGGTCCACGAAAGAGGAGTCGTAGGTCGTTGCGGCGCTGCGCAACTGCATCCAGAATTTCTGCCTGAGTCACAGAGGGAGTATCCTTCTTGTCATCGTCCAATATTTTCGCACCGTCTCCGACGCTATGGAGTGGGGCTGAGGTGAAACTCTCGGTAGCCCGTCTGATCCACAATGTAGCGTGAAGTCATTCCTGTGTCCGCAGAGAGCCAGAGTGTACTTGCTGTGCGCTGCTCTATCCCAAGCTGTGCAAGCGGGATCGTGCAGGAGAGAGTGCGACTGCTCGGTGGCGGCAAGGTGGGAGAGTGCAACGTTCGTGCCACGAAGGCTCCCGTGCTGCTGCGTGCACGAAGGCCATAGCGAATGCCAGGGTTGGTGGTTCCGCGTAGCTCCATGGTCACCTTGAGTAGCTCTCCTTCCACTGTCGCGGCGAGCTGGGTAATATCGCTGCCGGGGTTTGCGAAGCGCACCACGTCATCGCCCTGAGCATCCCGAATTTTTGCGGGGTGTTCCGTGTGAAGTTGGGGAGCCGTGAGCTGTCCAAAAATCTCATTCTCTCTCAAAAATGATCGGAGCTGGCGACCACATAGCTCTAGCTGAGAACTATACCGGTTCAGTGCGCTTGTCTTAGCTTTTTGGGCCTCTGTGCCTAGGGGGAGTGTTTGCCAGTGGGTGTCGGCTTTAGAGAAGCCTGCAGGCGGAAGGAGAGGGTCTTGTGGAGAGTAGCCTTGTGGCAGTGGCCAGTCTCCCCGATGGACAATGTAGTAGTGAAGCTGTGGATTTGGTGATGTTGGGGGCAGGTTGGTGACGGCTGCTTCCGTGAAGGCCGCGGCCATACTATGATCGGCGTGATCGTCTGCGGGATGCGTCACGTAGACATCCGTCGGCCTAAAGGACTCCAGAAGCGCCGTCAGGTCTCTCGTAACATTCTGGCCGCAGTACGGCCCGCGTGGCGTGGAGCTGCGCTGGGTAAACCGGGAACGAAACGGCTTATTAGGGAGCCAGTTGGTCTCCCAGAGCGCGCGGAGACCTTGGTCGGGGTAGCCTAAAAACGTGACCTCTTTTTGCTCCACCCCAAGCTGGCGTAGTGCGGCGAGGGCCTCTTTCTGGCGTAGCTCCCCGAGGTGGACATAGTCGTGGGCCTGGGGCGGAACTCGACGTGCGACAAGGGCGCAAGCGGCGGGAAAGGCATCGCCATTGGTGAGAAAGACGACATGGACAGGAGTTCCCTTTTTGCGCGCTTGAGCGATCAGCCCCCCGGCCCCAAGAGTCTCATCGTCACAGTGCGGTGCAACGATTAGAAGGCGCTGCGGATTTGTGGGAACCGGAAGCACCGGAAGGGCGACGTTAGACTTTGCATGGGCAATCAAGTGAAGATTGCCATAAAAGCCAATCGAGATCAGCCCGATGAGGAGAGCCGGAGAGAGGGTTGCAATTAAGACATAGCGCTTCCAGCGGGGCCAGCTTTGAACCGCCTGAATCGTATCTCTCCAGTGAATGTGTCGCAATCGTGCAGAACCTCCATGAAAAACGACAAAAATAGAGAGCGGAGTGAGTGGGATTCGAACCCACGAGACCTTTGACAGCCTACACGATTTCCAATCGTGCTCCTTCGACCAACTCGGACACCACTCCAGAACAGGATCAATTCTACCGCCTTTTGTGAGATTTGCCAAGATAGGGGATACTGAGGCCATGAGAATCCTTTTAACCCTCTGGGCGCTCGTCATTTTCCTGGTGCCCGCCTCCGCTCAGACGGGGCTTTTGAACCATCCTCAGGCGAAGTTTTTCTCCCATGAGGGCAATATCGCGTTTCTGGCCGCGGGACTTATGCAGCGCGACTCACGGGAGCGAGCACGGGCATTGGTAACCAGCACGGTGATTGTCACGAGCCTGAAGTATCTCACCCACGAGCGACGCCCGGATGGCACCACGTCTGACAGCTTTCCCAGTGGGCACGCGGCGGCGGCGTTCACGATTGCGGGGCTTGCGGCCAGCAAGGCGCACACCAAGACCGAGGCGGCTCTCTGGTACCTGGGAGCCGCCCTGATCAGCGATAGCCGGGTCAGCCTGAAGCGCCACTACCCCCATGATGTCTTGGTCGGGGCAGCTCTCGGGCTCCTCGTGGCCCGCACCCCGACACTACGCGTTCGCTTTTAGCAGCCCGTACTCAATCGAGTCCACAATCGCTTGCCAGCTTGCCTCGATTAGGTTTGGGCTAACCCCCACGGTAGACCACATGTGCCCGTGGTGGTCTGTGGACTCTACAATCGTACGGACTTTGGCCGCTGTTCCTTCGCCACTGGTCACAATACGTACTTTGTAGTCCGTGAGAGCAATGTCTTTAAGCTGCGGGTAGGCGGGCTCAAGGGCCTTGCGGAGCGCTAGATCCAGGGCATTGACGGGACCATCGCCCTCGGCCACGGCCAGAACCTCTTCGCCATTGACCAGAAGCCGCAGAGTCGCCTCCGTCACCGGGACATCGTCGCTGGCACGCTTGCCGATAAAGACACGAAAAGTCACCAGCTCAAAGAACGACCTATAGGTGCCAGTGGCTTTCTTGAGGAGAAGCTCAAAGCTCGCCTCGGCAGCCTCAAAGGCATAGCCCTGGTGCTCTAGGCTCGTGACCGTCAGGAGCAGCTCTTTCGCGACGGGAGATTTTTTATCTAAGACATAGCCCAGCTCCGTGGCCTTCTGTGCAATACTGGCGCTTCCCGCCTGCTCACTCACCAAGATGCGGCGCTGGTTGCCGACACTACTGGGTTCGATATGGTCGTAGGCGCGGGGCCACTTGGAGATGGCATCGGCGTGGAGCCCCGCTTTGTGGGTAAAGGCATTGCGGCCCACAAACGCCGCCTTGGGGTGCGGGGAGAAGTTGGCAACTTCATCCACAAAGTGCGAGAGTGTGGTTAGCTCCTCCAGCGCACCTTCGGGAAGACAGTCGTAGCCGAGCTTGAGGCGCAGGTTGGCGATCACGGGGATGAGGTTGGCGTTGCCGGTGCGCTCGCCGTAGCCATTGACCGTCCCCTGCACCTGAATCGCTCCTGCACGGACGGCAGCAAGCGCATTGGCCGTCCCGCAGTCACCGTCGTTGTGTGGGTGCATCGCGATTCGGGTGCTAGGGAACGCCGCCACCAGTGCCGCAATTGTCTCACTGACTTCATGGGGAAGCGCTCCACCGTTGGTATCGCAGGGACAGAGCCAGTCTGCTCCACCGGTAACCGCCGCTTCCAGACAGGCACGAGCGTAGGCTTCATCGTCTTTGAAGCCATCGAAGAAGTGCTCCCCATCAAAAATCACTTCTTTGCCGTGCGACTTAAGAAAGGCCACGGACTCCTGGATCATCGCCAAGTTCTCCGTGAGCGGGATACGGAGAGTCTCGGTCACGTGGCGCGAGTGTGTCTTGCCGACAATGGTCACCACAGGGGTTCCGGCTTCGAGTAAGAAGCGCAGAAGCTGGCTCTCCTCGGCAGTCTCACCAGGCTTGCGGGTCATTCCAAATGCGGCCAGCTTTGCGTGCTCCAGTGGCTCGGCTTTTAGGCGAGCGAAGAAATCCGTGTCTTTGGGAACCGCGCCCGGCCAGCCGCCTTCGATGTAGTCAATGCCAAAGGCATCGAGTCGCCGGGCGATGCGCAGCTTGTCTTCCACGGAAAACGAGACCCCCTCCATCTGGGAGCCGTCGCGCAGGGTCGTGTCGTAGATAAAAACTTTCATAATAAAGCCTCCAAGGAAACCTCCGGCTTTAGCCGGGGGAGGAATCGTGAACCGCATGGAAAGTTTTGCGATTGATTCTGAAATTCTGTTTGCATTTTGTTTTCCCTTGTGATACTCTGTCCGTTAGTAGAGTTTTCGCTTTGTGGCTCGTCCCCACAATAGTTAGGAACTTACCTTTGAATCATGACAGAAACCCGTAGCAGTCGGGTAAGGCAATCGCGTGGACTGCATCCTATGCGCGAGCTTCGGTTTATACAAAAATCTGTTCAAAGATATGACGATATGGCTCTGCCTTGCTTCCTGCCTGCAGGAAGATCGAGGTCGAACACGGGGCAATGTAACTTGCCCTATAGATGGGACGATAGGTTTGCCTTTCGTCACTGTCAAAGCCTTCGGCTTTACCCGAGGGATCAGTTACGTTTCTCCAGTAATTTTTCGGGTTTAGCTACGCAAAACAAAAGCGCCCCCACACAAAGAAGAGACGCTTGCTAAACCCATCACGGGCGCGACCCTGCGCCCGTCAAGCCTCCCTATTGTTGAGGACGCGGGGTAATCTGTGCGATGCCACCCGAGCGGTGAAAGAAGTTCATGTGCGCTTGTTATATCACAGCTATTTTCGGACTGCCGAGTTCTCGCTCTTCCAGCGCCGCGCAATCTGAAGGGCGATATCACGCAATAGTGCATCACGTCGTGCAGGAAACTCCTCAGGGGAGCAGATGCTATTCTGAGTCATTCGAGACCCACGATAAAGAAGCTCGATATCGTCAACGGATAGGATCGTGTGGCCCTCATCCAGCTCAACCCGGCGTTTGAGTATCACCTTATACGATAGCATGCCCCAGCCTGGCCTGTCTTTAATAAGAACATTAGAGCTCCCCCCAATCTCTATAACAATTGAGAGGCGCGGTGGGCTATCACTGAGGGGCTCATCGGGATTTTCTGGTGGGGTGAAGGGAATCCCTTGGGCACGCAAAATGCCCTCCACCCGATTATCATCCCTCTCTTCTTTCGTACGGGTGAGAGCGCTGCCGCCCATATTAGTTTTTGGTGGTTGCCAGTTTGCCTCAAAGACACGAGGTTTTTCAACGAGCGGTTTGTGAATGACAAAGATATCGTCGATCACCGTGTTATGGTAGAGGCGAACCGCCTTGGGATACTTCCAGTCAGGGTTGCGAGCAGGCGTGGTAATGTACCGGTAGAGTGCCGTGGCGCAACCGGCAAGAAGTGTTCCCACGATGAGGGTAACTTGCCAGCGAGTGAGTTTTGGATTCCACATAAGTTTCAGCTCACTTTTCCCCTTGAAACTCTGGGCTGTTGGCAGATTTCCAGCTTTTTGCTAGGGTCTCCAAGGCTAACCCAACGGCTTCATCTTGTCTTGCTTCCCGTGTTTGCGGTGAGGCAGTACCTACAGAGTTCCAAAGACCAATTTCGCTAGGCTGCACACGGACACGAAGAGGAGTGGCGGCCTGTAGGCTAGCATAACAATCTCGCTCCAAAATCAGCTCATAGCTGAGATGTCCCCAATCCGGTTTCCCTTCGATGATGGTTCCATCACCGGCGACTTTGATGGTGACATAAAGGGGAGCTCGTCTTGGAGATTTCGAGGTTTGGGAGTCATTGGTTTGCACAAGAACCCCCGAGCTCTCAAGATAGGCAAGTGCACTCTGCCGAAGCTTATCTTCACGTGTTAGCTGTGCTTCAAACAGAGCACGTTGCTGAGCACGTCTTTGCGAGGAAACCCTTGTGGGCTTGCTTAGTTGCTCAACTAGTTTCTGCTGTATTTCTAACTGTGTAGAGCGTCGCACTGGTTGATTTAGCTCTTTTTCTGATGGTGCAGGTATACGCCGTGGGGTGAGTGGCCCGAACTCGAACTCTAGGCTTACAACTGCTGTGTTGTACAGGGGCATAGCGTCCCGTGCATCATCTGCGGGAGGAGGGAGTGCGGTGAAGAATTTGTAGAGCCCTAAACTCACCAGAGGAATAAGTAGGGCTCCAATAGTCACAAGCTGTTTGAGAGAGAGAGGCCGGTTATGCATCCTAATGTGTTTGGAGCCCATTGAGGCTCTATCGCTTCAAAATCACAACGCTGCTAGCACCGCCTCTGCCATGGCGTGGCTACCGACCGTGGTTTCGCCGTTTTGGGCGATGTCGGCGGTGCGCAGGCCGCTCTCCAGGACTTTCTCTACGGCGGTCTCGATGCGCTTTGCCTCGGTCTCTCGGCCAAAGCTGTAGCGCAGGAGCATGGCGACGGAGAGAATAGTGGCCAGAGGATTTGCGATTCCCTTGCCTGCAATATCGGGCGCAGAGCCGTGGCAGGGCTCGTACATGCCAAACGTGCCCGTGCCTAGGCTCGCGGAGGGGAGCATTCCCAGCGACCCGGTGAGCATCGCGGCCTGATCGGAGAGGATGTCACCAAAAAGATTCTCGGTGACGATGACGTCGAACTGCTTGGGATAGCGCACCAGCTGCATCGCCGCGTTGTCCACGAGTAGGTGCGAGAGCGTGACATCAGGGTACTCTTTAGCCACTTCCTCCACCGTCGAGCGCCACAAGACACTGGTCATGAGCACGTTTTGCTTGTCCACGGAGCAGAGCTTTTTGCCGCGCCGTTGCGCCGCCTGAAAGCCGACATGGGCAATGCGCACGATCTCATCTTTGGTATAGACGCACGTGTCAATCGCACGCTGGCCGTCGTTGGACTTGGGCTGCCCAAAGTACATACCGCCGGTTAACTCGCGCACCACAAGCACATCCAGGCCACCTTCTAGCAGCTCGGGCTTGAGACTGGAGGCGGAGACCAGCGCGGGGTAGCAGATCGCGGGGCGCAGGTTGGCGTAGAGACCGAGGTGCTTGCGCAGTGGCAGAAGTGCACCCCGCTCAGGTCGCAAGTTGGGGTCGGGGATCACGTCCCACTTGGGCCCGCCGACTGCGCCTAGCAAGATCGCATCGCTGGCTTTACAGAGCTCCAGGGTGGCATCCGGGAGCGGATGGCCGGTCGCATCGTAGGCCGCGCCTCCGACCAGTGCCTCGGTCAATTCAATATCGGGGGCGACCACGCGGAGGACACGAGTGGCCTCCGCCACAATCTCAGGCCCGATTCCATCACCGGGCAATACAGCAACTTTTGGCATAGCGGTTTATGGTACCACGGAGCCCTAACACTGAAGTATACTGTCACAAATGAGTAGGCCAGTGATTGTGGGGATCGGGGAAGTACTGTGGGATTTGTTGCCCGATGGAAAATTTTTAGGAGGGGCACCTGGAAACTTCGCTTTTCACGCCAGTCAGCTCGGAGCGGAAGGAATTGTCGCCAGTGCCGTGGGGCGCGATGCGTTGGGGGATGAGATCATCGAGCGCCTCGACAGCCTCGGCCTCTCCACGGAGTACGTCCAGCGCAACGACGCGCCCACGGGCACCGTCACCGCGACACTTGACGCCGAGGGAAAAGCGACCTACATCATCCATGAAAACACCGCCTGGGATCAAATCCACATTGGAGAGGACGATGCCTGGGGTGCACTAGCGCTACGTGCTGATGCTGTCTGTTTTGGCAGTCTAGCCCAGCGCACCTCGGAGTCTCGGAGCTCCATCCAACGATTTGCTTTTCTCGCCAGCGTCCGGCCTCGATGCCTCCGTATCTTCGACATCAACCTGCGCCAGAGCTACTACTCACAAGAAGTGGTGGATACCTCACTCCTACTCGCTGATGCCTTTAAACTCAACGATGAGGAGCTGCCCGTTGTCGCGGAATTGCTGGAGCTTGCAGGCAACGAAGCAGAGCTTGTCGCCGCGCTCTGGGAGAAGTATCCGTCGCTCCGAGTGGTGGCGCTGACGCGTGGCGCAAGCGGGAGCACGCTCTTTACGCGCTTCCGGCGCTCTGACCATCCGGGCTATCCGCTGGCGGAGGGCGTGACACCAGATACCGTGGGAGCGGGTGACTCGTTCACAGCGGCGCTTGCCGTTGGGTTACTGCACTTTGATGATCTGGACACCCTCCACGACAAAGCGAGCAGATTAGCGGCTTTTGTTTGCTCACAGCCCGGCGGGACACCGCTACATTCGGGTACAATGCCTCCGTTATGAAAATGCAGGAATATCAGGCCAAGGCACTCTTGGCCCAATTTGGAGTCCCGACGCCTAAGGGGATCGTCTGTACGACCACCGACGAAGTCAAAGCGGCTGCCGAGTCTCTCGGAGGCGGTGCGGTCGTGAAGGCGCAGGTTCTCGCGGGCGGACGTGGCAAAGCCGGTGCGGTGAAAGTCGCCAAGACCGCCGACGCCTGCGCGGAGTTTGCGGGCTCGATCCTGGGCAAGAAGCTCTACTTTGAGCAGGCCAAAGAGGAGCTCGCGATCAACACGCTGCTGGTGGAGGAGCTTCTCCCGATCGCCAAAGAGTACTATCTTGGTGTCGTGGTAGACCGTGACAGCCAGCGCAATGTCTTTATCTTGTCGTCGCAGGGGGGCATGGATATCGAGGAAGTGGCCCACTCCCACCCCGATGCCATTGGCCGCTACGCGATTGATCCTGCGATCGGCATTAAAGACTTTCACATCCGTGAGCTGGCCCGCAAAGGCGGCATCCCGGACTCTGAGCTGGGCAAGCTGGCTCCGTTTATCAAGAACCTCTACGCCGCGTGTGTCAAGTCCGATGCGACTCTGGCCGAGATTAACCCGCTGGTGGTGCTCGCCGACGGTAACTTTATCGCCGGGGATGCCAAGATTGACATTGACGACAACACGCTCTACCGCCACCCGGAGCTGGCCGCTCATGGCGAAGGCTCCGATGAGCTCAACCACTTTGAGAAAGAAGCGCGGCGGCGTGGGATCAATAACTATGTCCACCTGGGTGGCAATGTCGGCATTATCTGCAACGGCGCGGGCCTGGTGATGGGCACGATGGATGAGGTCAAGCGTGCCGGTGGCGAGCCTGCCAACTTCCTCGATATTGGCGGGGGTGCGAAAGCCGAGCTGGTGCGTAGCTCACTGGAGCTGATCTTGCTGGATAAAGATGTCAAGGCGATCTTGATCAATATTTTTGGTGGCATCACCCGCGGCGACGAAGTGGCTAAGGGCATTATCGAAGCAACCAGCACGATGGATATTAAAGTCCCGCTGGTGGTTCGTCTTGCGGGAACCAACTCTGAAGAGGGCCTCGCGCTCCTCAAAGATGCCAACCTCGTGCCTGCCGCCACGATGCAGGAAGCCGCACAGAAAGTTGTCGCGCTGCTGTAAGCAGTCGCAAGAAAGAAGAACTACGATGGCCTGGGAATATAAAATTGTGACCTCTGCGGAAGATGCAGATGATGAGACGATGCTCAATGAGCTAGGCGGCGAGGGCTGGGAGCTGGTCTCTGTGCAGATCAGCGAAGTGACCTATGTCGAAGAGAATGGTGAGAGCGAAGAGGGAGATGAGTTCGTCGAGGAAGTTGCGACGTACTACATGAAGCGGCAGAAATAAGCGAAAAATGGCGATTTTGATTGATGAGACCACAAAAGTGGTTGTCTCCGGCATCACGGGCCGGGAAGGGACATTTCATAGTGGGCAGATGCTCGCTTATGGAACGCAGGTCGTTGCCGGGGTAACGCCAGGCAAGGGGGGACAGACCTGGACCAGCGATGATGGCAAGTACACGGTTCCTGTCTTTAACACCGTCGCAGAGGCTGTCGAGAAGACCGGGGCAAATGCGCACTTTGTCGTCGTGCCTCCCAAGTTCGCCGCCGACTCGATCATCGAGGGCGCGGACGCGGGCTGTGAGCTGATTGTCTGTATCACCGACGGTCTGGCGCAGCAGGACATGATCACGGCCACGGACTATGTCAAGCGTGTGAAGCGTACGCGGCTGATCGGCACCAACTGCCCTGGTCTGCTCTCCGTGGGCAAGGCGAAGATCGGGATCATCCCGCAGAATATCTTCCTCGAAGGCCCTGTTGGTTTAGTCTCGCGCTCGGGCACGCTCACCTACGAGATCGTGGATGCGCTCACCCGTGCGGGTCTCGGACAGACCACCGCTGTTGGCATTGGCGGCGACCCGATTCTCGGGATGCGCTTCGCCGATGTCTTAGAGCTCTTCGAGAACGACCCGGCCACGAAAGCGGTCGTGATGGTTGGCGAGATCGGTGGTTCGGATGAAGAGGCTGGTGCGGAGGTCATCAAGCGCATGACCAAGCCCGTGATTGGCTTCATTGGAGGCCGTAGCGCTCCTCCGGGCAAGCGCATGGGCCATGCGGGAGCCATTGTCTCGGGAACCAGCGGCAGTGCGGACAGCAAGATCGCAGCGCTCAACGCCGCTGGAGCCCCCGTCGCGGATACCACCGCCGATATTCCCGGCTTGGTGAAAAAAGCGCTCGGGATCTAGCTCCCTGCCGTCGCAAAGCCCATGCCGCTGGCATGGGCTTTTTTTGTGTTTGGCGGAACTTGTTCATACTTGCTCGCTGTATAATCTGCTCAGAAAGGTTTTCAATCTCATGCGACTCTCGTTTGCAGCGGCTGCCCTCGTCGCTGCGCTCTGTTTCTCTCTCGTTTCTGCGGCTCGTGCGGAGCTTACCGTCGGCGATACAGCCCCGGCACTCAAGGTGGCCAAGTGGGTCAAGGGAACTCCCGTGACGCTTACCAAGGGAAAAGTTCATGTTGTGGAGTTCTGGGCAACCTGGTGTGGGCCGTGTAAGACCAGCATCCCGCACCTGACTCAGCTCGCGAAGCAATACAAGGGGAAGGCAGACTTCACGGGCGTTTCGGTCTGGGAGAGCAACCCACAAGTGCCTCTGACCCTACCGCAGATCACCACCAAAGTGAAAAAGTTCGTCGCGAGCATGGGAGCCAAGATGGACTACAGCGTGGCCATTGACGATAAACCCGAAAAAGGGACAATGGCCTCGCTCTGGATGGAAGCATCGGGCTCCGACGGCATCCCGACGGCCTTTATCGTGGACAAGACGGGGAAAGTTGCCTGGATCGGCCACCCCATGCAGATGGAAGAGCCGCTTGCTAAGATCGTCGCGGGCAAGTGGGATGTGGCCGCCGCAAAGAAAAAAGCCGCAGCAGAGAAAGCCGCTGCGGAGAAAGAAGCCCAGCAGCAGCAGGCTGTCGAGGGAAAGCTTCAAGCCTTTGATAAAGAGTTCAAGGCCCTTCTCGAAGCCGATAAGATCAGTGAGGCCCTTGCCTTAGCCGATAAGACAGCCACCGAGAGCCCGATCATGACCGCCCAGATCTCCCAGCTCTACAACCAGCTTGCGTGGACCTTTGTGGAAGGCAAAGAGCAGGTTCCACCTCCCTTTACCAAGCTAAAAGACTCGGCTCTGGTGATGGCGCAGAAAGCCGTGGAGCTGACCAAGGGAGAGGATGGCATGATCTTAGACACCTTGGCCTTTATCCACTACAAGGCGGGGAACCTCAAGGAGGCCCTGGCGCTTCAGACCAAGGCGGTTGCCAAGCTTCCCGAGGGTCTCCCAGACGATCTCAAGAAAGAAGTGGTAGATCGGCTCGCGCTCTACAAGAGCAAGTCCAAGTAGAACTCTCCGGCGGGGCGCACCAGCGCCCCGCCTTTAAACACTCTGCGCGATCCACCACAAGACGCCGCTGGGATCGAAGAGCACAAAGTCGCGCATTCCCCCAGGGTTGGGTTTCCAGGAATGCTTTGGGCTGGGCAAACTTTTAGCAAACGTATTCAGGCGATAGAATAGAGACATGGCCTTCTCCTGGAAGCGTGCGCGACGGGCGGGAAAGCTCCGCCAGATTCGCGATGTACGTGAGGACTTGCTACGCATGGGGCGCTATGCTCCCGCTCCTATCAACAACACCGCGGCTCCCGCTCGCTTCTGCCCGCACGACTGGACCACGCTTTGGGGCGCGGCTGCCTTGGGCTACACAAAGATCGTCAAGCGCTTTCTAGAGACCGGAGCTGCCGTGAATCCGCGCGATGAGTGGGGGCGCACGCCGCTCTGGTGGGCCGTGGATGAGCGCCGCTTTGAGATCGCGGAGCGCCTGCTCGCCTTTGGAGCCAACCCGGATCTTGCGGATGAAAAAGGCTCGGGGCCTCTGCATCTTGCCATTCGCCGTGGAGACGGTGCTCTGGTCGAGCTGCTCCTGCGCCACGGAGCCACTCCGGAGGGGCAAGCCATTGAAGATCGGCCCACGCCGCTGATGTGGACAGTGCGGCACGGCGATGCGGCTCTTTGTGGCCAGCTCCTTCGGGCAGGCGCAAGCACGGCGACGCGAGACCGCTGGGGCCACACGGCGATTTTCTATGTGCGCCCTGGGACGGCCAATCATGTCCTCCCGTTGCTTTTAGAGGCGGGCGCCTCGCCCAAAGAGCGGGCAGGCGATCACGATACGGTTCTGCACCGCGCCCTCCGAGTGGGAGATGAGCGGCTCTGGAAGGCACTCGTGCCCGGCGACGATCTCCCGGACTTTCTCACGCTCCGTGGCCGCGCCGATGACACACTTCTGCACGCCGCTTGTGAGGGGGGAAGCGCCAAGCTGGTGGCCGCGTTGCTGGATGGGGGAAGCCTGCTCAATGGCCGTAATGCCTTCGGGCACACGCCGCTCTTGGTTGCGCTGACCGCAGAGCACCTGAGAATCACCACTCTGCTGACCCAAGCGGGGGCCCGTGTCGGGTTTCTGGAAGCCATCGCCATGGGAGATGCTGCGCGTGCCGCCGAGCAGTGGCCGCGTCCTGGAACCCTTCTGGATGCGCCTATCGCCGGGCAGGAGACCCCGCTGATGGGCACGATTGCCCGAGGGCGCGCCGAGCTGGCGGAGCTACTGCTTAACGTGGGAGCATCACCCAACGCGGGCACCTACACCCTGGGAACTCCGCTGGACGTGGCCGTGCTGACCGATCAACCCGAGCTGGCACGACTGCTTCTTGCACGCGGAGCCGATCCGAAACAGATGCGCCACGTCAAATCCGAAGAGCTTCGCGAGCTCCTGGGGGAGCTTCCTGACTTGCTCCCGATTGCCCAGACACGCCTGGAGCACGCGCGTGTGGACACCGCTGCCCTCTACGAAGCTGCTGTGATGGGCGATGATGCCCTGCGCTTCTTGCTCCTCTGCGGAGCGGACATAGACACCCGCGACGAGAACCAAGAAACTGCCCTGATCCACGCCGCCCGAGATGGGGATGTTCCCGCCGTCCAGCGCCTGCTCACCTTTGGTGCCAGCCCTGAGGGGGCTCGTGCCGTGGCTACCACACGTCTAGGTGTCCTGGCCCTGCTCCCACTCGCCGATGATTATACGAAAGGCGCACCGTGAATGGATGAACTCTCCCTCGATGAGCGTGAGCGCTATGCTCGCCATCTTCTCTTGCCTGAGATTGGTTCGGCGGGACAGCTTCGATTGGGACAGGCCACGGTGGTCGTGGTGGGAGCGGGGGGACTGGGCTGTCCCGCGCTTCAGTATCTGGCGGCAGCGGGCGTGGGGACGATCCGGATCATTGACGACGATGTGGTAGATCGCTCCAACCTCCAGCGCCAGATTCTCTACTCCGATGCAGAGGTGGGCAAGTCCAAGGCGGAAGTCGCCGCTCAGCGCCTTCGGGCACAGAACCCGCTGATTACGGTGGAGGCACTGGCCACACGGCTGATGGCGAACAATGCCCTTGAGCTGCTCGCCGGGGCGGATGTGGTTGTCAATGGTGCGGACAACTTCCCGACGCGCTACTTAGTCAGTGATGCCAGCGTGCTTCTGGGGATTGCCCATGTTCATGGCGCGATCCATCGGTTTGAGGGTGAGGTAAGTGTCTTTCTTCCCAGTGGCCCGTGCTACCGCTGCCTGCATCCCAATCCGCCCGCTCTGGGAACGGTTCCCTCGTGCAGCGAGGCGGGGGTACTGGGCGTGCTCCCCGGGCTGATCGGGACACTCCAGGCCACGGAGACTCTGAAGCGGATTCTAGGGATCGGCCTGCCGCTTGTGGGTCGCTTGCTTCTCTTAGATGCCCTGACCCTGCGCTTCCGTGAGCTCCGCCTACCACGAAATCCAAGCTGCGCTGCCTGTGGTGACACGCCTAGCATCCGCACTCTCACGGACGCCAGCGGGGTACAATGCGCCTCAGGAGAGAGTGTAAACGAAATGAACGAGATAACCCCGATTGAACTAAAGGCTAAACTAGATCGTGGCGATGATTTTTTGCTGATTGACGTGCGTGAGCCCCATGAGTTTGAGCTGTGCCAGATTCCAACTGCCCGCCTGATTCCCCTGAACACGATTCCACAGCACCTGAGTGCGCTTGACCCGGATGCGGAGATCGTGCTTCAGTGCCGCAGTGGAAAGCGGAGCGCGGATGCCCTGCAGTTCTTGCAGGCCAATGGCTTCACGAATCTCACGAATCTCAAGGGCGGGATTCTTGCCTGGGCCGACGATGTAGACCCGACGATCACCAAGTACTAGCCACTAGAGATAGAGCCGTGCCATCGGACGCCAGTAGCGGGGGCGGTGCGCTTCGCCATCCCAGATATAAAAGTCGTGCGGGATGGCCTTCGCCGTGAGAATCTCGGTGAGGCGCAGGTTGTTCTCGAAGAGCCCCCGAAACGAGCCGACGGACTCGGTTAAGTCGTAGCGCCCGGAGAAGGCGACGATGCGTGTGAAGACCGTGGGGTGGCGGAGGGCAATGTTCATCGCATGAAACGCCCCGAGGCTACAGCCATGCGCGGCAAGTAAAGAGCTTGTGTTGCGTTTCTCGGTGAAGGGAACGACTTCGTCTGGGAAAGACCAGGGTGCGCACTCCCGCATGGCCAAAGACCAGCAGCTCCATCTCCTGGCTCAGCGCCGAACTGTTCCACTCTCGAACCATGGCATGGAGCCAGAAAAACGAGTCCACCACGTCGGCGACCGACTTGCCATCACCTAAGTCATTCTCTCCGGCATAGACCACCAGCGAGCGGAGCGGCCCGTGCTCTTTGATCACTCTGCCCGGAAGCCGGTCAAAGTAGTGCACGCAGGCCGCCAGAGTCGAGCCTCCAAAGCCAAGATTAAGTGGGGGGCGTGCGCTCTTTCCCATGAGCGGCGCGATATCAAGCTCTAGGGTCTCCCAGAGTCGCACGAACCTCGGGTTCAAAGTACTCCATCACGGCGCTATTGTAGCGCGGAAGAGTGCACCATGCGTGGTACCCTGAGCGGAAATGATGCGCGAGGTTACTATTGCCACTGTCTGTCTGCGTGCGGAGTGCGATGTCGAGGCCAACCGGCAGACTTTCTTGCGCTATCTCCGCGCCGCCAAGGCCCAAGGCGCAGAGCTGGTGCTCTTTCCCGAGGCGGCGCTCCAGCAGAACCCCGGCTGGGGCTATCTCTCGCACGTCCCCACCGACGACGAGAAGGCCTATGTTGCCCGAACGGCGGAGCCTATCCCCGGCCCGAGCTGCGACTGGCTCCAAGCACACGCCAAAGACCTAGGGCTGCACCTCATCTTCGGGATGACCGAGCGGGGCCAAGAGGAAGAAACCGGCAAGCTCTACAATGCCAGCGTCTTTCTTGGCCCTGAGGGCGTGCTAGGCCGCTACCGAAAGCACCGGCTCTGGGACGAAGAAACCGGCGGCAACGAGCACTGTTTCTGGAGCTACGGTGAGCAGGCAGGGCTCGTGGTGGACAGCCCGTTTGGCAAGGTCGGCCTGATGATCTGTGTGGAGATGTCCCACGGCTACGGCAAGCGCCTCGCCGAGGCCGGCGCACAAATTATCGCGACCGTCTCGGCGTGGACGGGCGACCATGGCTGGCTCTTTGAAGAATACGCCTCCCAAAACGCGATTGAGTCGGGCTGCTGGCATGTGATCGCCAACCAAGGCGGCACGGTCGGCCAGACCTGGGACTACGGCCACAGCCGCATTGTCGCTCCGGATGGGACGCTGATCGCCAGCACGGGCAAAGACGAAGGCATGGTCGTGGCTAGGATTTTGCCTTTCCCCCTGTGACCGAACCCATCCCTGAACCCATCCCCCCGGCCCCCTTCCCTGTGCCAGGGAAGGGGGAGATAGGAGAGGGGGTGCACTGCGCCACATCTGTTTGACTATGGTCCGATGTCCCAGTGCAGTAGCGTCAGTTCCTGATTGACATAGCGAGCGACTCGCTCCCGTGCTGCACTGATGAGCTGGCGCAGGTCCGTCAGCAGTGGCCCTGGTGAAGGAGGAGCTATAAGTTCTTCGTCTAGCATAGTGAACCTTCCATCCCAAAGGCTAAGCCTGGAGATTTCTTTACGTCATAAAAGACGTTGCTATGATAAACTACTTCATGGCAACGACTACCACAGGAACTGTCGCGACCGCTGAAAAGGCGAAGTCACCCTCACGGAAGACGAAGGCTACGGGCAGGCAAGCACGAGAGCGCGTTCGCGTGACGGTCTACCTAGACGAGCCGCTCGCCAACTGGGGCAAGCAGCAGGAAGGCGGACTCTCAGAGCTACTGCGTCGCCTGCTGGTAGACGCCCGGCAGGAGCAGAGCCAAACACCAGGGCACTATCCTCCAGAGCTCATGGCTCCCTACAAGCGCCTCATTGACAAGAAGCTCGCTCAGGGACTCACCGCGGCTGAAGAGCAGGAGCTGGCGCAAGTCTGTGAGGGCATCAATGCCTATGATCGCGCTTCCCCTGCCTGGCAGCGGGCCGAGAAGACAGCGGCGGCCATTGACCAAGAGTTCGCAGAGCTGCGTAGGTTCATCGAGTCCCACCCTAAGAAACCCAAAAACGCAGAGAAATCCACAGGCACTTAGTTGGTCTTCACTCGCCGTGTTCTGACACGCACCTACACCGACTACACCCGCTACCGCCGCTACCTGCGCCCCGATTTTCTCTACCGGTGCGCCTACTGCCTGCGCCATGAGTACTTTCTGGGAGGTGAGGCGGGCTGCGTGATTGACCATCATCGCCCCCAAGGTGGCCCTTATGCACGGCCTGATCTGGTTTGTTTCTACAGCAATCTCCACTGGTGCTGCAATGAATGTAACTCCATCAAGGGCGACACCTGGCCCAGCCTGGAAGAGTATGAAGCAGGCCGTCGCTTCCTAGATCCCTGCACGCCTGAGGACGATCACGACCTGCACTGGCGAGTTGAGCCAGATGGCAGCCTGATTGCCCTGACACCGACAGGTGCCTACACGATTGCGAACCTACTCCTTTGGCGTCCACACCTCATCTACCACCGTGCTCAGGTGATTCGCTGGGAGCATGAGCGAGCTGAGCTTGTTCGCTTATCCGACGCTTACGACCTAGATGAAGCGGGACATGAGCTCGTGGCAGCTCGCCTGGCGGAGCTTTCCTCTTGGATCGAGCCGCCCGTGTTTGACCGTCCCCGCCGAAGTAGAGAATGATGCCGAAGTGGGTAGTTATCCGGTATTTATGTGTCATTTATCCCGCATTTAAATGTAGGTGGATGCTCGGTGTGCTCGGAGGCTTAGGGAAAATTACGAAGTTGATCCTGAAACGTCGTGGTTTTTATGAGACAAATTCGAGACATAATCGCGCCAAAAAAAGATGCTTAAAAAACAAAATTGTTCTTTAAAGTTCGGTTAAAACTCTAAATTCCTTAATCAGAACGGCTTTGCGTAGCATTGCCTCAGCCAATTCCTATGGCACAGAGAGGCGGTTTTGCCGTATACTATAAACATAGTCGCCTGGGAAACCAGTGATTTAAACCTTGTATCAAACGATCTGCTCCGCTGGGAGTGAGGTCGTTTTTCTGTTTTTACAGGTGCTGCTCCTTCGCGGACAGCCACTCCTTCACCACCCGAGCCATCTCTACGAAGACATCCTCGTCGCTGGCACGAGAGCGCTTCAGCGCCTTATCTGCCGCCACATCCACCCCTTCGCTCAGCCAGCTCAGAAGCTCATCACGCTTGGGCGCACCCATCGAGCCATCCATCGAGCACAACACCGCATCTGCCTGCGCCTCATCACAGACAATCAGGTCACAAGCATCAAACGCCCCTTTATCCAGCGTCGTCGTTTCTTGGTAGCACTTAAACTAAATCGCCCCGTAATCTCCCTCGTGGGTAAGGCCAACCAGACATGGAATCGGTCTGAAGATAGGCTTGGATCAGCCTCTCAAAGCGGTCACCTTTGTCATGCTCAGAGAATGAGAACTTTCGGTACTTGTCAAGAACACGATTAAAAGACACGAATTTTTGTTCCTATGGTTTATGGGGTTCTACATCATAGCAGAGCATAGTTTGATTCTGACGAATTAAAATACGTCTGCCAAAAAAATACCCCCACTCTCCCCCTTCCTTCGTCGAGGGAAGGGGGCCGGGGGGATGGGTTCTGGGATGGGGATGGGTTCTGGGATGGGCTTACCCTGCGGCGTGCACAATTGGGCGCTTGCCGGGATCGGGCTGGTTGCGGCGCAGAATCTCGTGTGTGAGGGGGGCGATATCGCCCTCACCAAAGAGAACGAAACGCACGAGAAATACCATCGGGTTGGACTCGATCCAGTTGAAGTAGACGTGTGGGCGGCGGTTATGGCGCTTCTGAACATCGAGCAAGATTGCCGCGATCGCATTGGGAACAGCGACCCCGTGACAGCGGAGCACCCAGAAACCACCAACATCAATGCCCTCTACCCGAAGTGTTGAGGAGAACGAGGAAGAGTCCGGGACGTAGATCTCTAGGAAAGCATCGCGCTCCCCTTCCGGGAAGTGGTGTGTCCATGCCGCGTTGCGTGCGGCAAGGCTATACTCCGCCACATCGCGCTCGTCGGGGTGGTTGGCAATAAAGCGCACCTCGGGCTGCAGAGCCATCTGAGCGAGCATCTCCAGCGCCTTCTCATCGAACTCTATCTTGTCTACGCGCAGCTCAGTGACGCGCCAGACGCGGGAGATCAGAGACAGAATCACAATAATCCCGATGAAGAAGCTCGCGATCTTGAGACCGTCGCTACGTTCGATGATATTGACAATGGTCGTGTAGGCAAAGATCGCCGTGATCACACCAAAGGCAACCCTAAGGCCTCTCTGGCCCGCTTTGTGCGCGGCAATCGTGACGGCCACAGCGGCGCTGGTCATTAGCACCAGAACACCCGTGGCATAGGCACCGCCTTGGGCATCCACATCGGCTTGGAAGATCAGTGTCACGGCGACCGCAAGAACCATGTAGACCACCACCAGAGGCCGATTGGCGCGAGTCCACTCAGGGGCCATGCCGTAGCGGGGGAGATAGCGCGGGACGATATTCAGGAGCCCCGCCATCGCACTTGCGCCTGCGAACCAGAGAATTAAGATCGTGGAAATATCATAGATCGTGCCAAACGCGGGGCCAAAAAACTTCTCCGCAAGATAGGCTAGGGCGCGACCATTGGCTGTGCCACCTTTTTTCAGCGCATGGATCATAACATGGTCTGAGCGGCTGGGGTCATCGGTAATCGTGATCTTGACTTCGTCGTTGTCAATACCATTGACCTTCACAGGAACGGAGAACTCAGACTTGCCCTCCAGATACGGCTTTAGTGGAACCGAGACGTTCCAGACCGGCTCCTTCACATAGGCACTATCTGGGTGGATAGAGAGTAGAACCGTTCCCTCTAAGTGCGTTTTGTCCACGCTCTTCTCCGCGACCATCTTGGGATAGAACTCGTGGGCGGGGATCAGGAGAGCTGTCACAAAACTGGACGCGAGCAGGTAGCAGCTCATGATCGCGGCGGCGGAGAAGAGCAGCTTGCGCGTGTTGGCGACGCGGCCCTTGGGATTGGCATCAGTATCGTCTTTGTCGCCTTGTACCAGGGGCATCACGGCAACGCCCGTCTCAAAGCCTGAGAGTCCCAGAGCCAGCTTGGGAAAGAGCCCTAGAGCGGCCAAGAGAATCAGTCCAATGCTCCCATGAACGGCGAAGGGCTTGCCAAAGAGCTGTGGCCGTGCTGCCTGCAGCATCTCTTGGAAGTCACTCTGATGTTTGGGAAGATCCGCAAGCAAGAGCTGGACGCCATGGCCAATGACCATGGCATTGAGAGCCAAGTAGGCCAGCGTGAGAACAACCGCAATCCCCACGGCTTCCTGAAAGCCTTTGAGAAACACAGCTCCGAGCAGGAGGAGCAAGAAAAGCGTGATCCCGATCTGCCAGGCAGTTGGGTTATGCTCCATAAAATGCGCCACAAAGTGGTTCTCGCGGACGTGCGCGGCGGCATCAGCGGCGGAGAGGGTCATCGTGATAATGAAGTCCGTCGCCACAAAGCCCAGCAGAATCAAGACAAAGAACTTGCTGTACCAGCTCTTGAGCAGCGCCTCCAGCATCGAGATCG
>JAPLCP010000174.1 GCA_026392155.1 Armatimonadota bacterium | reverse complement strand
TCTGGAAGTCCGGCGCGGGCGGCTTCTGCCTCTATGTCGTGCCGTCGCTGGACTTGGTGCTCTACAAAATGGGTGGTGGCAACTTCCAGTACGACCCGACCTACACGAAAATCCCCCAGCCGCAACAAGACACCAGCCGTGACACTTGGAAACCAACGCCCCGCAGCCTCTTCCACGACGGCACCCTCGGCGGTGACGATGGCCTGCGAAGAGTATTAGAAATGGCCTGCGCCAGTGTGGTGGACTAAACTAGCGCAACGGTAGGAGTGCGGCAAAGAAGAGAATCATTCCGCAGAAGGTATTCAGAAGAGGGAAGTTTTTGTAGAGCTTCATCACGCCCTCTTCGGTTCCGGCACGGAGCGAGAGTAGCATGAGCGTGGCGTAGACAAGGCCCAATGGCAGAGCGAGCCAGCCGAGGGTAACCGAGGCAAGTGCGGCGGCGGTGAGATAGAGCGCGAGGCAAAAGAGCAGTGTCCCACGCAATCCCAGCGTCGTCGCCACCGTAAACGTCTTGCTTTCTTTGTCTGCGGTGATGTCCGGGACGGCGGAGTAGGCTTGCATCGCCATCACCCACGCCCAGCCCGCCAAGAGAGTCGGGAGGGAGAGAGTGTTGCCGCCTGCGAGAAAGTAAGCGACATAGCCAGGGCACAGATAGAGCGCATTGAATGCAGCGTCCAAGAAGGGCTTCGCCTTTGCCCGAATGGGGGGCGCGGAGTAGAATGCAGAGAGCGCAACAAACGCCAGTAGGGCAAGCTGCGCGGGCTGTGGTAGAAAAAACGCGGCGATAAAGAACGGCAGGTTAGTCAGGACAATGGCAATCGTCAGAGGCTTTCTTGCATCCGGGGGAACCAATGCCTCGTAGCCGCGTTTCTTGGCATTAAGAACATCCGTCTCGTAGTCGAAGATATCGTTGATGCCATAGATCAGCAGATTCGCCGGGAGCAGAAAATACGCCAGAAAGAGCAGAGCCAGTGGAGAGTAGAAAACCGCAGGTGACTTCAGAGCCGCAAGACCCACCACGTAGGGGCCAAGAACATACATCCAAAATCGAGGGCGGCTTGTCTGCCAAAGGCGGGCGAGGGTCACGGCTTATTCTACCGTCTGTGCTTATTTTCGCCGCTATCAGCGGTTTTTTCGTCGCGCGTTTCCCCGTCCGCCCCGAGCTGGCGATTGTCTCGGCGATCTTCGTGTTGGTCTTTGCCTGGCCGAGCTATGCCGCAATCGTGCGCTGGCTCGGGGCAAAGCGTGGCGTGGGTTTGCTAGTGCTTCTGGGAGCCTACGCGCTGGTTTTAGAGACCGTGGCGGTGAAGACAGGCGTGCCCTATGGGCGGTTCTCCTACGGTCCCAAGATCGGGAAGCTCTTGTTTGATGCCGTACCGTGGACCGTCCCGTTCTCGTGGACGCCGCTGGCGCTCTGGGCACTGACCCTCTCACAAGGACGGATTTTCCTGGCCGGAGCCCTACTCGTCGGAGTGGACCTGTGCCTTGATCCGGGTGCGGTGGCGCAGGAGTTCTGGCGCTACGAGGCGGGTGGGGCATACTTTTCCGTGCCCCTCTCTAATTTCTTGGGCTGGCTACTCTCCGGCTCACTCGGGGCATGGCTGGGACGAAAGTCTGACTGGGCGAGTGCTCCGATAGAAGTCATGACCAGCGGACTACTGAGCATTGCGTTCTGGACGAGTGTCTGCCTGAACATGGGGCTCTGGGTGCCGGGGCTCGTTGGTGTAGGCCTACTGACGGTAAGTCTCCGAAAACACGCGGTACAATAGCCCATGCCCCATCCGATGCACGATGATATTCAAGAAGTGCTCTACAGTGAGGCGCAGGTCCAGCAGCGGGTTCGCGAGCTGGGAGCGCAGCTCACCCAAGACTATGCTGGACGCGATCTCCATTTAGTGACGATCATGAAAGGCTCACTCCCCTTCCTCTCGGATCTAATGCGTGCCATTGACCTGCCTCTTACCCTGGACCTGATGGGAGTCTCGTCCTACAGTGGCATCAACTCCACGGGGGAAGTACGCCTGACCATGGACCTCGATGAGTCTATTGAGGGCCGCCATGTGGTCATTGTCGAGGACATCATTGACACGGGCCTGACCCTGAGCTATGTTCTGCGGAATCTACGTCAGCGCGCACCCGCATCCGTGAAGATCATCACGTTCTTGGACAAGCCCGCCAAGCGTGGTGCGCCTCTCGAGGCCGACTACGTGGGCTTCACCATCCCCGATGCATTCGTGATCGGCTATGGCCTCGACTGGAACCAGCGCTACCGGAACCTGCCCTACGTGGGTATTCTCAAGCGCGATGTTTATGCAGGACCGCTTTAATACGTTAATAGACGCAACCCAACTACCGTTTATGCTGTCCTAAGTACTATGAACGACGAACCTACCCTCGAAACCCCCAACCCCACTCCTGAGGAGACAACAACCGTGGAAGCTGAAGCGCAGGCAGAAGCCACTTCTGAGACGCAAAAAACGATGCCCCCGCTGACGGCGGAGCGTGTCACTGACATTACGTTTGGTCTGGGTAAGGCAGCCGTGGATCTTCTGGATCAGGCAGCCCGCCAGCTCGACGACTCAGTGCGGCAGATTCGCCAGGACACCCCGGGCTTTCTGGCCGATATGGAAGAGAAGGGCCGTCCCATCCGTGAGAGGCTGAGCGAGAGCTTTAAAGGCTTTAATGTTACCGATGTCTTCAACAAGGCAACCCATAAAGGCGATGCAGCGCCTGGCACGGGCACCAGTGATTTTGATGACATTGAGGCACTGGAGAACCGTGTTCGTGAGCTAGAGCAACAAGTCAGCCCCGAGCCCACCGAGACTTCCGCCCCTACCACGGTGACAGAGCCAGAAAAACCCGCTGAAGTATCGCCGTTTTCCATGCTTGAGCTAGACGACGAGCCCGCCTCAGCGCCAGTTGCAGAGGAAAAACCGGTCGCAGAAGCCAAGCCAAAGCCTGCGCCCAAGAAACCTGCCGCGCCACGCACCCGCAAGAAGCCTGAGGGCGAAGCGGCTGGCTAAGCTCGTCCTAGCCTCGGCCTCCCCACGTCGGCAACAGCTCTTGGGCCTGCTTGGGGTCGAGTTTATCGTGGAGGTAAGCCGCTTCGATGAGTCGTCGCTGGCGTATCTGACAGACGGACGTGTCTATGTCCAGCAGGCCGCGCTCAGCAAGGCCCAAGATGTTGCGCAGCGACACGCAGGCTGGATACTGGGCGTGGACACCGATGTAGTCGCGCCCGATGGCACTATTCTCGGAAAGCCAACAGACTCCGACGATGCTATCCAGATGCTGCGCTCGCTCTCGGGCAAGACCCACAAGGTCTTCTCCGGAGTTGCGCTTCTCACAGTAGCTCAGCCCGGCCAGATCATCGCAGAGGCGCTGACCGTTGTCGAGACCCGCGTGACCATGGCCCACCTGCCTGAAGATGCGATCCGTGCCTATGTTGCCACAGGTGAGCCACTCGACAAAGCCGGAGGTTATGGTATACAGGGAGGTGCCATGCCGTTTGTCACGCATCTCGAAGGCGACCCTTCCAATGTGATCGGCCTGCCTCTCTGGAGTGTGGCGGAGCTGCTTTCGGACGCAAAAATTTCACTCTGGCGCAACACTGGCCCAAATTCTACGTCATAATAAAGAGAGATGAGTCGGTACTTAGAACTATCCGTCGAAGGAGATATGGAGCGTGTAGGCGAGCGAGCCTTGCGTGCCTATCGCCGACTTGGCAAGGTCACACAAACCAATCTTGCCAATGGGCAAATTGTGGGAATCATCAAGATAGACGGTGAGCCTGCCGATGTCATGATCACCTGGAAGCCGGGACGGGCAGGGCGTATCAAGATGGAAGTTGCAGCAAACTCGGAGGACATTCTTAATCGTGCTGCCGATAGCGCCATGTACACCTACGCCAGCACGTATAAAGCCGTCGGTTGGCCCAATCCTGAGCGAGATCGTCAAGAGCGCAAGCAGAAGCAGCTACGAGTTGGGGGCAGTATTCTTGCCGTGCTTCTTCTGGGCACCTTGGCTTTTCTTCTTCTTCGCACGGCTAACTACAGCCCTAACCGATAGAATAGCGATATGCCCGAAACCGATTCGTTACACACCAATGTCTGGGAGCGCTTTGCCCAGCTCTACGGCACTCCTGAGCGCATTGCTCGCCTCTGGGAGCAGTGGATGGCCACACAGACCGAGTCCTCGATCGCCTTTTTAGAGAAAGCTCTCCTTGACTCCGCCGAGGCCAACAAAATCACGCTGGAAGAAGCACGAACACGTCTTGTGCTGGAGAAGCTTGTCGAAGACCGTGGCCCCCGCTTTGTGGAAAAGTTCCTGCGGGAGCACGATCAGGCCAGCAAGCCTCTCAAACCCATGAGCGTCAAGAAGAAGCGATAACCTCATGCGTTATTTTCTAACCGGGGCGACCGGCTTTATTGGCGGACGCTTGGCGGCACTTCTACGCGCACAGGGTCACGAGGTCGTGGCGCTGGTACGCTCTCCCGAAAAGGCACAAAATCTCGCGGAGCTTGGAGTAACACTGGCTAAAGGCGATATTACTGATCTTTCGTCCCTCAGAGCCGCAATGCCGGGTTGCGAGAGTGTCTTTCATGTGGCGGGCTGGTACAAGATCGGGCCAGGGGCAAGGTCGAATGAGGGAGTGGCAGTCAATGTCGAGGGAACCCGTAATGTGTTAGGAGTAATGCAGGAGCTGGCAATCCCCAAGGGCGTGTACACGTCCACGCTGGCTATTTTCTCCGACACCCACGGCGAGCTACCCGACGAAAACTATCGCTACGACGGCCCACACCTCTCGGAGTATGACCGTACCAAGGCCGCGGCTCATGACATCGCGGACGCGTTTATCGCGCAGGGGCTTCCTCTGGTAGTTGTCCAGCCGGGCCTTGTCTACGGCCCCGGCGACACCAGCGCAGCCCACCAGACCTTCCAGCAGTTTCTTACCCGAAAGCTCCCCCTGATCCCGCAGGGCGCGGCCTACTGCTGGGCACACGTGGACGACATTGTCTTGGGGCACTGGCTGGCGATGGAAAAAGGAAAGCCCGGCGAGAGCTATATCATCGCCGGACCGCCCCATACTCTGGTGGAGGCGCTGGAAATCGCAGAGAAGCTCACGGGAATCCCGCTCACCAAGCGCCGTGCTTCTCCCGGAATGCTCCGAGCCCTCGCCAGCACGATGGCACTCCTAGAGAGCATCCGTCTCACCTTGCCCGAGCAGTACTCCTCCGAGTTTCTGCGCGTCTCCGCGGGCACTACCTACCTGGGTGATAATAGCAAGGCAAAGCAAGAGCTGGGTTATGCTCCCCGCAGCCTCGAAGAAGGACTCCCCGAGACACTGGCATGGGAGCAGGCCCAGCTCAAGCGCTAAGCCGAAGCCGCGGTGCCGGTGCGCTGTCCTCCACCACGACGGCGGCGGCGGCGGTTGCGGCCTTCGTCACTGGCGGGATCTGCCTGAGCAGGCTCGCGAGGTGCTGCTTTAGTGGCGCGGGGCGGCTCAGGCTTTGGAGAGGACGGGGGCTCACTGCCACCGCCGCCATTATTGTTGCCCTTGCCCTGCACCTCACCCACCGCAAACGAGCGGTTGACGGAGGCCAGTCGGACGCGCACACCATGGCCTGGTTGACGGCCCGTTGGGGGAACGAAGACGATCATTCCGCCTTCCGCCAGCCCTGCCGCAACGGGGGGGACACTATCACTGATGGTCAGCACACGCGCCTCTACCATCTGCCCCCGCTTGATCGCTCCATAGCGGCGGTCAAAATCATCTAGGCGCCCCGTGGTCAGCTCGTACTTTTCATGGTGACCCACTTCCGTAGCACGGACATAGATCCCTCGCTCCAGCGCGTGCTCCAGCTCTTCTAGCTCAGAGCCATCTTCTCCCACAAGGGCAGCGGCAACTAAGGGATGACAGCTTACCAGGAATGCCTCCCCCTTCTCGCTCCGTGCCCGTCGCCGTAGATCACGCTCGATCACCATGGCCACACTCTGCGGCGACGAAACCTGGCCGGTTCCGGCACAGTAAGGGCAGACCTCATCCATCTGCTCATTGACGGTCTCGCCGGTGCGCTTTCGGGTCATCTCAATGAGGCCTAGCGGGGAGATATGGCTGACCTTACAGCGGTTCTTATCGGTCTTGAGGGCACTCTCAAAGGCCTGCTCCACTTTGCGACGATCGCTGGCATTGTTCATGTCAATCAAGTCAAGGACAATAATGCCGCCCATGTCTCGCAGACGAAGCTGGCGTGCGATCTCATTTACGGCTTCTAGGTTGGTCTGGACAATCGTGTCATTGAGCCCCTCGGTCTTGCCCCCAAACTTTCCGGAGTTAACATCAATTGCAGTCAGAGCCTCAGCCTGGTCAATCACCAAGTAGCCACCAGACTTGAGAGGAACGCGACGTTTGATATAGCGCTCAATCTCCGCCTCGATTCCAAAGTTCTCAAAGATCGCCCTGTCGCCATCGTACAGCACGACGCGGTCTTTGAGGGTCGGCCCAAAGAAGTCGAGTAGCTCATGCGCCTTGCGGTACTCTGCTGTTGAGTCGAGATACATCTTCTCGACATCGGAGCCAAATGTGTCGCGCAGGATACGCAGAAGCAGTGTCAGGTCAGCATGGATGAGGTTCGGCGCGGGCATCGCCGTCGCCTTCGCCTTGATCTCCGCCCACGAGCGCTCCAGAAACTCTAGGTCCTGGCGCAGCTCGCGCTCGGTCTTTCCCTCAGCTTCGGTGCGAACAATCAGGCCGTAGCCGGGCTTGCGGATGCTCTCGATAATCTTCTTTAGGCGGTCTCGCTCTCGGGGATCGTCTATCTTGCGCGAGACTCCGGTAGAGTTCTCCTCGGGCATGAACACAAGATAGCGCCCAGGCAGAGAGATGCGAGTGCTGACCCGGCTTCCCTTGGTGCTTCGAGCGCCCTTGGTAACCTGCACGAGCACTTCCTGGCCCCGGCGCACCAGATCGCGAATGGGAGTGTGGGAGCGTGGGCGACGGCCACGGCGGTCAAAGCCACCCTCTTCTTCCAGATCGTCGCCACCGCCACCCGGAATAATATCTCCGGCGTAGAGAAAGGCGTTCCGATCTAGCCCAATGTCCACAAAAGCGGCATCAATCCCAGCCACGATATTGTCTACCCGGCCCTTGTAGATGCTTCCCACCACGCGCTCATCACGCTCAATATGCAACTCAATCAGTTGTCCGTCTTCGCGGACAGCAACGCGCGTCTCTCGTGCGTCACTATTGACGATGATTTCCTTCAAAACAGTCTCCTGCCAGAACCAACAGCGACACTGCCTCGTTCCTGACTCAAATTTCTAAAAATGCCCAAATCTCTTCAGGCGGGCTCAGCCACACTGGCCTCAGACGCTTTAAACGTCCACAGCCGTGCCGCCGTAAAGTTCCACGTGACCACAACCACTGCAGCCACAACCTTTGCTCCAATCAACACGACCGGGCTAAACTCACTCTTGCCTTTTCCTGTGGCAATGATTTGAATAATTTCATTTGTGGAGCGCTCTGTGTGCATCACACCAAGCCGCATCGCCATCACAATAGCCAGAGTCATCACCGTCAGGTTCAGCCCCCAGCCGACCACGTTGGTGGCAAGAAACTTGGGGTACTGCTTCTTAGAATCTCCCTGACGATCACGGAATGTCCAGCGGCTATTCCAGATATATCCATTGGTTACCGCACACAGGAACGAGAGGGTTCCGGCCACCGCTACAGGTAGTCCTACACGATAATGTAACAGGCTTAGTAAGCCTGCATCAATCACAAATGAAGAGATCCCAACAAGGCAAAACTTAATAAGTTGCCTGATGCCGGGTCGTTGAAGTAGCGCTAGCACAGGGCATTATAACACGGCTAAAGTCCCCGTGCCTCCTGAGCGAGCTGGTTGCTTTTCAGGGCCTGCTCCTTGAGTTCTACCTCGATTGCCTCCGCCTGGCTTTCATAGTGAACAAGGCTCTCGGGCTCCAGACTCGCAAGGCCGCGTAGAATCCGAGCAAGGTGTCGTCGTGCACCGGCGAGCTGGGCCTGATCCCGTGCTTCATGAAACGCCTGCCGCGCCTCTGTATTGCGCTGCTGACGCTGGTAGAACGCGGCGGCTTGGCAGAGTGCCTCCAAATGGCGCTCCAGATCGCCCAGGCGCTTTGTCCGATCCAGAGCCCGCGTAAAGGCGGCCTCAGCGGCTTCGGGCATCCCAAGCTCATCACAGATAATTCCTAGATGGACTAAGAGAGAGAGCTCAACCTGACGATCCGTCCCTGTGCTGGCAAGGGCGAGTGCCTCTTCATTGACTCGCAGCGCCTCCTCAATCTGACCTTGCTTTAGATACGTCTCACACAAAGATGCGAGCAGATGCGGACGAACATAGTGGTTTTCCAGCTCCAGTGCTCGCTCCAGGCAGATCTGGAGGTCTTCGATTGCTCCTTCTAGCTCTCCCGCCTCACGCTTAATCCCTGCAAAATTAGAGAGACAGAAGATCTCGTACTCGGGAAGCGCGTGCTCGCGAGAAAGCTTTAGTCCCTGCAACAGAAAAGCGGTTGCTTGGTCGTAGCTGCCGAGCTCCACACAGAGCGCTCCCAGGTTATTGAGGGTCGCCACTTCGCCGCGCACATCGCCCTGTTGCTGGCGCAAACGACGTGCCTCCAGGAGAAGACTCATTGCCTCTGGGTAGTCGGTCACCTTACGACGGAGCGTGCTCAGCCCGAGAAGACAGGACGCCTCAATCTCACCAAAGCCCTCTTGGCGGCTCAGTGCCAATGCGGCCTGATAGTCCGTGTCGGCGGCCGCAAGATCTGACTGGATCAGGTTGCAGACCGCGCGTTGCCTAAGAGCGGTTGCCTCCCCCAGACGATAGCCGAGCTGGCGTGCCTTTACCAGAGTCTCCTCAACGAGCAAACCACACCGCACCAGATCCGCACGAACCAGGTACTCTGCCAGCGTATTGGCAGCATCCACCTGCGCACGAGGCTCTTGTGCGGACTTCAGAATCGCCTCCAGCGCCTCAAGTGTTCTCATTAGTATCACCATCCCAGAGGCGTCTCAGTCGCGCCTTAAGTTTTGCCTCAACCCCATTTTCCGTAGGCTGGTAGTAGGGCTCGCCCTGTGAAGGGAGCCCTTCCGGTAGGTAGCTCTGCTTGACAAACCCACCGGGATAGTCATGGGGATAGAGATAGCCTTCCCCGTGTCCCAGCGCCCGAACCCCTTTTGCATGGCTATCGCGCAGGGGCTTGGGAATCCCCGGAAATGCCGCATTTCGCACATCTTCCCGAGCCCGACCCAGCGCCTTTGTGCAGGCATTGGACTTGGGAGCCGCTGCGAGATAGAGGGTGACGTGGGCCAAGTTCAACGCGCACTCGGGCATCCCAATGCTCTCGGTCGCCTGAAAGCCTGCCATTGCCAAAGGCAGGGCGCTCGGGTCGGCACAGCCAATATCTTCGGAGGCCAAGATCACCAGGCGGCGTGCCAGAAACCGGGGATCTTCTCCCGCCTCCAGCATCCGCGTGAGGTAGTAGATCGCAGCATCAGGGTCGGAGCCTCGGATACTCTTGATCAAGGCGGAGACCATATCGTAGTGCGTATCGCCCATCTTATCGTAGCCAAGGGAGCGCTGCCCAACGGCTTCTTCGGCGACGGCCAGCGTGATACTTGCTCCCTTGGCGAGCGATGCGGCCAGCTCCAGTGCTCCCAGAGCGGCCCTTGCATCGCCGTTTGCCGCCGCCGCAAGATACTCATGGGCTTGGGGTTCCAGTACCAGACCACGCTCCCCGAGCCCGCGCTCTGGATCGGTCAGTGCTCGTGTGAGTAGCGCAGCAATCTCATGGTTGCCCAGTGCCTGAAACGGATAGACGCGCGCCCGGGAAAGCAGGGGCGCATTGACGGAAAAATAGGGGTTCTCCGTGGTGGCTCCAATCAGAACAATCGTGCCATCTTCCACATGAGGCAAGAACGCATCCTGCTGGGCTTTGTTAAACCGATGGATCTCATCCACAAAGAGCAGCGTCCGCTGGTTGTAGGCTTTGCGCCGCTCTTTGGCCAGCTCAATCAGCTTACGGACATCGGCAACCCCACCGGTAACCGCAGAGAAACTCTCAAAATGAGAGCGAGTCGTGCGGGCGATCAGCGATGCGAGTGTAGATTTTCCACAGCCTGGTGGCCCCCAAAAAATCGCGGAACGAAGCTCATCTTGCTCAATTGCCTGCCGTAGCGATTTCCCAACGGAGAGCAGATGCTCCTGTCCCATCAGCTCATCTAAAGCACTGGGGCGCATTCGTGCGGCGAGAGGAGCGGCAGAAAATGTAGGAGTAGCCGTTTCGTCGGGAGTAAAGAGATTCATTCCTTAGCTATAGCAGTATGCCCTTGAGTTTGCTCGTCTAAACTACTTTAGCATATACTATTCTTAATGCGTCGCTTCGCTCGTTATACCCTTCCTTTAGTTCTTTGGTTAAGTTTAATTTTCGCTATGTCTACCGACACGGGCTCAGCTGCCCGTACCCAACCCCTCGTCCACAGTGTCTTACGAAAATACTTACCGAGCCTCGCCGCGCAGCTGACCCCAAACCAGCTGGAGCGCGTGGACTTCAATATCCGCAAGACCAGCCATGTGATGGAGTATCTGATTCTGGCGCTCTTAGCCTACCGAGCCATCCGGGCAGATCACCCTCGTTTTCGGAGTCGCCATGTGGTTTTCACGATGCTCCTGGGGATCTTATACGCCGCCAGCGACGAGTGGCACCAGAGCTTTATTCCCTCACGCTGGGGAGTGGCTGCGGATGTGGTCTACGACTCTTTTGGGGTCTCGCTCGGGACGATTCTAAGCCAGTGGCGCGAGCAGCTCTTTCACGAAAAACAAAACCGGCTCGCTTTACGAGAAAGCGAGCCGGTTCCGGAGAGCTAAGAGACTACTTCTTGCGACAGAGCAGAGGCAACCCAATAAGTCCAAGAGCGGCGAAGATCAGTGTGCCAGGCTCTGGTACTGCATTATGAGTAGTTCGGCTACTGGCCGCCATTGCCGTCGTCATCGCTGGGGCGAGCACGACGGGCACTTCCTCCTCCGTGGACTCGGGAACCTTCACGGAGCGCACCACCGCCCCCGCCACTCCCGCCAGTGACAGAAGCGGCAATCCTGTCCGAACAAACTGAGGAGGTACGGGAGGCGCGACGGGCTTAACGGGATCTGGGATATTGGGGACTTCTACCACTTTAATCGGCGGTGCAATCGGTGGTGCCACAGGAGCATCGGGACCGAAGGGGGAGAGATCGCCACCCTCTAGGGCTTCCATACCCGCCGGAGCGATGATATTGGCAGCAACTTGCTGAAGACCCTGAGGGCGACTCATGGTCGCCACCGGGGCTGTTTTCGGCTTCTCTTTTAGCACCGGGGCTTTGGGCAGCAAGGGATTGGAGCAGCTCCACTTGAGAATTGGCTTGCCATCACGAGTCGCCCAGACACGGGTGCCTTTCTTCAGGCTCATCTTCTTGCTATAGATCAGACCCGACTTGGTCACACCATAGTTCATCACGCTCGTATCTGTCGGCAGAATGTAAGGAACTAGTGCGTCTTCAACAAACTCAACCACACGATCTTCGGGAAGATTGAAGTGCTTGGCGATATTACGACGGAACGCTGGTTGGGTCTTTAGTGCCTCAACAAGCGCCTCGGTGGTGAGTACAGGGTCATTTAAGAAACGATCTCTGCCCGGCGCGATTCGCTGCGGTACAAATACCGGTAAGACCACACCCTCAGGGGCTTGTGCGTTGCCTTGTGCTCGTGCAATACTTTCGGTAGAAAAACTCGCCACGAGAGTCATGAGTCCCAAAATGGTAGTGTTAAGTTTACGGTTCATCTCTATAAGTGTCCCTTGTATCTGGAGACTATCACAGGAAGCTTGCCATGTAATTGCTCCACAAAAAAAACCCGTATTTTTGCGGTGCTAAACCCGTAATTTTACGATCTGATGAATTAGTGGTGGAGCCTCTTGTGGCGCAGGAGTCATTGAGATCGCCGCACGGGCTGTGGCCGCGGCCTGCTCCGCCGCTTCCGGGTTGCGGGCGTGGACAAATGCCAGTGTCTGCCCAGCTTCCACCCTCTGCCCAACCGCAACGTGCAGCTCCAGTCCCACAGCAGGATCTATCTGAGCGTCTTTCGTTGCCCGTCCCCCGCCGAGCCGAACCACAAGCTCTCCCAAGGCTTGGGTTTCCATCGCCTGAATGGTGCCCGCTACAGAGGTGGTGACTGGCACCACCGTGGGGGCTTCCGGCAGGCCGAGTGCTAAGTTGCCTCCTTGCGCCGCGATAATCGCCTGGAATTTGTCTCGCGCTGCTCCGGACTTGAGAGACGACTCAGCTTTCTCCCGACCCGCTTCGACGGAGCTGCCCTGCGCCAGTGAGATCCCTTCGGCAGCAAGCCGCAGGCAGAGCTCAAGAAGCCGAGGCTCAGCGCTCTCGGGGCTCACTAGTAGCTCTAGGGCCTCTTTGACTTCCAGGGCATTGCCAATTGTGCGTCCGAGTGGCTGGCTCATGTCGGTGACCAAGGCGACGGCTCGTCGTCCGTTGGCAGTCGAGCCCGCGACCAGTGCTTCGGCAAGAGCAAGTGCTTCGACTTGTGTTTTCATCAGTGCCCCACTGCCCACTTTCACATCAAAGAGAAACGAGGGTGCGCCGCCCGCCAGCTTTTTAGAGAGAATGGAGGAGACAATCAGCGGCAGACAAGCGACCGTCGCGGTAGCATCGCGCAGGGCGTAGAGTTTTTTGTCGGCAGGTGCGAGAGTCTCGGTCTGGCCCGCGAGACACGCTCCGACCGAGTGGACTTGCGCCAACATCTGCTCTGGCGAGAGCGCAACACTAAGGCCCGCTATGGCCTCTAGCTTGTCTAGTGTGCCACCAGTGTGGCCCAGTCCTCGCCCGCTCATCTTGCAGACCGGCACGCCCGCCGCTACCAGAATCGGGACCACGATCAGGCTGGTCTTATCGCCCACTCCTCCCGTCGAGTGCTTGTCCAGTGCCTGCGGCAAGTCTGAGAGATCAAGCTGCTGCCCTGAGCCCGCCATCGCCGCCGTGAGCGCTGCCGTCTCTTGGCCGTCCATTCCCTGGAGATAGATCGCCATGAGGAGTGCCGCTGCCTGGTAGTCTGGGACAGCGCCTCTCGTGTAGCCATCCACGAAAAACGTAATCTCTGCCGCACTCAGCGCCGCCCCATCGCGCTTTTTTGCAATAATTTCCAGAATGTGCATGCCTTTAGGATACCTCTCCTCGATTGGGTACAATCGGGCTCGTGTTGTTTCGCCGTCGTTTCGGGTTTAGCCCGCCAGAGAAAGCCACCTCCGAAGGAATTGTCGGGATTGGTGGGCCGCTGGATGTGCCGACCCTCCAGTGCGCCTACCGCCAGGGAATCTTTCCGTGGCCACACACCGGCTTGCCTCTGCTCTGGTTCAACCCCGACCCTCGTGCTGTCCTAGACTTCGATGAGCTTCATATCCCTGAGCGCCTTGCTCGTCGGCGCAAGAAGCTCCCCCTGCACTTCACGATAGATCAGTCTTTTGAGACCGTGATCACGTCTTGCCGCAAAGCGCCCCGGCCCGGACAGGAAGGCACCTGGATCACCCCGAAGATCGTCACCGCGTTCAAGGGCCTGCACCAAGTGGGGGATGCCCATAGTATCGAGGCATGGGACGAAAACGGGAGCTTAGTGGCAGGGCTCTATGGGGTCACTGCAGGCGGTGTCTTCTCCGGCGAGAGCATGTTCCACACCATTAGCGATGCCTCCAAGCTCTGCGTCTTATTTTTAATCGAGCACCTCAAAGAGCGCGGCGCTACCTGGATTGATATCCAGACCATGACCCCCCACTTTGAGATGCTGGGTGCCAAAGAGATCTCCCGCGCGGAGTATCTCGACCGCCTCACCGCGGTCCAGCAAGCCCCTCTCACGCTCTTTGAAAGGGAACCGTAGCCACAAAACAAGCGTTGGGATTTTCACCATGCAAACGCCGCCTCCCACCATCACCTTTCCCGCTGTCCAAGCCGACAACCTCGAAGGCAAGAAGCTGCGCTTCCCGCAAGACTTCGCGGGCACGCACAACCTCGTCTTCGTGGCCTTTCAGCGCAACCAGCAGCGTGAGATAGATACCTGGGTGCCGCTCGCCAAGGAGCTAATGAAAGCGCACCCCACCCTGCGTCTCTACGAGTTCCCCGTGATCGGCAAGATGATCGGGATGATGCGCGGCTTCATCAACAGCGGCATGCGACGCGGCATCCCCGACCCCGCCACCCGCGCCACGACCATCACAATCTACTCCGACAAAGGCGCGTTCATGAAGCCGCTGGGCCTCAAAGACCAGAAGAAAATCTACGCCTTTATCGTCACCCCCAAAGGCGAGATACTCTGGCGCACCGAAGGCCCCCGCATCGAGAGCGGCGAGAAAAGCCTTCGCGAGTTTCTGGACAAGGCAAAGTAGTTTCCGTATTCCGCCCCATGCGATGAGTCGTTCAGCAGGTGTACAAAGCAAATCAGAGCGTGTCGAAGAAAGATCAGAGCGTGTCACGGAAGAATCAGAGTGTGTCACAGAAAAATCAGACAGCGGATAAAGCACATCAGCGCGTGCGGGAGCAAAATCAGACTGTGAAAAATCACAATCAGCATCTGCGGATAGCGCATCAGACAGTGCGGCTAGTAGATCAATCCGTGCGGGAGCGAGATCAGCGTCTGTGAATCGCTTTGCCGCCCACTGAAAGTAGGCGTCTGGGTAGCCTTCGGCTGCGAAGCCCGTGCCGGGCTGGGGAATAGACTCGGTAGCCCGGCACGGGCTTTGCGGCGCTTGCGCCATTGCAGACGCCCACTTTCAGTGGGCGGCGGAACCGTCAGAGGGAAGAATATGCCCGTCTATCCCTCACCGAAACCGACGACCGAAGTCCCTCTGAATTTGGTAACGGGAAAAGTCTGATGGCGATATAATCTCACTTGAGGAAGCTCTGCTATGAATGTGCCTGTTCTGATCGAAAAACGCAGTGATGGTCGTGTCCGTGTCTCGGGGCTGGGGCGCGGTCCGCTGGGCTGGGATGCCGAGGGGGAGTCTTTAGGGGAGGCGAAAGAGAACCTTCGACTACGGATTCAAGAAGCATTCGAGGGAACCGTTTCCTACGACACCCTGGAGATCAATCTGCCGACTTCTTCCTCGTCGCTTGATGATTTCTACGGAGATTTGCGCGACGACCCGCTCTATGACGAGTGGCAGGACGCAATCGCACAATATCGCCAGGAGCGCGAGGCAGCGTGATCCGCTACTTGCTGGATACCGACACGTTCTCTCTCTGGCGGCGCGGTGATGAGGTTCTTGCAACCCGACTACGGGCCGCTCTGGCCCATCAAAGTGTTGGTATCAGTGTCGTGACCGTCGAGGAACAGCTTGGCGGCTGGTTTGCCCTTCTACGACGAACCAAAACGCCCGAGCAAGAGGCGCGCATTTATACAGAAATCTCACGGAGCATGCAGCTCTTCGCACTGATCCCCGTGCTTCCTCTCTCCGAAGCCTCCCTCCAGCGCTTCGCCACACTCAAGTCTCAGAAGCTAAACGTGGGCTCCATGGATCTACGAATCGCCTCTCTCACCCTAGAGCTAGGCGCGGTAGTTGTCACACGCAATCGCCGCGACTACGAACGGATTCCTGGGGTCGTTCAAGAAGACTGGACAATCCCCGAATAAATCATGACTCCTGAAGATGCCCTCCTCTCCTACCTCTACCCACGCCTCGTTGATGCCCTCCAGAGCTGGAAAGGCTTCGACGACATCTACGGAATCTGGATCGTCTTGGCACTTTTTGAGGATGAACCCACGAAACCGTCTTTTTCTCATGTGATGCCACTTCGGCACTCCGTCGCGACTCCTGAGCGAATAAATTCCTATTTTGGCTATACCCATTCTCCTGGTGTCGCAGACTACACAGTAAGCGCCTCCCTTGAACTTTGCGCCGATCCCTGGCCCTCACCAGAATACACAAGTTACTACGAGGATGTCGAACGTGACGAAGGCGATCCTGATGGACTGTCGCTTCGTGAAGCGTTCTTTTCCTGGAAAAGGAAGCAACCTGGCTACCTGAATCCCCTTGAGCATCCCGAACTGCGCGATCTGGATTTGCAAGAGCTCAATTGGTTTCTGGAAATCTGTGGGAAGCTGATCCATCGTCTTCATGCCGAAGGAGTCCTAACGACAAATTTTGGGAAAGCAATTCCCGTTGGTATCAGCTTCTGCAACGATATAGATGAAAGAATCACAATTCCCGCCACCCAAAATAACAATCCGCCAGGACTCGCTGACGGAATGCTAACCTGGATGCGCAGCGACTACTAGATCTTGTTTTGCTTCGCGAGCTTCGTCAAAATCTTCTGGGCAATGTCGCTACAGCTTGGGTCTTTTGTGGCGATGACTTTCTCGCAGTAGAGCTTGGCTTCGTCGGGGCGCTTAGCAAAGACGCAAGCGAGTGCGTTGTCTAGCAGAATCTGGGGGTTTGCGGGTTCACACTGCAAGGCTAGCTTGCGCTCCTCGATGGCTTTGGTGAAATCTCTTCGCTTTTGTGCTTTCTCCGCCAGAGCACAGTGCGCCACGGGATCACCGGGATCTTTTGCCAGACGCGCCGCAACATCGCTTTCGGAGAGCGTCCCTGCGGCGGCGAACTCAGCGGCGCGAGCACTCGCGAGGGGAGTCTTGCCTGTCTTAGCCGTGTAGTAAGCAAAAGAGCCGCCGACGTAGAGGAGGACCAAGGTGCACGCGCCAATGAGAAGTTTGAAAACGAGCTTCATGGATGTACTAGACGTAAGACCACTCGGTTTGGTTGCGGCGGTTATAATAGAGCCTGATGCGTCTGTCGGTGATCATTGTCCACTGGAACACGGCTCCTGATCTGCGGGAGTGTTTGGCGGCGCTTCGGGAATTTCCGTGGCGTGGCGGTGAGACGGAGATTGTTGTGGTGGACAATGCGTCGCGCGATGGCGCGGTGGCGATGCTGGCGGCGGAGTTTCCGGAGGTGCGGGTGATCGCGAACTCCGAAAATCTCATCTATGCGGCGGCGACCAACCAGGCGCTTCAAGCGGCGATGGGCGACTATTTTCTTTTACTAAACCCCGATGCGTGTGTCACCGAAGGCGCGATTGACAAGCTCATCGGGGCGCAAAAAGAGATTGTAGCAGCGAAGTTAGTCTCCGACGATGGCTCGGTGCAGAAGTCGGTGCGGGCGTTTCCGACACCACTGGCGACGATCACAGGAAGCTGGACGCGGCTGGCGTTTGACTACGAAAAAGCGGGACCTGCACCGCAGCCGATGATGTCGTGCCTCTTGTTCACACGAGCGGTCTACGAGACAATCGGGGGGCTCGACGAGCGCTTTCCGCTGTTCTTCAACGATGTGGACTGGAGCCTGCGGGCACAGCGGGCGGGGGTGGAAACGTGGTATATCCCAGAGGCAGTGGTCAAACACGGGCATGGGGGAACCACGAGGCGCGTGCGTAAGTCTGCTGTCTGGGAGTCGCGGCGGGCCTGGCTGCGCTTTTTAAAGAAACACTTTGCGCGTGACCCGCTACGGCCTCTGGCCAGCGTGGCGGTCACGCTGGACGCCTGGCGACGGACCGGGCGCTGGGGGAAATCGCTTGGAAGAGATGGCGGCGAGACCACGCCTGAGAGTTTGCGTCGTGAGCTGGAGAGCGAAGGACGACCTTCGTGAGTGCCTAAAGAGCGTTCGTGGCTGGGAGACGGTCGTGGTGGACAACGCATCGGGCGATGGCAGCGCGGAGATGGTGACGAGTGAGTTCCCCGACGTCAAGCTCATCGCACTCTCCGAGAACACGGGCTTCTCTGGCGGCAACAATATCGCGCTGGAGAGTTTGGACGCTGACTATGCCCTGCTCCTCAACTCCGATGCGACGGTCGAGCCGGGCGGGCTGGAGCGGCTACTCGCTTTTGCCGATGCCACACCCGATGCGGGAATTATCGGCCCCAAGGTGATCAACCCCGACGGCTCGATCCAGTACTCCTGCCGCCGCTGGCCGACGTTTGCTGCGGGAATGTTTCGCAATGTCTGGCTCGGGAGGCTCTTTCCGGGCAACAAACCCGCATCGGACTACTTGATGCAGGACTTCGACCACGCCAGCGTGCTTGATGTAGACTGGGTCTCGGGCTGTGCCCTGCTCATCCGAAAAACCTGCCTGGAGCAGATCGGTTTGCTTGATGCGGAGACATTCTTCATGTACTGTGAGGACATGGACTGGTCTCTCCGTGCGCACCAAGGCAACTGGCGCGTCGTGTATTTCCCTGGATGCGTTGTCACGCACGCCATCGGTAAGTCGTCGGACAACGCCGCCGAGCGCATGATCTTAGAGCACTCCCGCTCGATGTGGCGCTTCTGGCAAAAGCACCGTGGCTTCTTCGCCGACAAAGTCCCCGGGATCTTGCAGCCATTTGTCTGGACGGGAATCTGGGCACGCGCCTATGTTCGCATCGCCAAGCGCCGCCTCACGGGAGCAGGTGGGAGAGATTGGCGGAGACGAAAGTGATCCCAAAAGTCGGCTTTTATGCCCTTCTGCTCGCCTTAGCGCTCGCTCCGTTTCTGGGCGGCAATCCGGCGGGCGCGGAGTACAACAGCGATGCTAGCCTTGGTGCGCTACGCATTCTGGTGCTGGTCGCGGCGCTTGCCTCCCAAACCCATCCCCTAGCCCCTTCCCTCAGGGCAGGGAAGAGGAATGTGGCGCTGTGGTTTGCCGTCGCTTGGTCCGCGCTCTCGCTCCTGATCCACTCCAAGTTCTTCACATCGCCGTCTTTGCTCTTTGCCCAGATTCCCGCCGTCCTGGACTTGCTCTGCGCCGCGCTGGTCTTCTCGCTCGCCACAAAGTCCGACGAAGGCCAGCGGCAGAAGATCAGTATCGCGCTGATCGTGGGGCTGGGACTTCACGCACTCATGGCGGCGCAGCAGTACGGCACAGCAAAGCAGGCAGGTCAAGACTGGTTCCGTGCCACCGGGCTCTTTTTCTCCCCCAACTTCTCCGCAGGCTTTATCGGCCTGCTCTTGCCGCTGGCCTTTGTGCTTTGTCTGTTGGCAAAAGAAAGACTCGTGACGCTGGGCTTTGGCCTCGCCAGCGCCCTGGGTTTTGGAGCGCTGATTGCCAGCGGAAGCCGTGTCGGACTGGCAGCAGCTGGGCTGGGCTTGCTGGTAGCGCTTCTCTTTAGCATCAAACAAATTCCTTGGCAACGCCTTGGGGTTTTGTTGCTTGCCTGCTTGGCGCTGGGCTTTGGCTTCAAAGGCGCGATTGTCTCGCGAGCAGACAAAACGGGCGGACAGACCACGACCAAGCGCGGCTTGGTTGATGAGTTTCGCCTCTACACGTGGCGCGGAACAGCGAAGATGGCGCTGGCAAACCCGGTCTTTGGCACCGGACCGGGAACATTTCCCGCGCTCTACCCCCGCTACGCTGAGGTCGGGCGCACGGGTCTCGCGCACCAGTCCTATCTCCAAGTCGCCGCAGAAAACGGCATCCCCACCGCACTGGGTCTGCTTACCGCGGCTCTCTTGGCGCTTGCTTCCGTCCGGCGCGGGAACTTGGTATGTGCAGCCCTCGCCGGAGGCTTGCTCGCTGCTCTCGTCCGAAGCTGTTTCGACTCCGAGTGGGCACTTCAGGGCAACTCCCTCCCCTTCTGGACCGTCGCCGGGCTCCTCGCACCTCCAATAAACCCTCTTCGCGAAGCCGGAGAGGGTCGCCGTCTAAGCGGCGGGGAGAGGCTAGCCGCCGCACTGGGCCTTCTCTTCGCACTGCTCTCACAAGCGGGCATCTTTCCAGCGCAGCCCAAGGCGCTTGCCGAGTCCGGGAAACTGGCCGAGGCCGCGGCGATAGACCCCACGCCACGCTGGCAGTTCATGATCGCACGCCGCGCCGAGCAGGCGGGGGACTACGCCACGGCGATTGCCGCGTTTCAGAAAGCTCGCGTTGCTGATCCCAACGACCTTCAGACCTTGCGGGCGCTGGCCGAGACGCAAGAAAAAGCGGGCGATAAAGATGGCGCAAAAGTGACCTGGCAGCAGCTGGTTCGGGTAGTTGAGGGGCCTGCGGGGAAAATCCGGGCGATTCCGGAGGTCACGGGGATTCACCAAGCCTTTGCCTACGCCGCCCTGGAGCAGTGGGATAAGTGCGCCGACACGATTGTCGCCCACTCCTTCACTGACCCGGTGTATCAGCTTCAAGCCTACAATGTTTTGGATAATAGCTTAGAAAAAGCCCGCACCCGTCACACCGAGCTCATTGCCCTTTTTGAGACCACGATGAGCCATCTCCCCGAGAGAAACGCAGAAAAAACAGAAACTCTCACACGACTGGAAAAGTTCTTTCAATAAGCTATATCTATCGAGAACGACAACACGGTACAATAATAAATCGGTAAACGAATGAATACATTGCTGGATTTCCACGGCCCCAACGCCGGGTATGCCCTTGAGCTATACGAACAATACCAACGCGACCCAAGTTCTGTTGACGCAGAGACACGTGCTTTTTTTGGTGAGGGATTCTCTCCGCAGATCAGTGTATCGGCTCCCCCGCCCTCTTTGGAGGCGGGTTCGCCTGCCGCTCTGACGGCCACGCAGGTGGATGTGATCGTGCGAGTGAGCCGCGTGGCGCGGCTGGTGCGTGAGATGGGGCACTCAGAAGCAAAGCTTGACCCACTTGGCATCCATCCGCCCCCCGGAGACCCCGAGCTCTCCCTGAGCTACCATGGGCTTACCGAGGCCAATGTGGCCTCACTTCCCGCAAGCGTGGTCGGTGGTCCGTGTGCCGAGGGCAAGGCCAATGCCTTGGAGGCGCTCACCTGCCTGCGTGGGATTTACTCGGGAACGGTGGGCTACGAAGACGATCACATCCAGATTCCTGCGGAGCGCAACTGGTTCCGGGAGGCCGTCGAGAGCCGTCGCTACTTTGACACCATCACCGACGAAGACCGCACAACACTTTTGGAGCAGCTCACCGCGGTGGATAGTTTCGAGCAGTTTTTGGAGCGTGTCCAGCCGTATAAGGGCCAGAAGCGCTTCTCGATCGAGGGCATTGATATGCTGGTGCCCGTGCTCAATACCCTGATCCATGAGGCCGCCAAAGCGGGAACCCGTGAGCTGGTGATGGGCATGGCGCACCGCGGACGACTTAATGTGCTAACCCACGTGCTCGGAAAGTCTTACGAGGACGTGCTCGCCGAGTTCCCCAAAGATCCCCGCGCCATTGACGCTCTAGAGGGCTCGGGCGGCGAGACCCATGCCTACACCGGCGATGTGAAGTACCATAAGGGCTTCCGACGCACCTATAAAAACGGCGGCTCGGTCTCGATGCCCGTCACGCTGGCTCCCAATCCCAGCCACTTAGAGTTTGTGAACCCTGCCGTCGTGGGCCGAGCACGCGCCGCGCAAGAGACCCGCGACCGTGTGGGCCAGCCCAAGCGTGATATTCTCGCCTCGCTGGCCGTACAAGTGCACGGCGATGCCGCGTTTCCCGGCCAGGGCGTGGTCGCTGAGACCCTCAATCTCTCCCAGCTCTCGGGCTACCGGGTGGGGGGGACGATCCATATCATCGCCAATAACCAGATCGGCTTCACCACGGACCCGAAAGATGGCCGCTCGACGATGTACGCCAGCGACTTGGCCAAGGGCTTTGAGATCCCAATTGTTCATGTGAATGCCGACGATCCCGAGGCATGTCTGGCCGTGACTCGTATGGCGGTGGCCTACCGACAAAAATTCGGCAAAGATTTCTTGATTGATTTAGTGGGTTACCGGCGGCTGGGCCACAACGAGCAAGAAGAGCCTTCGTTCACGCAGCCCCAGATGTATGAGATCATCCGTAAGTTTCCCCGACTGCGCGAAAAATGGGGAAGCGAGCTGGTGCAACGCGGTCAGCTCACGCAGGCCGATGTGGATGCTCTGAGCGATGCGGCGTGGAAGCGATTAGAAGTCGCAAAAGAGATCGCGCTCCAGACGGGCTATCCCAAGCATGAAGACCATGCGCCCCGCGAGAGTGATCCCTGGCAAGTAGCCACGGCAGTCTCTGCCGAGCGCCTGAGCGGCACCAATGCTTTCTTAAACACCGTTCCTGAGGGATTTGCGATTGACAGTAAGCTAGAGAAAGCATTCTTAGGAGGGCGACGAGCCGCTCTAGACGGCGAGCATAAGATCGTCTGGGCGCATGCCGAAGCGCTTGCCTATGCCTCGATCCTCGAAGACGGTATCCCGATTCGCCTCACGGGTCAAGACACCCAGCGCGGAACTTTCACGCAGCGTCAGCTGGTCTGGCATGATATTCAGAAGGGCACAAGCTACTGTGCTCACCACAACCTCCCGAACGCAAAAGCCTCGCTTGCACTCTACAACTCGCCTCTCTCCGAGAGCGCTGCGCTAGGCTTTGAGTACGGCTACTCTGTGCACGCCGAAGGAACACTGGTACTCTGGGAAGCGCAGTTTGGCGACTTTGTCAATGGCGCCCAAGTGATCATTGACCAGTTTATTGTCAGCGGCAAGGCCAAGTGGGAGCAGAACCCCACGGTTGTCTTACTGCTGCCCCACGGCTACGAAGGCGCAGGCCCCGAGCACTCGTCGGCGCGCCTAGAGCGATTTTTACTGCAGTGTGCGGGCGATAACCTTCGGGTAGCCAACTGCTCCACGGCGGCACAGTACTTCCACTTGCTCCGTCGCCAGGCAGCCACACTTCACACCGATCCGCGTCCGCTGATCGTGATGACTCCCAAGAGCCTGCTGCGTCATGCCCGCGCTGCCGCAAGCCTCACCGAGCTGTCCGAAGGCGGCTTCCAGGCGGTTCTTGATGACACCCGCGACGCAAGCCGCAAGAAGAGTGTGACCCGGCTGGTGCTATGCTCTGGCAAGGTCTACTACGATATGGTCTACGGTGCGGCTCCGCAGTACACCGAGCGGCCTGACTATCTCGCCGCTGAGGGCGTTGCGATTGCACGCGTCGAGCAGCTCTATCCGTTCCCTGCGGGTGATCTTGAGGCACTCGTCGCCAGCTATCCGTCGGTACAGGAAGTCTTCTGGCTACAAGAGGAGCCGCAGAATATGGGCGCCTGGAACTTTATGGCCCCGCGTCTGGAGAAGCTCCTGGGCTTCAAGCCCGTGTATCTTGGTCGCCCCGAAGAGGCAAGCCCCGCGGAGGGTTCTCAAACCACCCACAATACCGAACAGCTTCGGATTGTCACTGAGGCGTTCCAGAACGTCCCCGCAAGAAAGAGAGCGAAGTAACAAATGCCGCTTGAGATAGTAGTTCCCCAGATGGGCGAGTCCATCGTCGAAGCAACCGTGGCGCAGTGGCTAAAGAAGCCCGGTGAGGCCGTCAAGGCGCGTGAAGCGCTGGTGGAGCTGGAAACAGACAAGGTCAATCAAGTGATCGAGGCCGACGCCGACGGCGTGCTGACACAAATCTTAGCCGAGGTCGGAGCCACGGTCGCCGTGGGCCAAGCAATCGGCGTGATTGAGGCGGGCGCGACGGCAAGTGCACCTGCCACAGCCCCAACACAAGCTGCCGCGAAGGGGGACACGCCAGCCCCCACTAGTGGAGGAGCAGACGCAACTCCGGTTGCCGCGGCGATGGCAGCAGCCAACAATGTCCCGCTTGACGGCGTCGCAGGCACGGGCCCTGCTGGCAAGATCGGGAAAGCCGATGTCGAAGCAAAGATCGCAACGCCCAAGGCAGCTGCGCCGCCCGTTGCAGCTCCTGCTCCCCTGCCCCCTGCCCCCCCATCGGAGCGGCCCATTGAGCGCATCCCGATGGCCCGCAAGCGCAAGGCGATTGCCAATAATCTCAAAAACGCTCAGAACACTGCCGCCATTCTCACGACGTTTAACGAAGTGGACATGAGCAAGGTCATGGAGCTGCGCACGCGGCGAAAAGCCGACTTCGAGAGCCGCTTTGGCGTCGGGCTGGGCTTCATGAGCTTCTTCACCAAGGCGACTATCGGGGCACTGAAACAGTTCCCCATGGTCAACGCTGAGATTGACGACGCTCGTGGAGAGATTATCCTCAAGAAGTACTACGACATCGGAATCGCCGTCGGGCTGGAAGATGGTCTGGTCGTCCCGATCATTCGTGATGCCGATAAATTAAGCTTTGCCGCAATCGAAAAGAAAATTAAAGAGCTGGCGGGTAAGGCCAAAGAGGGCAAGCTCGGGCTCGCAGATCTGACCGGTGGCTCGTTCTCCATCACCAACGGCGGAACGTTCGGCTCGATGCTCTCCACCCCGATCCTCAACTACCCCCAGGTCGGGATTCTCGGGATGCACAATATCGTCAAGCGCCCCGTGGTGGTCGGCGATGAGATCGTCATCCGCCCGATCATGTACCTGGCGCTCAGCTACGATCATAGAATTATTGATGGCAGCACCGCCGTCCGGTTCTTAGTCAAGATCAAAGAGCTGATCGAAGACCCCGAGACGCTTTTGCTGGAAGGGTAGCCTCCTCGTCCTGCCCCCTCTCGCCCTGCTTGCGAGAGGGGGTTTTGTGTCTCTATAGCAACAAATAAAGCCCCTTATTCTCAGCGGTTGCGGCATGGAGCATGATGAGAACGGGGTCAATGATCTCGGCCTTGAGCGGTAGCTGAGCACGGAGGTTCTCTAGTATAGCAACGCTCTCGGCGACGTAGCTGGCGGACTGGAAGTAGCCGTCGGGGACTCCTAGTGCACCGCCACCCACAAAGACGCGGCTCTCAGGGTAGAGGTCAATTAGCCCAAAGCGGCACTTCGACGCGGCGCTTCCTAGCCCGATATTGGCGGTCGGGTCGTAGTAAGCCGTGAGCGCCAGCGTCGCGCGCCGCCCAAAGCCATCGAAAGCGGCATCGTCGCGCCAGTCGGACTCGATGTGCACTCCGTTGCGAGGGTTGCGCAGCTGTGCCCGGTGGTCGCTGATAAAGTGCTCCAGCGCCGTGTCGTCGTGCCGATCCAGAATCGGGGCGAGGTCGCGGCGGAAGGCGGCCTCATCGAAGACAAACGCTTTGTGTAGGTTGCTCATAGCGCATTCTATCCCTAAAACCGACCTATGGTTCCTTATACGGCGAGGGGTTGAAAATCCCTCGCTAGAGGCAACAAGTTGCCGAACGCCCTCACGGGCTGATAAATCCACGCCTCATCGTCCGGCAGGACGTTCCGCCGAAGGCGTTCAGCGAGGAATTTTCAACTCCTCGCATTCGTTCGCCGTAGTCCCGCCGGTTGGAGCGGCGGGACTGGAGAGCCTTCGGCTACGAAGGGCGTACCGCCCATGGGAATCCCGAGTAAACTCGGTATGGCCGGAACGGCCTTTGTAGCTTTAGCTCTCCAGCACCGCCGTTCCAATCGGCGGTGCTTCCGCTTTCGCCAAGCCTGCTAGAGTATAATCCCATCATGATCTCTGCCCCTTCTGAGCGCGCTGCGTGGCTGCGCACCGAGCTTGCCCGTCACAATATTCTGTACTACATCCACGACTCTCCAGAAGTGAGCGATTCGGAGTACGATAAGCTTTACCATGAGCTGGTGAAGCTGGAGATCGAGAATCCTGAGCTGGTGACGTCGGACTCCCCGACACAGCGTGTCGGAGCCACTCCCGCCAGTGCCTTTGGCTCCGTGACGCACAAGAGGCCGATGCTCTCTCTGGGCAATGCGTTCTCCGCCGAGGAGCTGCGTGAGTTCGATGCGCGAGTGAAGCGGCATTTAGGCTTGCCCGAGGACACGGAAGAAAAGACCGAAAAGATCGCCTATCTGTGCGAGCTCAAGCTCGATGGCCTCTCGGTCTCGCTAACCTACGAAGATGGCGTTCTGGTACGCGGCGCAACCCGTGGCGATGGCGCGACGGGCGAGGAGATCACGGCGAACCTGAAGACCATTCCCTCGATTCCCCTGCGGCTGATCGGGGAGAGTCTCCCCGCCCTAATCGAGATTCGTGGCGAGGCATTTCTGACCCACGGCGAGTTTGCCCGTATCAACGGCGAGCGCGAGGCTAGTGGGGGGGCGACTTTCGCCAACCCACGCAACGCTGCCGCTGGAAGCCTGCGCCAGCTGGACCATCGAGTGACGGCTGGCCGTAGGCTAAAAGTATGGTTCTACGCCGTCGGCGAGGCATCGGGCTGGGAGCCGGAGAGCCAGCTTGGGTGGCTGGAGCAGCTCAAGGCATGGGGCCTGCCGACGGCTCCCGAGCGCCAGCTCTGCGCGGACATTGATGAGGTGGTCGCCACGGTTGCCGCTTGGTCGGAGAAGAAAAATACGCTGGATTATGATACGGATGGCGTGGTGGTGAAAGTCAATGATTTCATCCTACAGCGCGAGCTGGGGCAGGTCAGCCGTGCGCCGCGCTGGGCGATTGCGTATAAGTACCCCGCGCTGCAAGTCGAGACAATAGTCGAAGAGATTCTCGTACAGGTGGGCCGCACGGGGGCAATCACGCCGCTCGCCAAGCTGACGCCAGTCTCGGTCGCCGGTGTAATCGTGGGCCGCGCGACGCTGCACAACCAGGACGAGATCGACCGAAAAGATGTGCGCGTGGGCGATACTGTGGTGATCCAGCGGGCCGGTGAGGTGATCCCCGAAGTGGTGCAGGTGGTCACAGCCAAGCGCCCCGAGGGCACGCAAGCCTTTAAGCTCCCCGCCACTTGTCCCTCCTGTGGGACGGCTACGATTCGCGTAGAGGGCGAGGCTGTCACGCGCTGTCCCAACGCCGAGAGCTGCCCGGCGCAGCTACAGACGCGCCTGGAGTACTTTGTCAGCCGCAACGCCCTCAATATAGACGGCCTCGGCGGCGAGCGCCTGGCACAGTTTATCGAGGCAAAATTAGTGAGTGATGCAGCAGATCTCTTCACGCTCACCAAAGAGCAGCTTCTTCCGCTGGAGCGCATGGGTGAGAAGCTGGCAGATAACTTAATCGGGGAGCTGGAGCGAAAGAAGAACACCACACTGGCGCGGCTGTTGGTAGCGCTGGGCATTCGTCATGTGGGCGAGGGCGGCGCATCGCGGCTGGCACAGGGCTTTGGGACGCTGGAAAAGCTCCGCGAGGCCACGGTTGAGCAGCTCGCGCAAGTCCCCGATGTCGGCCTGACCACGGCGCAGAGTGTCCGTGCCTGGCTCGACAACAACACGGCGTTTCTGGACAAGCTCATCGGCGCTGGCGTGGTCGCGCAGGGCGATGACGCGGCCCCGATCTCCGATCACTTCGCGGGCAAGAGCTTTGTCTTCACGGGAGCACTCACCCTCTTCACCCGCGAAGATGCCGAAGCCACGGTCAAGCGCCTTGGCGGACGCGCCGCAGGAAGCGTGAGCAAGCAGACCAGCTTCGTGGTCGCCGGGCCGGGTGCGGGGAGCAAGCTGGCAAAAGCCGAGCAGCTAGGCATCACGGTTTTGACCGAAGACGAGTTCGCAGCGCTGCTTCCCCCCCCTGCCCCCGCTTCGCGGGGGGGAGAAAAGGAATAATTACCTATTGTCCCCCCGCCGGGCGGGGGTTAGGGGGGAGGCGTATAATACCTACATGGCCCTGATCTCGCTTGTCTTCCCGATCTTCAATGAAGAGGCGGTACTCCCCGTGCTGGTCGCGCGGCTGGAGGCGCTCTTGCCGATACTCGAAAAAGACGGCGATACGGTTGAGGTGCTCTTTATCAACGATGGCTCACGCGATGGCTCGCTCTTGCAGCTCCGGGAGCTGGCACAGACACACTCGTGGGCGCGGGTGCTCTCGTTCTCGCGCAACTTTGGGCACCAAGTGGCCGTAACGGCGGGGATGCACCATGCCTCAGGTGCTGCCGTTGTCTTACTCGATGCCGACCTACAAGACCCCCCGGAGCTGCTCCCTGAGATGATCCGGCTCTGGCGCGACGAGGGCTGGGAGGTGGTCTATGGCAAGCGCCGGAGCCGCGAGGGCGAGACGGCCTTCAAGCTCCTCACTGCCGCGATTTTCTACAAAACCCTCCAGCGCCTCACCAGTGTCGCTATCCCGGAGAACACCGGGGACTTTCGCCTGATGGACCGGAAAGTTGTGGATGCGCTCAATACGATGGGTGAGCAGCACCGGTTCCTGCGCGGCATGGCGGCCTGGGTGGGATTTAAACAGTACGCGCTGGAGTACGATAGGCCTGCACGTGCCGCGGGGGAGACCAAGTACCCCTTCCGCAAGATGTTCAAGCTGGCCATGGACGCGGTCACGGGCTTTTCCTACGCGCCGCTCAAGCTCGCACGCGATCTGGGAGCCTTTGTCGCACTGGCCTCTATTGTCTACGGGGTGATTCAGGCCGCGCGCTACGCCCTCGCACCAGGCAGTTTCCAGGCGGGCTGGACGAGTATTATCGTGGTCTTATCGCTTCTCTCGGGCGTCCAGCTCATCACCCTGGGGCTGATCGGGGAGTACATCGGGCGCATCTACGACGAAGTCAAGGGCCGCCCGCTCTATCTTCTCTCGGAGAAACTAGGCTTTGAGCCTCAGAGCGAGAGTTCTAAGCCGTCGTAGGCGACTGAGATGCCATGCGGGGCGCAAAGCTCCGACATCTCCTCGTGCAGAAGCAAGCCCGTGTGGCAGATATGCGTCAGGTAGATCGGTGCGCCAAGCTTTAGGGCCAGCTTTTCCTTGAAGGCAATGCACTGCTCCAGTGTTAGATGACCCTCGTAGGTACTCTGCGAAACTCCCCGGCCACACTCGATAATCGCACCGTCGAGAGGAATGCTTTCCAGAAATTCCCAGGTCTTGGGCGCGTACCAGCCCGTGTCCGAGGCGTAGAGCAGGCGCTTGTCTGTCTCTGCCTCGCGGAAGAGAAAGTTAAAGCATAGCTCATCGCTTTTGTGGTACGCGGTAATCGGGGTGACAAAGAGATGCCCCACCTGCACTTCCACAAAAGGCTCTAGCACACAAGAGCGGAGTAGTGGCGCTTCAAAAAAGTGCTTGACCTCTCCCTGAAGCTTGGTGAGTGCCTGCTCACTGCCCCAGACTTGCAGCGGTCCTTCACGGTCTGGCGCGAAGTTGCAGGAGAGATACTGGAGCTCTCGGGCAGCAAAGTGATCGTCGTGGGTGTGGGTGAAGAGCAGGTGCTGAATCGCCGTCAGATCGCGCTCCGGGTACTTATGCACCTGTGCCAGCGCATCGGGGCAGAGATCCACACGGATCGTCTTGTCCAGTAAGATCCCTGAGCGCAACCGGAGGTTCTTTCCACCACGCCGTAGTGCCTCCCGGTTGATCGGGGTACGGCTAAACAGCGCCGGGAAGCCTTCAGCGGCTCCTGTTCCTAAAAAAAATACGTTCACTCAACCACTCCTACCCTTAGATTATCGCCTTATCTGTTCTCTATCCTCCTATTTATTGCCTTTACTGTCAGATAATTCTCACCCTGAGCTTTTTACCTCCCCCCTGGCTCGTTCCTCGCCGTCCCCCCTCCGGCTCCGCGAAGGGGGGGGGCATTTCCCTATCCCTCTTCGCAGGGAGGAACGACCGAAAGCCGGAGAGGGTCGTGCGCTAAAGCGCGGGGAGAGGTAAAAGCGCGTGGGAGGTACAATAGCGGATAGATGACACTCCGTGAGATCATGGTAGGCTACCCCGCCTCAAAAGATATTGACCTGCATCCGTATTACCAAGGGGCAGCGGGAAAGTGGGTCTGGCGCTTCTACCATTTTCGCTTCACCCGAGCCGGGCGCTGGTTTCTCGGTCTCACTGCCTCGCTCTTTTTGGTCATCTCCATTTTCTGGAACTTAGATACCCAGACGGTCACGTTGGCGCTCTATATCATGGGGCTCTGGGCTGTCTCCCTTCTCGCGTTCCTACCTATACCGATTCGAGCGACGATGCGCCACGCGGAGCGGATCACGGCAGGCGAGACCCTCCAGGTAGAGATCACGGTGGAGAACACGAGCCGCTGGCCACTGGCGGATCTGACCGTGCAGGGCTGGGGACTTCCGCTCAAAGTGGATGCGGAGCCCGAAGAAGGGATCGCTCTGGGCCTGCTACGCGGCTACGAAAGCCAGACAATTGCGTTCCCTCTGACTTGCCAGGGACGCGGTGCCTACATCTTAGGCGGTTGCCGGGTTCTCACAGACTTTCCCTTTGGTCTTCTTCAGGCCTACCGCATCCAGCGGACTCCGACCCGCCTGATCGTCCACCCCGCCTTTCGTCCCCTCACGCGCTTCAACCTGCCCAGTGGGCGACGCTTCCAGCCAGGAGGGATCGCGATGGCCTCCCAAGTGGGAGACTCGTTTGAGTATCTGGGCAACCGGGAGTGGCGCGATGGCGATAATCCACGCGATATTGATTGGCGTGCCACGGCAAGGCTCGCCGGGGCGACAAGCGCCTCGCTCGTGGTTCGAGAGTGGCGCGAGGAGTATTTTTTACGGGTCGGTGTGGTGCTAGACACCCATGTTCCCGTAAGAAAGCCCACCTCCAAGCGGATGTTTCTGCGGGAGCTCAGCGAGCGCCTGCCGGGGCACACCTCCCAAGAGCAGCGCTTAGCCGCCTTAGAGCGAGCGGTCTCTGTCTGCGCCGCCGTGAGCGATGCCCTCGCCCGCCAAGACTATATCGTGGATATTTTTGCCGCGGGGCCGAATCTCTACCACCTCACTGCGGGCCGAAGCCTTGCTTACCGGGAGCAAATATTAGATATCCTTGCCTGCGTGGAAGGCAGCCCGGAGGACCCCCTCTCGCACATTGCCCCACGCCTGCACCAAGAGCTTGATCGGCTCACCACGGTAATCTGTATCGTCCTAGACTGGGATGAGCCCCGGCGGCAGTTTGTAGACGAGCTACGCCAGCACGGAGTCGGGGTCAAAGTGCTCTGGATCGCGGAGAATGAAGAGGCCCAACCCGATGAGGCGGGCCTCCAGGTACTCACTCCCCAGATGCTGGCCCAAGGAGGCATAGACATGCTGTAACTTATCCCCCGGCTAAAGCACGGGGACTTTGACAGTAACGAAAGGCAAGCCTGTCGTCCCGTCTATAGGGCAAGTTACATTGCCCCGTGTCGTCACTCAGTACATATCCTGCAAGCAGGCATCCTGAGTCCGACCACACCAGAAAGAGAATCCTGATGCCGTCTGAATGTTTTACGAGCCAAAACGGTGTGTTGACTCAACCACCTACACTCACTTGTAAAGGTAAATAAACCGTGACAGCCTCACAGGAGGTTTCGTGCCTTCATACCTGGCATTAGAGCCATGACGATACTCAGCAGAATTTCAACACCCCGGAAAGGTTAGGCCAAAATAATTTGAAGACTCAATCGCGGAAACTTCCATTCGGTTCCCGATTCCTCCCACGGCTAAACGCCCAGAGGGCACCCGGGGTTTCCTCGGAGGTTGGTTCATGAAGACAAGCACCTCTATGCAAACTCGCCCTGTCACCCTCCCTTTTAGTATCGCTCTCTTTGGTCTGGGAGTCTTGTTGATCCTCTTTTTGGTATCGGGAGGAGCTCTCTGGCTACTGGCTCCGCTGGCAATTCTGATCCTGTCGTCCTATGTGCTTCGCTTGCGCTTGCCGACGATCTGGCTTCCGAGCTTGCTCTTTGGCGGCACTCTCCTCGGGATGGCGATCCTGAGTACCCCGCTGGATGGGCCAAAGAGCCCCGCCATGATCGGCACCGCACGAGCGACGTTCCTTTTTGCCCAAGCGATGGCAATCGTGATGACCCTTCAGTTCTACCGCCCCACCCCTAGTGATCCCGGGCGCCCCAAGCTCTTTGCGCTCCTTGGGGGCATCTTTTCGCTGATGGCAAGCTGCAATACGTTTGATGAGCGCCTGCTTCGTTTACTACTCCCTGCCATGCTGGTGATGACGGGCCTAGCGCTCCGAAACCTCAGGCAGCGCCCTAGCCTCCAGCGCCTTACCGTGACTCTTCTTTTTCCGGCTCTGGCCCTTGCGCTAGGCACAGGTTGGTTTGGGATTCAGACCGTTCAGCGCAACCGTGAGCGCCTCACGGAGTGGGGTAATCGCTTCATGAACGAGCGCCCGCAGGCAGAACTAACCGGTCTTGCACAGCAACCCACTCTTGGTGCAAGCTTTGGAGGACGAGGCTCCAATGCGCGAGTACTCCGGCTAGAGGGAACTCCTAACCTCTATCACCTGCGAGGAGCCGCCTACGACACTTACGATGGCAACCGCTGGTGGCTTCCCATACCGGCCCGCTCTTTCATCACCTTGAACCCGCAGCTCCTCTCGCTTCCCGTCCCACGTGGTGTGGTACCTAACCGGATCATGGTCACCCGGCTCCAGAGTAGCGACCCCCAGATTTTTTTCCCTCTCGAAACCCTGTCTCTGGAGCTCGGGGACGTGGAGCAAATGGAGTGGGCAAGCAATGCGAGTGGCCCCGTCCGCGTGCGCGCCAACCAGCCGTACACTTACTCCTACCTAGAGGGCAAGGACGGATTCCAGGGGCTGATGGCTCTACCGGGGCTCCCTACCCCTGAGGTGCAGGCAAAGCAGCTCTTGCTCTCCGAAGAGGTTCGCGCAAAGCTGTCGCCTCTGGCACAGAAGATCACCCAAAATGCCAAGACCCCCGCAGAAAAAGTGACGGCGGTGACTTCGTACTTATTAGAAAACTACACCTATAGCCTCAATTTTAAGGGAGGGTTTATCTTTGCCAAAGATAACCCCAATATCATGCGACGATTTGTCGATGGCAAGCAAATGGATATGGTAGTACGCTTCTTACTGGCTAATCCTAAACAAGGAGCGCACTGTGAGTACTTTGCTTCTTCTGCGGCTCTTTTATTGCGCTGTGTGGGAGTTCCGACGCGCTACGTGACGGGCTACTTTGCCCATGAAGAAGAGGCTCCCAACACCATTATTGTCCGTCAGCGCGATGCCCACGCCTGGTGCGAAGCTTGGGTAGAGGGCAAGGGCTGGCTGACCGTGGAGGCTACTCCCCCAGCAGGCTGGCCAGAGCAGACCAAGGGCCCGATAGAGCCCTGGCGCAAGGCATGGGAGTGGCTCCAAGACCTCTGGCTAAAAGCACTCTCCTGGCTCGCAGACCGCGAACCCACGCAGCTTGCGATGCTCTTAATGGGGCCCTTTGTCGTGATTGGGCTGGTCGTTTTCCTCCAGCGCCGTGGCCGCAAATCAGCCCCCTCGCTCCTAGACTTTCTCCTCCCTCCCCCCGATCTCGCCACGCTCGCACAGCGCTTCGAAGCTATTTTAGTAAAAGCAGGAGCCTCGCTGAGTCCCACCGAGCCTTGGTCAGAGCGCCTCACCTCGCTCCCCGAAGCCACCCAGCCCGCCGCAAAACAGTTCGTCGCCCTCTATCAACAAGCCCGCTTTGGGGGGAAATCTGCCGATAGAGCCGCTCTGGAAACCACCCTCCAGACCCTCGAAGAGTCTCTCAAAAAGAAACCTTAGCCTTGTGTTAAACTAGTATATAAAGGAGCTTTTGTCATGTCTGCACCGCCGCGTGATCTTGATACGCATCATCTGTTTTCTGCCCCTGCCACCCGTGAGGCGTGGGAGGCCCGTGCCAAGGAGATTCGGGAGCGGATTCTCTTCTCCTGCGGGCTCTGGCCGCTGCCCAAGAAGACGCCGTTGCGGCCCACAGTGACGAGCACAGTCGAGCTGGCGGACATCACGATTGAGAATGTGGCGCTGGAGACCTTTCCGGGGTTCTGGCTGTGCGGCAGCCTGTATAAGCCCAAGGGCGCGGGGCCGTTTCCAGCGATTGCCAACATGCACGGGCACTGGGCAGACGGGCGGCTACAGCGCGAGGCGGATGTGCCTAAAGCTCCCCCTGCACCGGGGCCGCGTGGGGCGGGGAAGGCCGATCTCGTGGCGCTGGCGGCGAGCCTGGCGCGGCAGGGCTTTGTGGTCTTTGCCTACGACATGCTGGGCTACAACGACACCGACCAGTTCGTCCACCGCAAGCTCGGCGCTAGTTTAGACCAGTGGCTCTGGGGCGTGAGCGAGCTGGGGGTGCAGACCTGGAACAGTATTCGTGTTCTGGATTACTTGCAGTCATTGCCTTTCGTTGACAAGAAAAAGCTCGGCGCGACCGGCGCATCGGGCGGCGGCTCCCAGACTTTCTTGCTGGCGGCGATTGATGATCGGGTGCAGGTGAGTGTCCCGGTGAACATGGTCTCGGCCTACATGCAGGGCGGCTGCAACTGCGAGAACGCGCCGGGTTTAAGAGTCGGGACGGACAATGTGGAAGTCGCGTCGGTGTTTGCCCCCAAGCCCCAGCTCTTTGTCTCGTGCACGGGGGACTGGACCAGCAAAGTGCCGGTTGAGGAAGGCCCGGCGGCGCGAAAAGTCTATGAGCTGTATGGCAAGCCCGAGAACCTCCAGTGGGTGCAGTTTAACTACGGCCACAACTACAATGTCGAGAGCCGCGAGGTGATGTACGCGTTCTTCAAGAAGCACTTGCACGGCGAGGCGGGCGAAAAAGAAAAGCCGCTGGAGCTCGATCCCAAGCAGCTTCGGGTCAAGCGCCCCACCGGCAAGAGCGACACTGAGCTGCTGAGCGACCTAAAGCGCAAGCGCAGTGAGACAGCTCTCGCCCTGCGCCAGAAAAACGACAAAAAATCCCGTGAGCTCTTGCGCAAGGGCTTGGCGCTGTCGCTCGCCGTGGACGCCCCCGAAGGGAAAGGCAAAAAAGGCCGAGCGGACTGGATCAAGATCGCCGCTGCGCCGCTGGACCACGATCCCAAGGCGCTCTGGAAAGACTTTTTCTCCTGCTACAACCGAACGCCGCTGGGCGAGCAGGTGCAGACGGTTCTGAAGAACATGGTCGAGGCGAACCAGGCAGGTGTCGGGAGCATCACCCTGATGGGGGGAATCGAGGTGCTGCTGGCGCGCGCGGTCGCTCCCGAGTTCTGTCCCGGCCCGACCGTGGTGGACCTGCAGGGCTTTGCCGCCGATGACGACGCCGCGTACCTGGAGCGGGCCTATGCACCGGGCTTGCGCGGGATTGGCGGACTTCACACGGCGGCGCTCCTAGCCAATAATAAACCACTGCTTCTGCACAACACACAGCGAAAGTTTCGCGCCGAGAATATTCCCTGCCGCCTGGAGCCTGAGAAACTCAGCGACGACGAAATCCGCGCGTGGCTGAAGACTGTCGGGTAAACTGGGCTTGACCAATGGGGTAAACTATGATACTTTGTCTGCGAAGTTCTTTGTGAGGCAAAGTGAATCAAATGACGACCCTGGCTACCCGACCGATTAATATGTCTACCGCGCCCGCCAAACCGCTCCCTTACGACCCGACCCCGGAGCGCCTACCCCGCCATGTCGCGATTATCTGTGATGGCAACGGGCGCTGGGCCAAGGACCGAGGGCTACCGCGCCTCTCCGGACACTGGGAGGGCTACCAGAGCGTCCGCGAGGTCGTGCGTACGGCCTCGGACATGAAGCTGGAGGCGCTGACTCTCTACGCCTTCTCCACCGAAAACTGGCGCCGCCCCCAGCTCGAAACCGACGGCCTGATGCGGCTCTTTGTGGAAGGCGCACGCCGTGAGCTCAAAGAGCTGCACGAGAACAATGTCCAGATGCGCTTCTCCGGTAGATTGGAGGCGCTCCCCGCCGATCTGCGTAAAGAACTCAACCGCCACTGCGAGGTCACCAGCGCCAACACGGGCCTGATTCTCAATGTCTGCCTGAACTACGGCGGGCGCGCCGAGATCGTGGACGCCGCACGTCGCCTCGCCGAGAAAGTCGCGGCGGGCGAGCTGACTCCCGATCAGATCAACGACACGCTCTTTGAGCAGGAGCTCTACACCGCCGGTATGCCCGACCCGGACCTGCTGATCCGCCCCGCCGGTGACCTGCGCATCTCCAACTATCTCCTCTGGCAGATCGCCTACGCCGAGATCTACTTCACGCCCGTCCGCTGGCCCGACTTCCGCAAAGAAAACCTCGAAGAAGCCATCGCCGAGTTCCAGCGCCGTGAGCGCCGCTTCGGCGGGCTGAAGTAGCGCCCAATAGAATTGGGCGTCAACAGTGGCTTCGTCCCTCAGCCGCAAAGCCTGTTCCAGGCTGGGGATTTTTAGCCCGGAACGGGCTGCGTGGCGGAACGCCATTGCAGACGTCGATTTCAATCGGCGGTAAAATAGCCGCATGAGCAGCTTTGAGGAGGCGATTCGGCTGGGCGAGGCGAGCGGTGTCCGGCTGGAAGTGGCGGGCGGCATCACGACCTGGGAGGCGTTTCCCTCAGTGCGCCACCAGCGGGCCGTGGATCGCATTCGCGCCTCAATCAAGCCTGCCGCAAGCCCCATCACCGACTGTGGCTGTGTTCACTACGCCGATATCTATGTCCAGTTCCCCGATGGCTCGCTCAAGCGCCCCGATATCGCGATTTTCTGTGGTGAGCCCGAGGAGCAGACCACGGCGGTCACCATGCTCCCCGAGGCCGTGATTGAGATCGTCAGCCCGGACTACGAAGGCAAGGACCTCAGTGTCGGGGTGCCGTTTTTTCTACGCCAAGGCATCAAGGATGTGATTGTCTTCGATCCCGCCACAGGCGAAGTACGCCACTTCCGCCCCGGCCACTCTGAGCAGCGTTACCCGTCGCCACAGAGCATCACACTCACCTGCGGTTGCACCGTCACGGTGTAGATCCTATCTTTATTCCTCAGTTACAGCGCGTTGCTGACGCTCCCACTCGTCGTGGAAAGGGGCCAGAGTGAACATCGCAGGCAACCCTGGATCGTGGAGATAGTCCAGGGTGTTAATAACCTCTGTCGCCACTGCTTCTAAGTGGGTGTGGTCGGGTTTCTGGCAGTACTGAAGGAGATGGTGAAGACCAAGTACCCAGTTGGACACAAGGGAGTCTACATCAATCCAGGTATCGGTGTCTGTGCCCATAATATTGTTGAGTAGCGCAGTGCCTAGCTCGCTTGCCCGCTCTGTAGAGAGAAGTTTTCCCTGTCCGCTATTGTGCTCGATCTCTTCGAAAATCGCACCGTAGAGAATTTTATGCTCTGCGGATACTTCTGCGTCAATGTTTTCCTGGGCAAGCCTTGTGAGAGTAGTCACGCATGAGAGTCCAAACCGGATACCTGTCAAGGGGGAAAGCCCTGAAACGAGCTTGGCCAGCTCACGTTCATAATCTTGGTAAGACCGTACCTCTGTGTTTGAACTTTCTGGTGGGGGAGGCGTTTTGGGAAGGCCGACAATGTAGGGAGCGTCCACGCCTATCTGGAGGCCAAAAATCGCCGCTTGTGGGTGCCTCTCTCGCAGGCGGTTAGCGGCAATTTGTGGAGAGTCTGTATGGAGCACAAAATCACCGGTCAGGATGTCTAAGACGACGAATTTCCCTTGGTTTGCCTCCGTCTCGACATGCACACGGATTTTGGTTTGGTAGAGCTCTTCTCCGCGTTCAACGATCTCCCAGGTGGTCATATGTCATTATTTTATCCCGAGCCCGGCACGGGCTTCGCGGCGGAACGCCACTGCAGACGTCGGTTTTCAACCGGCGGCACGGGGTAAAATAGCGACATGCTAACCCGCCGTGTTTTTCTCGCCGCCGCTCTTGCTCTTGCCGTGCTCCCTGCGTGGGCGCAAGACAAGCTGGATCTGACGATTCTCCACACCAACGACCTGCACGGGCACACGCTGCCCTTTGCCTACACCGAGCCGGAGCGCAGCAAAGACGAGCAGGCATCGGTGGGGGGCGCGGCGCGGCGGGCGACTCTGATTCGGGAGCTGAAGAAAAAGGCGAAGAACCCGGTCATGGTGATTGATCTGGGCGATGTGGCGACCCGTGGCCCACTGACCAATGCTTATGAGGGAATCGCGGATATCGAGGCGCTCAATGCGACGGGCTACGATATCGGGACGGTGGGCAACAATGAGTTTAAGCTGAAAGACGCCGCCGAGCGCTTCGATGCCACCGGGGCGCAGAACGCGCTACTGCAAGTGCTGCGCCGCTCGCACTTTCCCTGGGTCTGTGCCAATGCGGGTGTCGGGGAGGCGGCAAAGGGCGAGCTGATTCCGGGCGTCCACCCGTATCTGGTGCGCGAGATCAACGGCGTGCGCGTGGGCTTTCTCGGGCTGACCGCGCCGCGCTCCAGTGGTTATCCGCAAGTGAAGGGCTGGTGGGTCGGCGATCCGGTCGAGGCGGCCAAAAAGTGGGTGCCAGTTGTCCGTAAGAACTGCGATGTGCTGGTGGCGCTGACGCACGTGGGCGTGGACGACGATAAGAAAATCGCAGAGGTGCCGGGCATTGATGCGATTGTCGGCGGGGACTCGCACACGTTTCTGTACAAGGCGGTCGAGGTCAACGGGGTTCCGATTGTCCAGACCGGCGAGTTTGGAGTGAATCTCGGAAAGTTCGACCTACACTTTGCCAAAACGCCTGCCGGTGGCTGGAAGCTGGCGAGCTACGACTACACCTTGCTCCCCATTACCTCAAAGCTCAAAGAGGCAAAAGACGTGAAAGCGGTCGCGGATGCCTACGCTGCGCCGCTAAAGAACGGCCCCACGGTGCTCTTGCCAAAGCGCTTTCTGGGGGCCACACCCGACGAGCGCACGCGCCACACGAGCGAGGCGGTGGCTCTGGCGCTCGCCAAAGCAACCAACGCGGAAATTGGGCTCCATGTAGAGGGCGATGGATTCTTCGATGCCTTCCGCACCGAGACGCTCACCCGCTACGATATCTGGGCCGTGATGCCTTTTAAGAATAAAGTCGCCACTCTGACGATGACCGGCGCGGAGCTGACCGAGCTAAAGCAGAAGAACAAGGGCCTGATCCTGAGCGCCCCCGTAAGCGATCCCGCGAAGCTCTACACGGTTGCGCTGGTGGACTTTACGGCCACGGGGACACTCAAAATAGACGCAAGCCGCCTCAGTGTCGGCGGCGACTTGCGTGAAGCCGTGATCGTGGGGCTCGGAAAGCTTACCCCTTAATCACCACGGATTTTCCGGCAGGAAGCGTGATGAGCTTGGTGTGCGCTGAGCCCTGAACGCGTACGGGGACTTTGAGGGTGTGGCTTGCGACCAGAGTGGCTTGTGTGAGCTTGCCCTCTGCCCACGCGAGCGACTCCACCGTGATCCCGCCGCGTGCCCGCAGGCCCGTGATGCTGCCTGATTTCCAATCAGGCGGCAGAGCTGGTAGGAGATGCACTTCGTAGGCGTGGCTCTGGAGAAGACACTCCGCGATTCCCGCTGTCGCGCCGAAGTTGCCATCGATCTGAAAAGGTGGGTGGGAGTCGAAGAGATTGGGGAGCGTGCACTGGGTAAAGAGGGCTTGCAGATGCTCGCCCACGGCCTTGCCGTCCTCGAAGCGCGCCGCGAGGCAGAGCAACCACGCACGGCTCCAGCCGGTGTGCCCGCCGCCATGCGCTAGTCGGGCCACGATGGTCTTCTTCAGCGCCTCGGCCAGCTCGGGGGTGCCTCGGAGCGTGATGGCATTGCCGGGGTAGAAAGCATACGCATGACTGATATGCCGGTGGCCCGGCTCGGGCTCGTCGTAGTCTTCTTGCCACTCCTGTAGACGGCCATCGCGGGGAGAAATTTGTAGCGGGGCGAGGTTTCCAAGGGCACGCTCTAGCTCGCTCTGGAAGCTGTCATCGGTGCCAAGGAGCTGCGCCACGGCCAGCGTGTTCTCCCAGCACTCACGGATGATCTGGAGGTCCATCGTTGCGCCGTAGGTGAACCAAGACTCCTCGCCCTCTTTTGTGCGGAATCTATTCTCCGGCGACTGCGACGGGCACGTGGTGAGCTTTCCGTCTGGCCCCACGACGGCAAAGTCCAGCAAAAACTCCGACGCACCTTTCAGAATCGGATAGATCCGCTTGAGGTGCTTCTGTTTTTCGGGAGCGAAGCGCCAGTGCTCAAAGAGGTGCTGACAGAGCCACGCTGCACCCAGTGGCCAGAGCCCCCAGATCCCGTCGGCGGGCGCGACAAAACCAAAGATATCCGAGAGATGGTGCACCACCCAGCCCCGCTTGAAGCCGTAGTGTTTTTGGACGAACTCTCTGCCGGGAGCGACCAAGCTCTCGGTATAGGCAAAAAGCGCCTCGTGGCAGTCCGAGAGGCTGGTCACTTCGGCGGGCCAGTAGTTCATCTGGAGGTTGATATTGGTGTGGTAGTCGCTATTCCACGGGGCTTTCATGTGCTCACACCAGAGCCCTTGCAGATTGGCGGGCAGGTTCTCGGAGCGGGAGCTGGAGAGGAGCAAGTAGCGCCCGTAGTGGAAGTACAGCGCCGCCAGTCCGGGGTCTTCAGGAAATTCTTTGAGGCGCTTGTCGGTGGGCAGCTTAGCCTGCGTGGCGGGAAGTGAGAGTTCCGTGCGCCGGAAGAGCCGCTGGTGCTCGGCCTGGTGGCGGGCAATCAGCTCAGTGGTGGGGCGATGAAAGGCATCTTCTAGCGTGGTTTGCGCGTCCTCGGGGTTGCGTGCCTGCCAGCTCGTTCGGGCCGTCAGAAAGAGCGTCACTACGGTTGCATCCACGATCTGGATCGTGTCGTCGGTGGCCTTGACCAAGCCGCCCTCAACTCGGGCACGGACAAAGCAGGCAAAGTGAAGCCCCCTGCCCTCGCGCTCGATCTGGCCACGCAACGCCAGGCTATCGCGGCCCATGGCCTTGATCTCCAAGGTCTGATTCGCGTCTTTGGCAGCGCGTGCGAGGCGAATCTTGAGGTTCAGGCTCTCGGGTGCATCGGTGTGAAAGCGGACAATGAGCACGTCATCGGGGGCGCTGGAGAAGACCTCGCGGGTGAAGCGTGTACTCTTAGCCGTAAACGCCGTGCTGGCAACTGCCGTGTCTAGGTCTAAGGTACGCCGGTAGTTTTTTGTCGGGCCGGGAAGTGTCTGCTCGATAAACAAATCCCCGAGGCTCTGGTAAGAGTGGATGCGCTCTGGGATACCCAAAAGTGCCTCTTTGCAGAGTGCCTCGGCTTCTTGGTGCTTGCCTGCAAAGATCAGCTTGCGCACTTCCGGTAGCGCCGCCTTTGCCTTTGGATTGTGCCGGTCTTGCGCGTAGCCGTCCCAGAGCGATTCTTCATTGAGCTGGATTCTTTCGTGCTCAATCCCGCCAAAGACCATCGCCCCCAAGCGCCCATTGCCCACGGGAAGCGCCGCGTTCCAGTCGGCGGCGGGCTGTTCATACCAAAGAGTTGTTTCCTGCATACTGCGTTGAGTTTACCACTGCTACCGCAAGACAGGGCTAGACATCGCGGAAGACGCCTTGGCGAACGGTGATCACTCGGGCGTTCTTGACGGCATCCAGTGGGATCGGGCTGAGATCCGTGGTTGTCAAAAACGTTTGTCCGCCCGTGAGGGAGAGGGCGAAGATCTGGTTGCGACGGCTCTCGTCTAGGTCAGAGAGGACATCATCCAGTAAGACAATCGGCGGCTCCCCGACGGTCTCCTCGATCAGCTGACGCTCCGCGAGGCGCAAGGCAAGTGCGACCGTGCGCTGCTGGCCCTGAGAGCCGTAGGTGCGGGCGTCTAAGAGCGTGCCGCCCGGTGGCCCGATACGAAACGTCAGATCATCGCGCTGTGGCCCTAGCGTTGTCACGCCGCGTGCGGTCTCCTCGCGGCGGACGTTTTTTAGCGAGGCAAGAAACGCCTCGGGGACGCTGAGATCGGTGAGGGGAAACGACACCTGATAGCCCACATCGAGCGTCTCCAGCCCACCCGTCAGCGACTCGTGGATCGGCCCCGCAAGCGCTGTAAGCCGTAGCAGCCAGTCTCGGCGGCGCTCAATGAGCTTTGCCCCGTGCTCCACCAGCGGCGCGGTCCAGGCTTCCAGCGATGCCACATCCCCATGGCCATGCTTGAAGTCTTTGAGGAGCCGATTGCGCCCCTCCAGCGCCTTGCGATACGCCGCCAGTGCCAGGGCGTAGCGTGGCGAGAGCTGGCTGATCTCGTAGTTGAGAAACCGACGGCGCTCATCGGGCTCGCCCCGGATAATATCCAGATCCGTCGAGGCAAAAAGCACCGCGTTTAAGTGCCCCAGTAAGTCCGTCAAGCGCGGCTGCTTACTCCCTCCCAGCTTCACCAGCTTCCCCGATGTCCCCACTCCTCCCGCACCAATGGCAAGCTCTAAGTCATTAGAAATATCGCCGCGCTTCTGCACCTCCGCCACGACTCGCGCCAGTGGGGCACCAAAGCGCACCAGCTCGGTATCGCGGCTTGTCCGGTGAGACTTGGTCGTCGCCAGCGCGTAGAGCGACTCTAACACATTGGTCTTGCCCTGCGCATTGGGGCCAACCAGCACATTCAGCCGCTCCCCTGGTGAGAAATCCAAGCGGACATAGTTGCGAAAATCCGTGAGCTCTAAGCGGCTTACATGCACTTCTGGAACCTCAGGATGAGTGCCAAAGGCAAGCCGATTTTTTCTTTCAAGTGCCCAAAGGTCACCGCAAGGCGCGTATCTACCAGCGGCTCGGCGACAAAAGTGAGCGTGAGCCCGGCAGCATATGCCGCATTGACATAGTCCGCGAGGGTGTGGGGGGTTCGGGCGATGCGGCACTCCTGACCCTGGAGGTCGGTGAAGCGCAGGTACGGCGCACGGTCTTTGCGAAACACCGCACTTGATGCCGCACGCTCCAAAGTGAGGCCCAGCGGGTGGAGCTCGGAGACCACCAGCACGCCGCCAGGCTTCAGCACCCGTGACAGCTCCGCAAACGCCGTGTTCAAAGACTCCACAAAAGTCAGGGCCAGTGCGCAGACCGCGGCATCGAGCGTGGCATCCGGGATGGGGATATGCTCGGCCAGATCGCCCACTCCCCACTCAATCGGTAGCTCCGCCCTGTGGGACTTGTGCTGCGCCACTTCCAGCATCGCCGGGCTCAGATCCACCCCCGCCACTTTTTCCGCACCGAGCCGCATCAACTGAATCGCATAGCGCCCCGTGCCACAGCCAATATCGGCGACCGCTTTTCCGGCCACATTGGGCAGCGCCGCCAGAGTCTGTGAGGTCTCTAAAAGCAACATCGGGTTGCCGGAGAGCCGTAGATCGTAGGTGTCGGCCAGCCGTGCAAAGCCCTCGGCGGGAGAAAAATAAAACGCATCGTCATCCACAAGTGCTATTGTACTTCAGGCAAAGCCTCTGGCAACCGAAAATGACGTTTATGAACCGCATGAACTACCCGAAAGAAAAGTTTTCGTTTGAAGCCCCTGCTGGCTTTCGACGCGTCGCCGTGCCGGGCTATCTTTGGTGTGGCCTGACAGTAGCGGGCGAGCGAATCACCGTCCAGCTCTGGAAGCGCAACACGGGCCTCACCGAGCTGAAGCCACAGTCGTCGGCCCAGGTCTACGCCCACTTTCACCCCAAGCTCCCCGGAAAGACTTTCTTGCGTGGCTCCGCCGAGGGCATGCAGGTCAGCGGCGCGACCGCGTCTTTTTCTGGGATCGAGCGCCTCCAGTATGGCAAGCCGGTTCGTAGCTACCAGATGCTCGCACTCTTTGCGGGGAATCTCTATGTGTTTGAGTACACCGCCCCCATGCCCCGTGCCGAGAAAGGCGTCGTGGCGTTCTCGCAGCTCCTGGAGTCTGTGCGCTGGACAGGGATGCTGCCTCCCGCACCGAAGAAGTTAGAAGTGTTTAAGGGGCTGGGAAGTCAACAAGGCGCGGCAAAGCCGGAGACCACTCTGGCGGAGAAGCTCGGGCTACCGGGAATTCCCGCGACGCGTGCGGTCTCCACCAAGGCAGGCGGCGTGCTCAGCTCAGGGCTTTAGGCGCGCTGCCTTCTCTAAATGATAGTCGGTGTGGTTTGCCATCGCGGCAAACCATGCCCCCAGCGAGAGCTTGAGCAAGGGAAGTGCGGCGGAGGCGACTTTGATGCGCTTCAGATCGGCGCTTGCCGTGCGCTCGATCACGGCAACAAATTTATCGTGTGCCTCGGCGTAGCGGCTCAGGAGAGCTTCTTTCTCTAAGTGCGCCTCACTCGGCTCAAAGCCTTTGGGAACAGGCGTTATCGCCCCACCGGGTCTGGCTCCAACCATCTCGATAAACTTGCGCTCAAAGAAGTTAGGACTCCACGCGGCAGGATCACCTGAGGGGATGCCTTTCGCAAGCGACTTCTCCATCTCGCCGACGGCTTTCTCCAGTGATATCGCAATATGATCGAGCTGCATTCCCAGCGACCAAGTATCGCTGTCGGGGCGGGCGTTGAGCTGCTCGTCGGTGAGGTTTTCGGCGAGGGTCAAACCACGCACTTTTTGGGCTAAAAATCTCTCTTGCATCATCCTACTCTCTTTAAAAATGCAGCGATATCGCCGCGAAAGGGAAGAAAAGTTATGGTTAGTTGACCACTGGCTGTGGCGCGGACACTCTGCTCACGAATCGCTTTGCCTGCCACCGTGTCCCACCAGATTAGCTTGTAGGCACCGACGCGCAGGCCGCTGAGCGTGAGTGTCCCATCACTAGGATAGGCCTCGTTTGCTGTGCGACGGAGCCAGAGTGCGGCGCGGGTGCTGTCGGCCTTTGCCCGCACAGACACGCTGGCTCCCACAGGCCCCACCGTGATCTTGCGGATCGTCACCCAGTCCGCGCCAGGGTTTTCGAGGGTGAGGGTATGGGTGCCTGCGGGAATTGCCGCCGTGAGGGTGGCATTGACCTGAGTGTCGCTCCCGCTAGCGGGCCAGGCTCTCTCCGCGATGGTCTTTCCATTGAGCTTGATGGCCAGAGTCCCCCCAGAGCGTGCCACAGTCTGCACCTCTACTGTGATACTTCCCGCCTGCTTCAGTGTCACGGGAAAGTCGGCCTTGGGGAACATCTCGCGGTGCGCGGTGCCCTGCAAGAAGCTGGGCATCTCCCCGATTCCCTCGATCGTGCCATCGGCACGGACAGGAAATAGAGTGCGCTTGGTCTCCCCCCAGCCTTTTCCCGGCCCCGATGATGCCACGCCACCATCGGGTGTCGTGACGGCTACGGTTGCCGGACGTAGCGCCGTCACGCCCGAGGCTGCCATAAATCCCGTCGCCGCTTTGAAGAGCCCGTAGAGGTTACGTTTCTCGACATTCTCCCAGGCCCAGTACTGCGCCGCCCCCGACGCGTCCGAGAAGAGGCTGGCCCAGAGCCCCGCTTTTAAGTACCGTCCATCATCGCCATTGAGATCTCCCGAAGGACCGATCTCGCCGTAGAAAATCGGCTTGTTTGTTGGCTTCACGGAGAGCGCTGTGGCCGCTAGATCCGGCGGGTAGGCGTGGGGCTGCTCGTAGTCCACCGCCGCGTAGAGATCACCGCCAGGCAGATGGGAGCTGGTCGTCACAAGATGCTGGTGAATGTCCAGGCTGCGCAGATACGCCGCCATGTCTTTGTGCCATGTCTCCACGGTCTTGGGTGCGTTTTTTGCGCCCTCCGTCCACTCGACTTCGTTGAAAAGCTCCCATGCCAGAATGCTCGGGGAGTAGCCCCAGCGGGCAATGGTATAGCGGAGCTTATTTTTGGTGCGCCGCCGTGCCTCGGGGTGCGTGAAAAACTCCGCTGTGGTCTTTAAAAAACCGCCGTTCTTGACATTCCACGGATTCTCGCCCCAGTTAGAGTTGACATTAAGTGCGTAGGGCCCGTGGTGCTGCAAGACGAGCTGGAAGTAAATCCCATGCTTCTGTGCAGCCTCCACAATCCCATCCCAGCGCTTTGCCACGGTCAAGCTGAGTGTGTCGTCTTTGGTGTCCCAGTCTAGGTTCTTACCGTCCCAGTGGCACATCCACACCCGCGACCAGTTCTCGCCCGCTCCACCCATTTTTGCAAAGGCATCGGCCACATCAAAATTGCCCGAGCGCCATGCCACGTTGTGCCCCATGGGCCAGTAGGGCTTGCCATTGTCGTAGGCAAAGCCTAGCCCCTTGCGCCGGACAAAGTGCAAAGGCTGCGGCTGTGAGGTTGTGGTGAGCTTTGTCTTTACCAGCAAGCCATTTCGGATCACACGCTGCGCTCTCCAAGTGCCCTCTGCCGTCAAGCGTGCCTTCCAGGTGGTACCACCATCGAAAAAGGCAAGTATGGTCTTGGTCTTTCCGCCTGTGCCATAGAAGTCCACAACAACATTGTTCTGTTCTGGATCAAACGGATTGCCAGCTAGGTTGGGAATGAGAAACAAAGTTTCATAGGTCGTCATGAAAATATTCTAGCCGTTTTTATCAGAATTGGCATCTCTCACCCGTTCTAGGGCTGGAGGAAACCAAAACCTATGTACCATACACGAATTCGAGAGCTTCCCACGGAGGAGCGCCCGCGCGAGCGACTGATCCACTACGGAGCCGACGTGCTCTCTGTCTCGGAGCTTCTGGCGATCTTGCTACGCACCGGGACGGAGAAATACAGCGCGGTAGGGCTGGCCGATCACTTAATGGCCCAGTTCGGGAACCTACGCGGGCTGTCGCATGCCACGATTGAGGAGCTGGCTGGGGTTCACGGGATCGGCCCAGCAAAAGCGGCACAGCTCAAGGCGGCCATTGAGCTAGGGCGGCGGCTGGTGGCGGCAAGCCCGGAGGAGCGCACCAAGATCCGCTCCCCGCGCGATGTCTACAATCTACTAGGGCCGATGCTGCGCGAAGAGAAGCGTGAGCACTTCATGGCCCTTCTCTTGGACACGAAAAACGGCGTGCTTCGGAGCCGGACGGTGAGTGTCGGGGATCTCTCCAGCAGCATCGTGCACCCCCGCGAGGTTTTCTCAGAGGCCATCCGTCATGGAGCGGCGAGCCTGATTGTGGCCCACAACCATCCCTCGGGCGACCCATCACCCAGCCCAGAAGATATCGCCGTGACCAAGCGCCTCGCAGAGGCCGGGGAGCTTCTGGGGATTGAGATACTCGATCACATCGTCTTAGGCGACAACCGCTGGGTCTCACTCAAGGAGAAAGGACTATTCTAGCACTCTAAAACTTAACGCCAAGCTTGGCCTCAGCCTTGTACTCGTTGCGCTGTGCTCCAGACGCAATGGCAAGATTCGAGGTCATGCTTCCCCCCATGGTAAGGTTCATGGTGGAGCCAACATTGTGTGTCAGTCCAAAGGTGTAAACTTGCAAGCCTTTCGGGCCTGCGCCATAGAAGAACGTGTTCTTGTAGGTACCATTGAGATTGGTGTAGCGGCTGAAGCGCATCCCCAGGTTCACCTGGTACTCACCAAACGTTGCCGCGCCTGCCTTAACGGCCTCAGGGTGCTTGGCATTGTACTCATTCATGGCATACGTGCCACCAAGCTGAATCGCCCCCAGGTTGGCCGCGAGTCCGTACTCACGACGTGTCAGGGGATTGATCTGATTTTGTTTTGCGGGGTCTTCGGGGTTGAGAGTATAGGCACCCATTACTTGGAAACCGGCAAAGGGCCGTAGTGCCAACTTTGCGTTAGCTGTATCTAAGTTTGCCGCCACATTGGGTGTGGCACTTCCCAGAGCAAAGCGGTCTTTGAGGTTGCCGGTGAACTGGAAGGCACTCTTTTCTGTTCCTAAGGCAGCACCATAATTGTTGGCTCCTACCCGTGTAGTGCCATCTTCCGTGGACTGAAAGGCTCCGGTGAGCTTGGTTCCTGGCATTGGCATGAGCTCCGCCCCCGTCGTCAGGCTCGTGATATTCTTCACGGTTCCTGTCTTACCATCGGGCATAAAGGGAGTAATGACCTGATCTTTTTGCTCTGCCGAGAGAGTGACTTTAGGCGATGGCTGGAGTTTTACGCCCACCCCTTGCTTTTGCTCGGTCGCTGCCCCTGTCGCCGACTGGCCCGTGGTGACAGTGATACTTGCGCCGGTTCCCTTGGCTCCTCCCACAGCCGCGAGAGAGAGCGCAGTCTCCTGCGCCACTCCCGTGGTCTTAGGGTCGGGCGTGTTTGTCTCCGCCTGCGTGGTACGAACAACAGCATCTGCCGCTCCCAGCTTACTGGTCAGCTCCGTCTTATTGACAACCACTTCCGTTTTCTTTGCCAGCGCATCGGTCTTCTCATCCGCAGTGCGAGTAAACGCCAGCGCAGGACGTTTAGGACCATTGGCGAGACGCACTTGAAGTGTTGCCAGATCCGTGTCGGTCTCTTTTTGATCCGCAGTGACTTGTGTGTTCTGTTGGAGCTGGTAGACAAAGTTGGCGCTGCCGACCTGATGGGCCACGTCGTAGCGGCTTGCCACAGCTCCAAACCAGTCTTTACCTTCCTGCTTGCGCTCATCTTCGGCACGGAAGAAACCGAACTTGGGCTGTTTTTTCCCATCGCCGTAGCCGAGTGTGTAGCTCTGCTGCTCGATATCGAAGTTTTTCTTATCGGTGGTTACCAAGTCCGCGCTGGTTGATTTCACATCAAGGCTGAGTGGCCCGAGCTGGTTCTTAAACCCGAGAATCTCGCTCTCGGTCTTTGTGATACCGCTTGCATCGGTACGCTCTTCCCCAATACGAGCAAGCTGGACGGTGGGGACTCCAGGTTTCGCACCGGTGTAGTTAAGGCCAAGAGTCTGCGTCTCGACTTCTACTTGTTTCTTATCGGGAGTCGATGTTAGCACTTTCTGAGTGCGTGCCACCAGATCCGCGACACTAAACTTGCCGGTCTTGAACTTGCTTGCAAACTCCGCTTTATCACTGCCTGAGCCAACACGCACTCCGGCAGGGTTGATCGTGAAGTCGTTGTTGCGCGAGACGCTTACATTGGGCTGATTTTTAGGAGCGTAGGCGAAGTTATAGGCCTCTTGGTAGACCTGAGTGACTTGCTTTACGTTTTTTATGTCCGTGGCAACCCGGCTCTTATTGGTCTTGGCATTGAAAGCGATCCCTCCAAGTTTGCCAGCCAGATCGCCCTTCTCTACCTGCGAGCCTGTCTTGAAGCCCGTGATATCGGTCTTGGAGTCCTCGACCCGGTTGAGGTTGAGGGTAGGTGCGCCTTTGGCGTTGAGATTGAAGCCAAGATTTTCTTGGAGTGCACTGCTCTCTTTTTTATTGGGGCCGGTGGTGGTAGTCTCATTACGCTTGGCGACGAGATTGGCACCGCCGAGCTTCCCCGCGAAATCCCCTCCCTCGGTGACTGTCTCGGTGAGGAGGCCTTTGGCATCGGTTTTGCTCTCGGTGTTGCGTAAGAGATTCGCAACCGGTGTGCCTTTGGTGCCTCCCAGGCGAAACCCGAGCGATTGAGCCTCCGTTGCCCCCTTGCCATTAAGATCGCGAATCTCGGTGCGGCCCACGTTAAAGCCAAGCCACTGCATCGGTGTCATGCGTCCCGCCAGCGACATGTTCTGAACGGCCTCACCGAAGCCCAGTCCCTTGCCAACACTGGAGGCGAACTGCTTACCGCTCCGCAAAAATCCCAAGTCCAGCCCATTTTTCGCGTTGCCCGCCGCATAGCCAAGCTTAACTCCTAGCTTATCGGCAGCAACACCGTCCGTAATCCCCTGCCCCCCCGCATCGGGGGCGAAGTTCAGCTGCGACGAAAACCCGCCACCGAGAAGCTGGCTCTTGGAGCCAAGGTTGAGCACCATGCGCGGGCCATTGGCATCCGCCGTCGGGAGGGCCGTCATCGAGAGGTTGGCAATTCCTAGGGCGGCCAGCGAGACCGTCAGAGGCGCAGCGGGAGTCGCGTTAGGGTTCTTGGTGGCAATCCCCAGATAATAGCCGTAGCGCACACGGACAAGCTGCGCCCGCTTGATCGGGTTCTGAAACAGGAGCTCGCCTTTTTCGACATCGAGGTTGTACATCCCTGCGCCTAGGAGCTTGCCATCCACAAATATCTGTACAGGGTTGCCACCGCCCGACTGGAAGTTTCGCCATGTCAGAATATAGGGACCTGGCTTGTCTTGCCCGAGAAACGTGTCGTCTGCCATTGTCGGCAAGGCGAGATTGGTAGCATACTTCGGGGTCTGCTGGAGCTGAAGAACACTGTTGCGAACGGGCGGCGGCGGAGTCGGCTGTGGAGCCTGCGCCCATGCTGTCATACTACTGACGAGGGGTAAGACGAACGAAAGGGAAAGACAGAACTGCCTTCTTGAACTTTCTCTCTCTGGTCTCTCAGATAATGTCTTTCGCATGGTACTGGTGTGCATTCCTCTAGTTAAGATACTCTCGGTTGGCTTCCCCGGTTCCCTTAGACTCTATTTTACCGCCTGCGTTTCAGAATTCAACAAAAAAGCCCACTCTCTATTTGGAGAGAGTGGGCCTTCAGACTTGCAGCCTTCGAGAAAGTATTAGCTTCCCCAGATTGCTTGCTCACCAATGATGACCGGCGTGGCGGTTCCAGGCACCCAAGCCCAGACATAGACCGATGTCGACGAAGCAACACTGTAACCGATGAGTGTCCCTGCAGGTAAAATTGTCTCACCCCAGGTAATATTATCACCGATAATACCGCCCCAGATGATGCTCTCACCCCAGGTGATGTTCTTACTAACAGGAGCCGCTTTGACAGATGCCGGCGTGCTGAGGGATGCAACTAGAGCAAGCGCTCCCAACAAAGTTAAGACTCTTTTCATGATCTTTTCTACGACCTTCCCTATTTAACTTGATATTCTCTCGACAAGAGTTTTCCGATGCAACCAATTAAAAAACGTCGTTGGTATCTGGTCGACACCTACCGACATCTGGGCTTCCTCGAAAATGTCACCACCTGTTGGACACCTAGATACTGCAAATTATACTAGGATACCATCACGATCGTCAAGTGATTAAGCGTAGATCTTTAGTCGTAAAAATA
>JAPLCP010000005.1 GCA_026392155.1 Armatimonadota bacterium | reverse complement strand
TCCCCGTCTGAGTTACCGCATTCTGTCAATGCTCTGAAGATACCAAGGGCCGTACCAGTGCTCATGTTTCGTCACCGGGTTGTCGGTTGGCGGTGAACCGGGATGGTAGAGAAAGCCACTTTTCTCCACCAGTCCACTATCGCCAAGGTCAAACAGCCAGCCGTCTTCTGTCTGATAGATCCCCTCAAACCGATAGAGGCCAAGAGTAACATTTTCGGCCTCTCTTGGATTCCTAGCATAGGCATTGAGCGCAGGTTTACTCAGGCGAAAGCGAATCTGACGCGCAATAGGGCTGATAGCCACACATGTCATGAGAATCGCAACGGTTGCCTCCTTCACCAAGAGCCGCCGCCATTCGGGTTGGTGCAGAGCCACAACAAAACGGATCAGCCAGAGCACAGCCAAGCCAATGCCAGTCACTGCAAGAATCCAGGCAAGACCAAAACTCACGGCAGGATCGCTAAAAATGATGAGGCTCGCCGCCCACCAGATGCTGGTAGCTCCCCACCATAGCCAAGAGCGATTCATGGCGCAACAGTCCAATCCTCAAACCGTAGATGGGGAGTATGTTCGGCAATTCGGGCAAAATCCGCTGTGTTTTGTGTCAACAGAGTTGCATCACTCGCGAGGGCAATTGCGGCAATTTTCAGATCCATGGTACTGACACGAATACGCCGCAACCAGAGTTCCTGGAAAACATCCAGCGCGGCTTGGTCAAAAGGCAAGACGTTTAGAGAAGTAAAATTCCCCAGGAGTACCTGAAGTCTGTGATAGGCTTGGACGTGTGCCTCAACCGACCGTAGCGAGGCAAGATAGGCCATCCATCCCCGAAACTCTTCTTCCAAACAGACAATTGCCGTGGCCACTTGTTCCGAGGGCACTTGCTCTAAACGCATGCTTAGATACTCTTGAGCCGGGCCGCGACGCTGTAGCTGGCTCAGATGATTTGTATCTAACAAATACATAACTAAGGCTGCGATTCCTCGTAGTTGGGCACCTGAGAATTTCGATACTCTTTGCCAAGTCGGACAATTTCGTCAAAAGCAGGATCGTCGTCGAACGTTCCCACCAAAGCACGCCAACCCGTTTTCTTTGTAGTGGGTAGCTGCTGACGCAGTTGTTTAAGTTCCTCTTCGATCTGGGCAACTCGCTCTTCAATTGTTTGCGGCATAGGACTATCTCCGTGCCATTTTATCGCTTCTTGCGGCTGGTGACATTGGCGAGGAGCACGGCGACGAGGAGCAGGATGCCAATGGCGGTAACCTGGTTCTCGGCTTTCACACCTGCGACTCCCATGCCGGTCTGAACGACACCGATAAGCATCAGCGCCGCGAGTGAGCCGAAGATCGTGCCGCGCCCGCCGAAGATGCTGGTGCCTCCGAGAACCACAGCGGTGATGGCGTCGAGCTCTAGCCCACGCGCGTGGTCGAAGCGCGCAACACCAAGACGGGAGAGAAGCGTGAGGGAGGCGATTCCGGCGACGGCTCCCGAGAGAATAAAGAGCTTCATCAGAACGCCCGGTACCGGAACGCCCGAGTAGCGAGCGGCTTCCGCGTTGGTGCCCACGGCGTTTACCAAGCGCCCGAAGACAGCTTTATGGAGCAGCAGGCCCGCGGCAATCGCAAAGCCCAGGGTCAGAAAGAGCGGCGCGTGGAAGTAGGTGCGCGGAATGGCGAGCTTCTCGAAGTGCTGGAAGCTCTCGGGGACGGGCAAGGAGTGGTCGCCTAAAAGTATCTGCGCCCCGCCCCGAAAGAGCGCCATCGTGCCGAGCGTCACCACAAGCGACGGCAGGCGGCGCTTGGCGACCAGCCAGCCGTTGATTGCCCCCAGCAAGCCGCCCAGCACGGGGGCAAGCGCGGCGCAAAGACCAAACGGCAGCCCCTTACTGTTGAGCGTCGTCACAATCGCCCCGACTAGCGCGAGAATCGCCGTGCAAGAGAGGTCAATGTGCCCGGCGACGATCACCAACGTCAGCGCAATCGCCAGCAGCGCCGTCTCGGTATAGAGCGTCGAGCGGTCAAAGAGATACGCCACATCGAGAAAGCGCGGCTCACGGGCGGCACTGACGATAAAGGCGATGATCAGCAAGCCCACCGCGACCAGCTCGGGGATAAACGCACGAAGCTTTTTCATCACTCTTCCCCCGTGGCGTTGAGGCGCAGGCGGCGCGCCGTGGCATCGTCAAAGAGGATCGCGGCGAGGATGACGAGGCCATAAACAGCGGTCTGCCAGGTGTCGGCGACCTGTAGGACGGAGAGCGCGACGTTGATCACGCCTAGGAGTACGCAGCCAAGAAACGCGCCTGTGGCGCTCCCGACACCGCCAAAGATGCTCGTGCCTCCGATGACGGCGGCAGCAATCACCAGCAGCTCGAAGCCAGAGCCGATGCTGGCAGGATTGACGTTGCCAAAGCGGCTGGCGTAGAGAACTCCGGCGAGCCCCGCCCCCATGCCGCAGAGAACATAGGCAAGCAAAATTACCGGGCGCACAGGGACGCCACGGAGCGCCGCCGCATCGGGGTTGCCGCCGATGGCATAGAGATTTCTACCGATTCGAGTTCGCGTGAGAAAGGCGTGGGTGAGAAGCGCCACCAGCACAGCAACCAAGACCACCCCGGGGAGCTTGTTGTTAAAAAGCCCGTTGGTGGTCCAGGCCGCCAGCGCCTTGGGAATCTCGTAGTCGTTAACCTGCACACCGCCGCTCACCACAAAGGCCAGCCCCCGGTAGATTCCGAGTGTCGCCAGCGTCGCCACAATGGCAGGAACGCGGGCGTAGGCGATGAGGAGGCCGTTGATACCACCAAGCCCCGCGCCAATTCCCGCGCCAATCGCGGCGGCGAGAAAAACATTCAAGTCTTTATGATCTCGGAGCAGCATCGCGGTGAGCATTCCGGCAAGCGCAAGGGTCGAGCCCACCGAGACATCAATCCCACG
>JAPLCP010000183.1 GCA_026392155.1 Armatimonadota bacterium | reverse complement strand
GAGAGGGCCAAGACTGCTGCGGAGGCCACGATGAGCCGCTAGACGAAGGGTAGGAGCAGCCATGAGCGCGTGCTGAGCACGCAGGAGACGACGATGAGCAGTAACGAGATCGTTTTCAGCAGTGATGAGAGCCTGACCAGTAGCAACGAGAGCACGATGAGCACCATCGAGAGCCGAGTGAGTAAGAAGAAGCGCCCCACACCCGCCGAGCAGGACGAAGCCCTGGCGAACTTTATCTCCCAGAGCCGTGTCACCCTCGACACCATCCTCGCCACCCCCGAGATTCTCACCCTCCTCGCCCCCCGTGGCTATGGCAGCGCCAAGCTCAATGCCGGGCTGAAGCTCCAGAGTGCGGCACAGAGCGCCTTTACCATCCGCCAGACCGCCATCGGGGACGAAACCAAGGCAAACCAGGCCGTGACTAGCGCACGCACCGCAGCACGCATCGCCTACTTCGACTTCCGCGAGACCGTCCGCGCCGCCTACCGGGGGGTGAGCGAGCGGCAAGCCCTAGGCGTCGTGGGCACGATCCCCGCCGACACCGAGAAGCTCCTCACCCTCGCACGCTCCGGCTATGCGGCGGCGGGGCAAGCGCCCTACAGCACCGTGCTGAGTGGGCTGGGCTACAACGGCGCAGGGCTGAGCGCGGCGACCGCCACCCTCAACACCCTCCAGAGCGCCCGAAGCGCCCAAGAAGCCGCCCGAAGCGCCGCCATCGCCGCCACCACGGCACGCAACGACGCCGCCAAGGCTCTGCGGGAGTGGATGCAGGCCCTCCATCGCATCACCAAGATCGCCCTCCGCCCCCGCCCCGAGCTACTCGGACGGCTGTAGGAAGCCCCCCTAACCCCCGCCCCCGGGTACCCTCTGGGTGCCAATCCTGGGAGGAAGGGGAGAGAGGGGGGCAGAGTCCTAAACGGTGCAGAAAACCCAGAAGTGCATCGGTAGAAAGACTCCCCTCCTCCCAACCTGCCTCCCAGGATTGGGAGGAGGGGCGGGGGGAGGAGGGTTCATAAAATCACTTGAAGCAAAACCTGTAGTATAGGCGTCTAAGCAAGTGATGACTCGCTCGAATCTCGTTTTAAGCTCTGCACTGGCACTGACGGCGCTTGCCGCTCCCGCTCTTGCCCAGCGCTCCCCCTATAAGAATCTCGTCAACAAGCCCTTTGCGACGATCTCCAGTGGCCCGCAATCGTCGGTGGTGCTGGATATCCCCAAAGGTAAAGACATTCCCACTGCGGTTGAGGCACGCCTCCGCAAAGAGTGGCAAGCCCGTAGCCGCGCACTGGCCCCGAGCCTCAGTCAGCAAAAGCGCTCGGCGGTTTTCCCCATCTCGACCCTGGTCACCGTCCGCCAGAGCGGCCGGATCGTCACGCCCCGTGTCACCCGCGCCTTTGGCGATGGGCAGCTCACGTTCGCGTTTGAGAACTTCAACGGGGCCAGTATCGCCAGTGGCACCAGCACTCTGGTGGTCGAAGACTTCCTCAAGGACTTTATCAACGCGGTCTACCCTCGCTTAGTCGCGCTCTACGGCAAGCCTGCCTTTAGCGGCGAGGTCAAGATCCGCTCGATGGGCTTCTTTAACACCGGAACCGCCACAGACATCCAGCGCCTTGCCTTTGGAGCCTACTCACCATCGGAGAACCGCATCTACCTGCCTCTTTACCAGAGCGTGGACTCCCTCGCCCATGCCTGCTTACTGAACCTGATTCATGCCTTTCACGGCCCCCTCACGTTCCAGTACGATGCGTGGGAGCAGGGCTTTGCGCGCGCCGCGGCTACCATCATCGCCCGCGATCCCGCCTTGGGGTTCTCCGATCCCACCGCTAACAGCCTCTACACCCTGCTGCCCTACTACGATTTGCTCAACCAGCCCGCGCTTGGCAACAACACGTTCTTCCCGCCCTCACAGGCCAACTTATTCATTGACGGCGAGATCACCATTGCCAAGATGCTCCAGTCGCGCATGGGCATGAGCGGCGCGGCCTGGCTTAAGTGCTACATCGAGAACAAAGACTTCTTCAAGAGCTTCAATGCGGCTTACTACGCGGCGGCGGATGCCCAAGGCGCGGCCTTAGCGGGAAATGTCCCCGCTCTCAAGAGCCTTGTGGCCAGTGTCCTTCCCACGGTCGAGAGCCTCCCCTTCAGCGAGTGGTTTGCCCAGCAGTACATTCTGGATACCAGTGTCACCACCGGCCCCAAGCTCTACGCCTATGTCCTGCCGCGCCAGCCCAGTGCCGGCAATGGCGAGCAGTCGTCGCTGATCGCCCTGGTCTACTACCGAACCAAGCCCGACGGCGACGAAGAGCTGCTCTCTGGGCGTGCCTACGCCACCTACTTCAACTCGGACAATGCCCGAATCACCCTGGGGGGTGGCTCGCAGCAGACACAGATCGAAGCGGGCGAGGGTTTTCTGACCACGCTCGCCTTCCCCAACCAAGGCTTTGACGACGGTCGCCTCGTCGCAGACTTCGCCGTGGGCGGCCTGACGACCCGGACGTATCTCTCGCAGGGGATAAATGGCGATTTTCTGGGGATCATGACGGGTGGCGTAGACGGTGATGTCGCAGTGAGCCAGACCACGGTTCTTGCGCCCATCACGACCCGCAATGCCACCGCCAAAGTCGCACGGCGTGGCTTTGGGGTGACAGTCGGAGCGCAGCTCGGGGAGTTCTCCAAGACGACCGTGAGTATCACCAGCGGCCCCACGGTCCAGACCTTCCAGCGCAACACGGGCGATGGGATCAACTACGTGGTTCTGCGGCCCGTCGGTGCGGGCGGCGGTGTCACGACCCTGAGCCGCGCCTTTCCGGTGGGCAACCTCAATCTTGTCAGCTTTCCCGTACGGCCTCTGGAGCCCACGGTCGAGGGCGCACTAGGCCGCTCCGCCATGGACTTTCTCTTGGCGGGCTGGGACCCGATCACCCGTGTCTACGCCGCGGTCGCCCCCAACACCCCCAGTATCGGGCTTCTGGAGCCGGGCAAGGGCTACTTCCTGAAGTTCCTCCCCAACGGCGGGCCGATCAACACCACTGTCTCCCTCACCGGGATCACCCCCGCGACGGATGTAGACTACACCCTTCACCTGGCCTACGGCTGGAACTTAATTGGCACGCCCTTCTCGCAAGACCTGGATATCACCAAGACCTCTGTCAAGTACCTGGAAAACGATGCCATTGTCTTTGGTGCCGCCACGGGAGCCGATGCCAACAACGCTCCCTACGGCTCCCTGATCGCCGAGCAGGTCTGGGGGCTCAACCAAGAAACAGGGGCGTACAATCCCACCAACTCGCTCTCGGCGGACTGGCGAGGCTACTGGGTACGGGTCTATGCCCCCCAAGGCGTGACACTGCTCATCCCCGGCCCCGACACGCCGGGCCGCTCGGTGCCCACTCGGGCACTGGTTCCCACCGCAAGCCGCAAGCCCGACTGGGCCGTGCGCCTTCGGGCGACCCAGGGCAAGCGCTCCTCCGAAGTGGCTCTTGGCGCAGCTGCGGGTGCCACACGGAGCTTTGACCCACGCTGGGACATCGAGGCCCCCCCGGATGTGGTGCCCGGCGTAAGCCTCGCCTTAGGGAGCGAGGCAGCGACCGCAGGTGGGCGTATGGCGGCGGACTTTCGGAGCGGCCAAGATGCCAACCGAGGAACCTGGCCCCTGAGTCTCACCTCGGCGCAGTCGGGCAATGTCACCCTCGCCTGGGACGGTCTCGAAACGCTCCCCAAGACCCTGCGGCTCACGCTTTTAGACACGGCCACGGGGGCACGTTTTCCACTGGCAAGCCGCTCAGGCTGGAGCGTGGCGGTGCAGGCCGGGCAGACCCGTAAGCTCCAGATTGTCGCGGAGGCGGAGCGCAGCCAGGTTCTGGGAATCACCAATGTCCTCACCCGCTCCGCAGGTCGAGCCAGTGGCGGTAGCATTCGCCTTGAGTATAGCCTTACCGCAGATGCCGATGTTCAGGCGGAGATCAGTACTCTAGCCGGTCGCAGTGTCCGTCGCCTCACCACCAGCCGAGGCCGCGCCACCGAGCGCCAGAGCGTCCTCTGGAACGGCCTCACCGATAGCGGGCAGCCTCTCCCTGCCGGTGGCTATCTCGTCACCCTGACCGCCCGAACCGACGATGGGCAGACCGCCCGCGTCATCCGCCCCATCCAGATTCTTCGATAAACAACTATGACACGACGAAATTTTCTAGCGCTGAGTGCGCTCACAACTCTAGCCGCCGGTTGCGGCGGTGGCGGCGGAGGGACGGATACAAAGGCGAGCATCGTCACGGGTATCGTCTACGACTCCTTGCAAGCGGACCTTCAAGTCGAAGGGGCAACGGTCACGATTGGTGGTGCGTCAGCGACCACCACCGAGCGAGCCAATGCCAGCTCCAGCAATCAGGTCGGCTCGTTTCGTATCACCGGAGCCCTGATCGGCACCACAACCGCCACGATCACCGTCCCTGGCAAGACCCCACAGATTTTTGCTTTCCAGCCCGCGGTAACCGCAGGGGCCAACTCCGAGCTCACTTTCTATCTCAATATCGGGCAAGTGCGTGGCCGTGTGCTCGATGAGACAGGCAAGCCCGTTAAGAGCGCCTTCGTGGTGGTCAATACCAGCCAGGGAAGCCTCAGCGGTTTCTCCAACACCGATGGTACCTTTCTGATTGATCTCGTCCCCGATGGCCCCGCGGAGATCTCGGCGGGCTCGGGGAGTAAGATCGCCCTCAAGAGCATGGCGGTTGCCTTTGGGATCAACGAGGCCGGAGACCTAACCCTCCAAGTAGACCCTAACCCCAATCCTCCCGCGCCCCTCAAGACCATCTCCGGCAAAGTCACCTCCGCGACGGACAGCAGCGCTATCGTCAATGCCCCCGTCTTCTTGCTGCGCTCCGGCATTCAGCTGGAGACGATCAACACCGATGCGAGTGGCAACTACTTCTTTATCGTCCCGGCGGGCAGCTACACGGTGCAGACAATTCCGGGTGGCTATGTCTCCGAGACCAAGGAGGCGACACTGGTAAATCCGAACAACCCGATCACCGTTAACTTTAACCTGACACAGCGCTAAGAGCGCATCGGGTATACTCCCGAAAATGTCAGAAGCGGCTCGAAAGGCTTTTCCATGAGTTACCCTCACCCCAAGGGCTATGTTTGCGGCCGCGCCAGTGAGCCAATTGTGATCGACGGTGATCTGACCAAAGCCGTCTGGCAAGCCGCGCCCTGGAGCGATGATTTCTTAGATATTGAAGGCGAGAGCCGTCCCGCCCCACGCTTTCGTACGCGGATGAAGATGCTCTGGGACGAGAGCTATTTCTACATCGCAGCCGAGCTAGAGGAGCCCGATATCTGGGCAACCCTCACCGAGCACGACTCCGTGATCTTCTACGACAACGACTTCGAGGTCTTTCTCGACCCCGATGGCGACAACCACGACTACGGCGAGTTTGAGATGAACGCGCTCAACACCACGTGGGATCTGCGCCTCCCCAAGCCCTACCGTGACGGTGGCCCCGCGCTCAATGAGTGGGAGATCGAGGGCATCAAGACGGCGGTCAAGATTATCGGTACCCTCAACGATGCCAGAGATCGCGACCACGGCTGGACCCTGGAGCTGGCCCTGCCCTGGAGTGGCCTAAAAACCCTGCAAGGCGGCGACTGTCCCACTCTCGGGCAGCAGTGGCGGGTGAACTTCTCACGCGTCGAGTGGGACATCGAGCCTGTGGATAACTTCGACTACCCTGTGGATAACTCTATATTGCCTGTGGATAACTCCGGTAAAATCCCTGCGCCGTACCAAAAAATCCCCAGCACCCCCGAGCACAACTGGGTCTGGAGCCCGCAGTGGGCCATTGACATGCACCGCCCAGAGTGGTGGGGCTATGTCCAGTTCGAGGAGACAGCAGAGATGCCCTTCCGCCCCGACCCGGACTGGGAGTCCCGCTGCCACTTAATGGAGCTCTACCGCGCCGAAAAACGCCCCGAAGGCTGGAGCACCACCCACGGCAACCTCATCGTCACCCACGACTCCCGGATTCGCCGCGCCGGTTGAAAACCGGCGTCTGCAGTGGCTTCGTTCCTCAGCCGCAAAGCCCGTTCCGGGCTACCAGATACAGTGGTCGATGATGCGGAGAATGCGCTCGTCTTCATCCAGAGTAAACTGAGTAGTAAGCCCTTCAAATTGGACGTGCCATTTTTCCGATTTGCCGTAGAGCCTGATGACTTCGTCTAATGACATTCCGACTTGGATACTTGCAATACGCCGCTCGTTGGCTAGGATCGGTTGTGCTTTGAGACGCAGCATCTCTACCCATTGGCCATACCAGCTCTCAAAGGAAGGTGCAACACGCTCAAAGTAGGAATCTTCCACTTGCCAGATAGTACCGTAAGCCTCTCCGCGAACCACCAAATAGAAATAAATACCACAGCCATACTCACAGAGAGTGAGGATGCCAGGTCGCTTGCCTCGGAAACGGTGTACATTCGTATTGACCTCTGGGAAAGGTCGGCGAAGATTGTTACCTTCAAGAGTCTGCTCTAGAGAAAAGAGACCATACCATGGTCCCGCCCCACCATCCCCAACCTGTGTCAGAAAGCGACGATAGCCTTCGGGAAGCGAAATTCCATGTCTTTTCTCAAAGCTTTGTAGCACAGCTTCGGGCTGAGTTGGATTTAGCAAGTACTGATGTCGTCCCGATCCAAAGACACGATAATGGGGATCTTCCGTCTGCATTTGATGCAAAAGATCTTTAAGACTCTGAATTTCATCAATAGTCACGCACAGTACTTTACCAAAGAAAGATCAGCCCGGCACGGGCTTCGCGGCGGAACGCCATTGCAGACGCCGATTTCCAATCGGCGGCAAAAACGCCTCTTGACAAGCCACAGAATCGCCGATATTCTAAATATGAACGTGTTCAATTTTAGAAATCAGGGAGTTTGTAATGCTTGCCGAGAAAGTGATCCTCTACGACGATAGCTGCCCGCTGTGCCAGCTCTACACCGAGGGCTTTGTGCGCCTTGGGGTTCTTCCCCGTTCGGGGCGGGTGGCGTTTGGCCAGGCTCCTGAGCAGTGCCCCGAGGTCTTTGAGACGCTGGACGTGGCGCGTGGCCGGGTGGCGATTCCGCTGATCGACCGCGCGACGGGCGAGATTGTCTACGGGCTCGATGCGCTCTTTCTGCTGATGGGGCACCAGACGGCGTGGCTCCAGCCTGTCTTGCGCCAGCGCTGGGTAAAAGCGGCGATCTGGCCACTCTACCGCCTGCTCCCTAAAACTCCCTTTGACTGTCGCCCAGAGCGGCACTTGGGCTGGCGGAGCGCTTGGCTTGGCATCGTGCTGACGGGCTGGCTGGCGAGTGTTGCGGCGCACGCGCTGGCTCCGGTTCTCGTTGTGGCGGCACTTCAGCTGGTGGGCGGTATTTTTGTGGCGCGGCGTGGCTGGGACGCGCTGGGCTCGTTTGCCACCAACTGCCTGGTCTTTGCGATCCTGCTGGCAGTCTTTCCACTCGCTTGGTGGCCGCTGGCGCTTGCCATCACCTTGCTGGATCTTCACCGCAGGGCGTGGGTTTTTCGTCTATAATGACCCCATGAAACGTCTAGAGACAATCACCCAGGAGCCGATCTACACCGACGCTCCCTTCCCCGAGTGCCACGCGTCCACGGTTGCGCTGTGTGGCAAGACCCTAGTAGCGGCCTGGTTTGGCGGCACCAAAGAGAAGCACCCCGATGTCGGGATCTGGCTCTCACGCCGAGAAGATAATACGTGGAGCACGCCGGTGCGGGTCGCCAAGATTGATGAGACCGCGCACTGGAACCCGGTGCTGTTCTACGGGCCGGACAAAACCCTCCACCTCTGGTTTAAGACCGGGGCGACGATTCCTCACTGGAAGACCTTCACCATGACCTCACGCGACTTGGGGAGAACCTGGAGTGCGGCCCGTGAGCTTGTCCCTGGCGATGACACGGGCGGGCGGGGGCCGGTGAAGAACAAGCCGATCCTTCTGGCCGATGGGACACTACTCGCCGGAGCATCGAGCGAGCAAGGCACCTGGGAGGCGTTCTTCGACCGGTCCAGCGACAATGGCAAGACCTGGCAGCGCACGCCCAACCTCGACCGCACGGCACTTGGGGAAAAGCATGGGATTATTCAGGCGACGCTGTGGGAGTCCGCGCCCGGCAAGCTCCACGCCCTCCTGCGCTCATCGTGCGGCTACTGCCCGCGCACAGACTCCGACGACAACGGACGCACCTGGAAGCCGGTCTACGACTCCAAGCTCCCTAACAACAACAGTGGGATTGATCTCGCGCGCCTCCCCGATGGCACGCTGGCGCTGGCGCACAACCCCGTGGTCGGGAACTGGGCCGCACGCACGCCGCTGCGCATTGCCCTCTCGTTTGACAATGGAGTGACATGGCCTAGCTTCTTAGACATCGAGACAGAGCCCAAGCTGGAGTTCTCCTATCCCGCGATTATTCCCCTTGGCAAGAACGAGCTGGCCGTGACCTACACCTGGAAGCGCAAACAGATCCACTTCTGGCACGGGCGGGTTGTTAGCTAGCCCGCGCCCGTCGCGGCAGCAATAACACTCTCTGGCGTGGCTTGGTCGCGGCTCAGCTCTCGGACAATCTTGCCCTCACGCATCACCAAGGTCCGATCCGCGAGGGCCAACACTTCCGGCAAGTCCGACGAGATCAGCAGCACCCCGAGGCCCTGCGCGGTAAGCTTCTGGATCTCGTCGTGGATCAGCGCCTTGGCCCCCACATCCACGCCACGGGTCGGCTCATCCAAAATCAGCACTTTAGGGTGGGTCGCCAGCCACTTGGACAAGACCACTTTCTGCTGGTTTCCCCCCGATAGCTCCGAGAGGCTCTGCTCGACACTCTGGCAGCGCACCTCGAAGTTTTCTTTCCAGCTCTGCGCCAGCTCGCGCTCTTTTCCAGGAGCAAGCCAGGCGCCCTTGAGGCTTGCGAGGCTGTTGTTCTGCCAGATACTCCAGGGAAGCAGTGCGCCTTGGAGCTGCCGATCCTCAGGGACGAGCGCGAGGCCGTGCTTCATCGCATCGCCCGGGTTATCTATCTTCACCGGCTCGCCGCTGATGAGCACGTCACCGGAGTCGAGTGGCAGAAGCCCAAAGAGCGCCCGTGCGACTTCCGTGCGGCCCGCGCCGACCAGGCCCGCCAGCCCCACAATCTCGCCCGCATGGACAGTCAGAGAGATATCCGTGAACTTCCTGCGCCGTGTGAGATTTCGCGCTTCGAGCAAGATTTCCCCTCCTCCCCAGCCCTCCTCCCAAGCTTGGGAGGAGGGTATATCGCGCCCCACCATCAGGCGCAGAGTTTCCCCAACGCTTGTCTCAGAGATTGGCTTGTCTGCCGAGACCACTTTACCATCGCGCAAGACAGAAATGCGCTCGCAGAGGGAGAACACTTCCTCGGTGCGGTGGCCGATAAAGGCCAGTGCGCAGCCCTCGGACTTTAGGCGGGCGATAATCTCCGCCAGCCGTGCCACTTCGCCCAGGGTAAGTGAGGCCGTGGTCTCATCGAAGATCAGGACTTTTGCATTGAGGGAGAGAGCCGCCGCTAGCTCGATCATCTGGCGGTCCGCCACAGAGAGGCCGCGCACGGGGGCTTTGGGGTCAAGTGAGACTCCCAGGGTCTCCAGCAGGCGCTTTGCCTCATCGTGCATCGTGCGCCAGCTTACCAGCCCACTCTTGCCCGGCTGTCGCCCGATAAAGATATTCTCGGCAACACTGAGATCGGGGAAGGTCTGGGGCTCCTGGGGAATAAGAGCCACGCCGTGCGCGGCAGCATCGCGTGTCCCGGAGAAGTGAACGTGCTGCTCTCCCAGCTCCAGATGGCCCACAGTGGGCGCGTGCACCCCCGCGAAGATCTTGGCGAGGGTGGACTTACCCGCCCCATTCTCGCCCACCAAGGCATGCATCTCTCCCGCGTAGAGGGTAACCGAAGCCCCCTCTAGTACCGTCACCCCCCCAAACGCCTTGCTTACTCCAACACTGCGAATCACGCCGCTACTCATAAAACACTCCTACGCTAACGGCTGGGAGGGCTCGCAGCGGCTGGGAGAAGCTGAAACGTGAGCTCAACCGGGTAGAAAACTCCCCCGAAAGGACTCGTTGTAAACTGCACCTCACCGCGTGGCCCCACCACTGCCTCACAGAATGTTACCCGCTCATAGGCCTCACGAATCTCGGACATGATCAGATCACCACCGAGCATACCTACCACGCCGGACTTGCCTCCCCGCGGGATAAACCCGATCCGCACACGGCGGCCTTCGGGAGCGGCGATCTTGAAGGAGTAGAGCATCCCGTAGCAGCCGTCGCGCAGACGCGCCTGGTTGGTATCTCGCTCCCCCATCCCGATACGAAAACGATGCTGAGTAAGCTCGCCATTCAGCGGCACATCGATATCTAGACGCGTCGAGTCGAGAATCAGAGTCTTCATTCGGGGCGCATCCCACTTATCGTGCTTAAAGTAGATACGCATCCGAACGTTTTTATCGGCTTTGATGGCCATCATACCCGAAGCCACTTGGTGGTTGGTCAGCTTGTACGTAAAGCGTGCAAGACCTTTATCGGCTGCAATCTGCTTATCGGGCGCACGAAGAAAACGCGCCATTGCCTGACGGCCCACCGTAGGCGGATCGCCACTAGGATCTGCACAGCCTTGCTTGGACGACAAGCTAAACGGCTCATCAGTCAGGCTCTTGAACTGGACGACAAAATCCCCCGTGTCGTTGCTACTATTTCGGAAGTGATAGAAGATCGTGTAGCTCTGACCAGCCAGTAGGCGTGCGTTCGCATACGTCCCCGCATCCCGCATCCGCTCGGGCTCGTTGCAATAGATGAGCTTATCCTGCGCCTGCACCCCTCCCACCAACAGCAAGCACAATAACACCCCTAAACACCACAGCACTCGCATAATATACAGTATACCTTTGCTTTTTTATGCCTGCTCCGCGCACCAGTACACTGCCTGCACTAAAAGCCGCACTAAACGATCTGAAAACTCTGCCTGAGGCCCTGTAGTAGGTCTGGAGCGCCTCACCGACATGTAAGACCGAAGCACCGAACCAGGGAATCGTGGCCAGAGAGGCATCGTAGGAAAGCTGGTCTTGCCTCGAATTCGGACTTTCGCGGTGCCACCTGCCAGTCCCTTGAGCGTCTCACCAACTGCCGAAAGCGAGCTATTGCCACTGGTCACTTCCAGAAAGCCAGAGCCTTCTGGGAGCGCGACGATACTATTGTTGGCATCCCGAGCCGTGTATAAAACGTAGGCTTCTTCCCCTACCCGCAGGCGCAGCCCGGTGGCAAGCTCGATTTTCTTGAGCGTCGCCGCAACCGTGATCGTCTCCGCAATCGTGCCATCCACAGACGAGATCGTCGTCAGGAGGCTGGTAGAGGCAACGGGTGTACCGGTGCCATTGGGGCCGCTACCGCCTTGGGTTGCCGCTTTGATGGTCAAAACAAAAGAGAGTGCCGATACGGGTGCCGCCGCACTGCGGCTACGCTCGGGCCAGCGTACGGCCAGCTGTGCGATTTGAAGGGTTCCCGAGAGGTTATCAGAGCCCCCACCTCCACCACAGCCCGCCAGAACTCCCAGACCAAGCCCTAAACACAATAAGGAACGTCGCGTCAACATCCTCTCCGTAACTTTCTCTGTGAGTGATTTTACTGACACTCCATGGGACAGTTAACCGCAAGAAAGATGTTCCAAAGCGTATTTTACAAAAAACCCGTGTTTTTGCGGGTTAGGTTTTCAGCGCCATCAAGAAAGCAACCGTGTGCCGTGCGCCTTGAAGTAAGTCCGAGACACGCAAGTTTTCATTCGGGGCATGCACACGGGCTCCGGGGTAGCCGCAGCCGATGGTCACGATGGGCTGGTGCAGTCCTCCCACAAAGGGGTGAACGGGGCCGGTGACGGCTGAGAGAGGGACAATACTCGGTGCCACACCATAGACCTCTTCGGCGGTTTGGGCTGCAAGCTGAACCATCGGGTGATCAGGAGCGACTCGTCCTGGTTTTTGCCCACCGAGGTAGTGGATCTCAATGTCGGAGAAGCCTTGCGCATCGAAGTGCGCCCGCAGGCTCTGATGCACGACTTCGGGATCCATGTCAGGAACCAGGCGAAAGTCGAGCTTGGCGGTGGATTCGGCGGGAAGGACGGTTTTTGTGCCCGCGCCCTGGTAGCCACTGGTGAGCCCATTGATCGTGCAGCTCGGCTCAAAGCTAGCACGGCGATGCAGCTCGGCACCTGTGGCCCCGTCCAGAAAGTGGGAGAGACCGAACTCGGCGCGCAGCTCGGCCTCAATCTCCGGGGAGAGCTTGCCCAAAAGCGCGAGATCCGTTTCGGTGGCAGGGATCACGGAATCGTAGTGACCAGGGATCAGAATGCGCTCATCTTTGTCTTTGAGGCTTGCCAGCGCATGCACCAATCGCCATGCCGCGTTGGGCAAGATCGTCCCACCGACACCGCTGTGGGCATCGTGGTCAATGGTGCGAACCCGTAGCTCGAACGTGGCAATTCCACGCAGACCGCAGATCAGCTCGGGCTCGCTGGCGGCATTGATCCCGCCAAACTCCCAGAGTGTGACATCGGCGGCGAGCAGAGCGCTGTGCTTCTCGATCCAGTCGGCGAGGTGGACACTGGCAACCTCTTCTTCGCCCTCGACCAGCACTTTGATATTGACGGGGAGCGCTCCGCCGTTAAGCGCTTTAAGCGCATCCAGTGCCAGTAGACGGCAGGCAATATGGCCTTTATCGTCGGAGCTACCGCGCCCGTAGAGAAAGTCACCGTCACGGCGCAGTGTCCAAGGATCGCTCTGCCAGAGCTCAAAGGGCTCGGCGGGCTGGACATCGTAGTGGTTGTAGAAAAGCGCCGTGGGTGCCTCCACCCCCGCACCTCGATCCTCGGCATAGACCACGGGCGGGCCGCCGTCGGTGGGGACTAGGTGTGCCTCTAGGCCACGCTTTCGGTAGAGCTGCGCCACTTTTTCGGCGCAGAGGGTCATGGGCGAGTCAGGCTTGGCGGCGACGGAGGCAATGGCAACGAGCTCGGCAAGCTCTTTGAGAACCGCAGGGAGAGAGGCTTGGAGTGCCTGCTCAATTTCGGGAGACATTTTTACCCTTTCGGCAGGCATCGGAGCAGTAGAGAACACTCTCCCAGTCACGCTCCCATTTCTTGCGCCAGACAAACGCACGCTGACAGCTTGGGCAGATTTTTGTAGGGAGGTTGTGGGGGTTGCGCAGGGAGGGCTTAGACGCAGGAGACTTCATGCAAGGATTCTACCCCGCACGGCTTCCGATGCGCTCTCTGTGCCTCGGCAATGCGCCGCAGCAAGTGAGCCGTCATCTCCTCAGAGACATCGTCGGTTACAGGGGCATACAGAAGTATGCTCCACAAAGCATCGGCTTCGTCTTGGCTGAGTAGTAGTGCAATCGGAAAAGCACTCTCTGGTTTGTTGTTTTGCATGTCCCCTTACCTTTGTCGCATTAGACACTCACTATGTTCCATTCGTATGCGGAAGAGTGAAAAATCTCACAGTCATTTCCTCCAGGGTACAATACGGCTATGGCTCAGGTGAGATTGACAACGCCGGTGGATGAAGCGAGCATCCGGCAGCTCAAGGCAGGCGACGAGATTCTGATCTCGGGGCGGATATTTACGGGACGTGATGCGGTTCATAAGTACCTGGCAGATGGCGGTGCTCTCCCCGACGGTGTTGATCTGGCAGGTGGCATTATCTACCACTGCGGCCCCGTGGTGGTGGAGGGTGAGGCCAGCGGCAAGAAGACCTACCGGATCACTGCCGCGGGCCCCACTACGTCTATTCGTGAGGAGCCCTATCAGGCAGCCCTCATCGCAAAGTTCGGCCTGCGCGGGGTGATCGGCAAGGGAGGGATGGGCCTCAAGACTTTGGGAGCCTGTCAGAGCGAGGGCGCAGTGTACTTGCACGCGGTCGGTGGCGCGGCGCAGGTCTACGCCGAGTGCATCTTGGGTGTCGAGGATGTCTACTTCAAGGAGGAGTTCGGCTCCCCCGAGGCCATCTGGGTGCTGCAAGTCAAAGACTTCCCCTGCATCGTCACCATGGACTCCCACGGCGGCTCTTTGCATGAAGAAGTCCAAGCCAGCTCACTCGATAAACTGAAGGCAGCACTCGCCACCCCCTCCGGTTAAAGTTCGGAAGTGAAGAGAGCGATGGTGTCGAGGAGAAAGCTGGGGAGTTCGGGGGAGCAGTCTACGGCGGTGGGATTGTTGAGGACTTGGGGGGAAGCTCCGGGGCGGTAGACGTGGACTTTGCTCTGCGTGGGGTCAATCAGGAGGGCAAGGCGTACACCGCAGGCGATGTACTCTTCCATCTTCTCTTGAAGCAGCGTCAGGCTATCGGTCTCGGAGCGCAGCTCGGCGGCAAAGTCGGGGGCGAGGGGGAGAAATCTCTTCTTCTGCTCCGCCGTGAGCGCGGCAAGACGAGCCTTGCTCACCCACGACGCATCGGGGGAGCGCATCGCGCCATTGGGGAGATCGAAGCCAGTGCTGGAGTCGAAGCCCCGGCCCGTTCCGTCGCGCTTCACCCAGTTACCAAGCTGCATGATTAATTCAAAATTGCGGTTTCCCGACTCGGCTCCGGTAGGCATCCTGACGACAACTTCCCCCTGGGCATTGCGCTCGATCCGCCAGACAGCATTGACCCGGCAGAACTCGAAGAAATGCTCTGGGTTGTCAAGATCAAAGCCAGAGAGAATCGGGGCGGACATGGAAGAATTATACAAAACTTGGTGTACACTGGCAAGCAATCATGAGAGTTATCATCACGGGCGGCGGTGGGTTTCTGGGCCACCAGCTCTGCCAAAAACTGCTGGCTTGCGGGGCGCTGATCGGGGAGTCGGGGGCGGAGGAGCCCATCGAGGAGATCGTCCTTCTAGATGCTCAGTTTTCCCCCAAGCCTCTGCCCGAGACGCCGATTCGTGTTGAGCAGCGCGTGGGCAGTGTGGCCTCTCTAGACGACGTTCGAGCGGCACTGGGCACGCACCGCAGCACGTCTATTTTTCATCTGGCCTCGATGGTCAGTGGCGAGTGTGAGGAGCGCTTCGACGATGCTCTTCGGGTCAATCTCGACGGGGGGCGCAATATCTTTGAGGCCGCCCGAGAGCGAGGCAACAAGACGCGCGTGGTCTTTGCCAGCAGTATCGCCTGCTTCGGCGGCGACGCCATGCAGGAGCCCTGCACCGACCACACCAAGCTCACCCCGCAGACCACCTACGGGATCACCAAGACCATCTGTGAGCTTCTCCTCAACGACTACACGCGCAAGGGCTTCTTCGACGGGCGCACCGCCCGGCTCCCGACCGTGATCATTCGCCCCGGCAAGCCCAATGCCGCCGCATCGAGCTGGGCCAGCGGAATGTTTCGTGAGCCTCTGAGCGGCGAGACCTGCCTCCTGCCCGTCTCGCGCGACCAGCGCCACCCCATGACCGGCTACCGCACCGTGATTGACTCTCTTATCGCCCTCCACAACCTCCCGACCGAGGCCATCGGACGGGACCGCGCTATCGGGCTCCCCGCGCGGAGTGTCACCCCGAACCTCGCCGCCCAGGCCCTGCAACAAGTCGCGGAGGAGCGGAGTCTCTCACTAGGGGCTATTGAAGACCAGCCCGATGCACGGATTCAAGGAATCGTCGCCAACTGGCCCGTAGCCGTGGACGGCGCAAGAGCCCTTGCCCTCGGGCTTCCCGCAGCGCCGAGCTTACAGACCCTCATCCGTGACTACCTCGAAGACTTCGCCCCCTAACCCCCGCCAGGCGGGGGAACAATGAGGAAAGAGAATTCTTCCTTTAATCTCCCCTGCTGCGCGGGGGCTGGGGGGGCGGGCTAGTCCCAGATAGGCCGTCCGTTGCGCACCCACTTGGTCAGCTCGTTTAGTCGAGACTGCTCCTCGGGCTTGAGCCGATACCCTGCGGCGCCTAAGCTGTCCTTGAGCTGCTCGGGGTTGTTGGCTCCGATGATCGGCGACGTGACCACAGGGTTGGTGAGGAGCCACGCCAGCGCGGTCTGAGCGACCGTCTTGCCGTTGTCGTTGCCGATCTGCTCCAGCGCCTCGATCACGGCCCAGCCGCGCTCGTTGCCGTAGCGGTTTAGGGCACCATCCGCGCGGACGCTGTCGGGCTTGTCCGCCCCTGCGCGGTACTTGCCGGTGAGGAAGCCCCCCGCCAGCGGTGAGTAGGGAATCACGCCCAGACCGTGGTGCTTACAGAGCGGCATCGCCTCGTACTCAAAGAGCTGGCGGTCCATTAAGTTGTACTCGGGCTGGTAGCTGTCAAAGCGGGCAAAATTTCGCTTGTCGGAGTGCCAGAGCGCCTCCATTAATCGCCACGCGGGGTAGTTACTCGCCCCGATATAGCGGACTTTCCCCTGCTCCACCAGAGTCTGCATCGCGGCAAGCGTCTCTTCAATCGGCGTGTTTAAGTCCACCCAGTGGCACTGGTAGAGATCTAAATAATCGGTCTGGAGGCGTCGCAGACTGTCCTCACAGCACTGGATCACGCGCTTTCGGGAGAGCCCCTCGCCGTTGGGGCCAGGGGTCATGCGCCCACGGACTTTGCTCGCCAAAATCACACTCTCGCGGTTCTTGCGCTCCGCAAACCAGCGCCCCATGATCTCTTCGGTCTTGCCACCGTAGCTCGCATCCCCCGCCCAAGTCGTGTAGATATCGGCGGTGTCAAGAAACGTCCCGCCTGCCTCCAAGTAGGCATCCATCACGGCATGCGAGGTCGGCTCGTCGGTAGACCAGCCAAACTGCATCGTTCCCAAACACAGCTCCGAGACAAAAAGGCCCGTGCGGCCCAGCTTACGATATTCCATAGCGCTGAGTGTACCCAGACTTACGGGTAAAATGCCCCCATGCAAATCGAAGTCCGGTGGCAGCTTGCCACGCCCACAGATCCCAAAGGCTATGCTCTAGCGTTTCTTCCCACGTCCACCCCCCTATCGGGCCTGCCACGCCTGGATGATCCTGCGGAACCCAATCTAACCGGGATCTTTGCGCTGGGCTTTGATACCTACAATCCCCCACCGCCGCCGGGAGCCAGCCGCAATGACATCATGTTTGGGCCACTGGGCAATATCGCAAACCGGCCACAGCGCGAGGTCTCTCTCCACCGCGATGGGCGTGAGCTGGCCAACCGGCTGGCTCCCCGGTCTCTGAGCGAGCCACTGGCCCTCACCATTGACGAAGTGGTGGGTGGCGTTGAAGTCACGCTCACCGTGGGTGGGGTTGCAGTCTACGAGAGCTACTTTGTCCCAGAAGTCTCGCTGGCTCTGGTGAAGCCGGTGCTGATCGGAGCGAGTGCCCCGCTTACGGTGAGCCGCAAAGGAATGCCACGCTGGCTGAGCACGCCGCGTAAGCTCAGCGCCTTCACCCAGGCTCTCAACGATGCCCAGCACCATAGAGTAAAAAACACGGTCGCATTTCCCGACACCAGCGGCGTCGGGCGCGTGGTCTGCACATTAACCCTGGCAAACACGCCCAAGGGCATTGACCCGTGGGATCGCCTCGCCCAGCTCTTTCTCAGCGACGAGACCGGAGAGCGCTACGAGCTCCTGCGCTGGATCACGCCCTACCGAAAAGCCTGGCAGTGGAAAGTGGATCTCACGGACTTTCTGCCCCTGCTGCGCGGCAAGAAAGAGCTGGAGATCGTCTGCGAGACCTACTCCGAGGGCTGGCTGGTCTCGATTGACTTTGATTTCTACCCCGGCCCGATTGCCCGTGAGCCGTATAAAGTCATCAAGCTCTGGAACGGGGTAGCGCGAATCGGCCTCGCCGATGAGCCTATCGAGAAGTTTCTCGCGCCTCAGACGCTTGCCACGGATCGGGAGACGGTCGGGGCGGCGTTCTACTCCATCGTCACGGGCCACGGCGGCTCGCCCAATGCGCTCAATGCGGGCGAGTTTCACCCGCTCTGGCGCAGGCTCCACTGCGAGGGACGCGTCTTTACCAACCGGCTCTGGAAAGACGATGTCTACTTAAATCCCTGCCGCCCCCAAGGCGGCACCTGGAAGTTCCCACGAGCAGGCTGGTCGCCCGGCGATGTGGTCGCGCCGTGGATTGTGAACCTCACGCCTGCACTGGTGCCCGGCAAGCCCCTGCGCCTCGCCTACGAGCTAGAGCCCTACACCAACACCACTCCCGATAAAGGCTTCCTCGCCAACCACACCTTTGCCAGCTACCTGATTCTCTACCGGAAGCCTCGCTAGCCGCCGAGCTTGCGGAACTCCCGTGGGCTGATTTCAAAAGATTTTTTAAAGCGCAGCGAGAAGTGGATCGGGCTGGCGAAGCCCACTTCTTCGGAGATCGCAGCAATCGGGCGCGTGGTAAAGCGCAGGAGCTGGGCGGCACGGGCGAGGCGCTCGCGCTCCAGAAACTGCCCCGGCGTGATCCCCACTTCGTCTTTAAAGCGGTGCGAGAGCCGTGAGACCGAGAGGCCCGTCGCTTGTGCCACTTCACGGAGTGTCAGGGGCTGCGCAAGGTTCTCGACGAGATAGGACATCGCGGCCCCCACACGCGCATCTTGCCGACGGACGGAGGGAAGGGTCGAGGCGCAGAGCAAGAGTGCCTCTTCCAGCGCGTGCATCGCCAGAGCGGAGCGGAGTGGCTGGGCACTGCGCGAGCGGGTGTCCATGAGCAAGAGCGCGTCTTCGACCGCCGCACGGGTATCGGTCTCTAGCGCCACGTGCAAGATTCCGGGCGCAGGCTCGGGCCAGGTAAGCCACTCTAGCCAGTGGGGACGCGGCTGAAAGTGTGCCCAGATCAGCTCCCAGTGGGCAGCGCCCCGTGCGGTGCCGTAGTCGTGGTGTGTGCCAGGACGAATCAGCACCAGCTCCCCCGGCATAACCCGCACCTCGCCGCGCAGATGCCCCACGCGCCCTGCGCCCGTACGGGTGTACATGAGCAAGTAGTCTTGCGTCCCCCGTGCACGCCAAGTGGTATAGCGCATGTCCCCCCGATAGACCCCTGCCACCAGTGGCGTGGCGCTGGGCTGGTGCGCCTCCTGACGATTCGAGAGACTAGCAGTATCCTTTAAGTTTCCAGCCATACTTTCCCTTGTCTTTCAAAAAGACTAGCCGTATCTTATCACTATGGAAAACGTGGAGGCTCTCGCAGAAGCCTTTCATCGCGATGGTTTTGTGATTGTCCCCGGGCTCTTCTCCTCCGACGAAGTGGAGACAATCAAGGCGGCGTTTATGGAGCAGAATGCAGAGGGGCCTGTGGACGGTCTCTCGGAGATTCGGCGGGGCGGCAAGGATGGCTACTCCGACGACGATCCCCTGGCGTTCTATCCCCGGATGATGCACCCCCATAAGCACGCCGATAAGCTCGTGGGGCCGCTCTCGATGCGCTACATGCTCGATCGCCGTGTCCATGAGTTCTTGCGCCTTCTCATGAAAGAGGAGCCCGTCGCGGCCCAGAGCATGTTCTACTTTAAGCCCGCCGGGGCACGTGGCCAAGACTTGCACCAGGACAACTACTACCTCAGAGTGGCACCGGATACGTGTTATGCCGCCTGGACGGCCATTGACGATGTGGATCAAGAAAACGGAGGCATGGTCGCCGTTCCGGGTTCGCACCAGCTTCCCGTGCTCTGCCCCACACCTGCCGATAAGACGCTCTTCTTCACCGACCAGCACGTGGATATCCCCGAGGGCATGGCCGCAATCCCGGTGGACATGAAAGCAGGCGATGTGTTCTTCTTCAATGGCTCCGTGATCCACGGCTCGTACCCCAATAGTAGCAAAGATCGCTTCCGGCGGGCTTTTATCTGCCACTATGTTCCCAAAGCCTCCGCGGAGCTCTCCCATTTCTACAGTTGTTTAGACTTCGACGGCAACCCCGTCGGCTTTGGTGAGTCCACAATGGGCGGCCCCTGCGGCGGCACGTGGATGGAAGTCAAAGGCCCCCACTAGCTCCCCCCAATATTGGGGGTCAGGGGGCCAGCCGGTGAACGATTTGGGCGGCGGAGGGAAGGTCGTGGATGCGGGAGAGCCCTTCGCCGCCGTAGAGGCTGGGCTCATCGGGGAGCGAGTGGGTTAAGAGGCGGCGACGTGGCGAGCATGGCCACTGCCCGACGAGCTGCGTGTCCAGAAAGAGCTGCTCATTAGCGGCTCTGAGGAGGCGCAGCTTGTGGGATCGCGGAGCCTGGGACTCTTGGGAGAGGAGAAAACGCGTCCCTAGGAGAGCCGCATCTGCCCCCAGAGCTAAAACGCGCTTCACGTCCTCACACGTCGCTAGCCCACCGCCCGCGATCAGAGGAAAGCCTGCACCGACTTGTGCACGGAGGCCGGGCACCAGCTCATCCAGTGTACGGGGGCTACGCACCGGGCCGCCTGCCTGCGTCCCCTGTACGATCAGCCCATCGGCTCCGTGCGCGAGTGCCTCATCAATCTGCCCTTGGTTTCCCACTTGCCAGAGCGCGACACCGCCCGAATCCTGGATGCGGCGCACGAGCCGGGGGCCATTCCACCAGAAGACCTGAAAGTGCCGGTGCCCCGCCGCCACACAGAGATTCAGCACCTCAGGTTTCTCCCACTCCCCCGTGAAGGCCAGCAGCACGGGGCGCATGGTTAGCCGCCGCAGGCGTGCCAGACGCACGCGCGTGGCTCCCAGCGTCGGGGCACAGAGTGTCAGCGTGCCCAGTCCCCCTGCCCGTGAGACCGCCGCCGCAAGCCGAGGGCCATCGCAGCCCGCGAGCGCTGCTTGTACCACGGGGGCAGGTAAGCTCAGTCCTACAGAATTCATGGTATGGGAATTTTACCGGAAATTTTCTCTTTGTGCGTGAAGGAACTTAACGCAACGATGGTCAATCTATGTAGGAGTAGAGTAGTGGGTTGCAGAGAAGCCCGAGTTTCGGTTATACTCTCTACTGGCATTTTGGCTAGCCCGGAGAGGGCAGCCTGGAGGATGGGAATGATCTTCGGCAAGAGTCATCGCTACGCGGTCGTCTTAGCACTGAGTGCGTTACTAGTTGCGCCACTCGTGGGCTGTGGTGGCGGTTCAGGAGGCGGTGGCGGTACCGCAACACCAACACCAGATGCAACGGTGAGAGCGACCTTCAGTGGAAAGGTAGTAGATTTCAACAGCGGAGATATCCCCGTTGCGGGTGCAGTGGTGACCTTCAATGGTGCAAGTGTCCTCACCGCAAACGATGGGACATTCACACTCCAGACGAACCCCAGCACGGAGACGCTCAACGCCCGTGTGGTGGGTCCTAACAATAACTACTACAACACCGGCTATGTGAACGGCCTCTCCTACAACGTGGTCAATCCGGGCTTCCCAGTGCCCCCCACTGCCGGGGGAGCATCCCGTGACCTCGGCGTCATCAAGATCGCGACCCAAGACGGCCCGCCGCCGCCCCCGCCGATCTAAGCTACTCTCGCTTCGTCCTCTGCAACTCCCGGCCCTGTGCCGGGAGTTGCGGTTTTGGGGCTTATGAACGAACGAACGCAGCGCTTCTTTCTAATTTTCGTGGCTCTCTTGCTGACGCTCGCCACGGGTATCGCGCTTCGTCGTGCACGCCTTGGAGGAGCGATGAGCCTCTCCCCCGCCATCGCCCCTCCTCTCTCCGCACAAGTGGCGGTACGCTTCCACGATGTCTCTGTGACCGGCTACGAAGAGGGGGAGCCCGCCTGGATTATTACCTCCAAAGTTATAGACGCCGAGCGCGACCGGCGCACGATGCGCTTCACCCAGGGACTGAAAGCAACGCTTCTGGACAAAGGCAAGCCCGGCGCATATCTCTCCTCACCAAGTGCTGCTTTCACAGATCAGACCAAGCTCGACTTCACCGGCGGGCTCGAAGCCACACTGCTTCAAGATAGCCAGCCACGCGCCACGCTCTCCGCCCCTATCGCCTCGTTTGATACCAAAGCCAAGAGCTTTCTGGCAGCAGGCTCGATCACGATTAAAGTTCTCCCGCCCGCCAAGCCCATGTCAAGTGACCTGCCCAAGTCGCTGGGCACCCTCACGATCACCTGCACCCAGCTCCGCTACGAAGTAGGCACCAAGCTCGTCACCTGCCCTGGTGCGGTCAAGATCGTCACGGGCAAAAACGATGAAGTCTTCGGGCGCGATCTGGCTCTGAATGTAGAGACACACGACTTTTCGCTCGACGAGTTCCGGGGGCGAATCCGTGGCACGAAAGACGATATCGAGATCCTATGAAACGCCTGACACCTGCTGCCCTCACCCTAGCCGCTTTCTTCGCCGCCGCTGCGCTCTATGCCCAAACCCGCCCGACCCTCCCTAGGCCTGGCACAAAACCCCCACCTGCTAAGCCCACCACACAGACCAAACCAAGCGTCAAGAACGTCAAGCCAGTGGTGCTGCCCGCACCAAAGCCCCAAGCCCCTCCCCCTAAAACCGCCCCGGTGGCGCAAAAAGTGGTGCAAAAAATCGAGCCGCCTGCCAAGCCGCTGGAGCCGGCAAACAACGAGGATCCCGATTACTACCCCTACGGCAAGCGCATGACGCGTGCTTCGACGACGCAGGGAGTGCTCTGGACACTCACCGGAGATGCCCAGCTTCTTCACAAAGAGACCAAGTTTCTCTCCGACACCGTGCTCTACAACGAAGACAATAAGATCGCCAGCGCTCCCGGCAAGCTGCGCATGGAAGATCCCCAGAACACGCTCACCAGCGATAGCGGCGTGGCGTACTACAAAAAAGAGCTGCGCTACGCCGACATGACAGGCGACGTAAAAATCATCGCACGGCCCAAGCCCGATGATCCCAAGGCCACCCCCAAGTCGCTCCGTAAAGAGTTCAAGAACCCCGTGACCATCACCTGCGACAAGCTCCGCTACTGGTGGAAGCAAAAACGCGCCTTCACGGACACCAATGTCAAGATCACCTTTCGGCACAAAGAGAAAGACTGGACCATCACCGGAGGCAGCTTAGAGTACTTCGGCAACGACGAGCGTGCTTTAATCAAGGGAAGCGTCGTCGCCGTCAATGATAAGGGCGAGCGCATCCTCTCCGACACCGCAGACATCATCCTCAAAGAGGGTGCAGAGAAACTTATTTTAGAGCCCATCTTGAAAGGGACGATTATCAAGGGCGATAAAGAAGACGAGGGTGATGGCAGGCCGTGAAAACGCTCACAGGACAAGGCTTTGGAAAAGGCCACGCAATGGGTCGGGCGGCCAAGCTCTCCCTAGAGAGTGGACGCGCCACGCTCGACGAGAGCCTGCTGGGGCAGATTGATAAGTGGCGCAAGCGCGAGGACGTCCCGATGGCACTGATCCTAGTCGCGGAAGATCCTGCCACAGCGCTCCTACTGCCCCTCCCCGACGGTGCCATTCTCAGCGGCGTGGTGAGCGAGCGCCTGCCGAGCCGCCCTCCCCAGCTCCCCGAGGGCATCGCGCTGCTGGCGGGAGTGGACGATGCCCTTCTCTCTATCGGTGAGGGCGAACTACTCTTGCTGGAGCCCGAGCGTGGACGGCTTAGTGTCGAGCCCAGCGCCTATGAGATCGTCCGGCTTCAGGCAAAGCACCAGCCCCGTGTGCTCTTAGATGAGCCCAACTTTCCCGCCTACACCACCGAAGGAATCGCCGTGGCTGTCTGGGGTGAGGCGACGACCCTGAAAGAAGCTGAGGAGGCCATGACCGCAGGAGCCGAGGGGCTTTTGCTCACGGGAGAGTCTTGGGATGAAGCCTCACTCTGGGCAACGCAGAGCCTCGTCGGTGGTGGCGATCTGGCCCTGGCTCTTCCCTTCGATGCGCTAGATCCCGAAGAGATTGTCCGGCTAGCGGCACGTGCCAAGCTGCGCTGGTGCCTCGATCCTGCCACCCTCTCCGTGCCTGTGGAAACCCTGCGCGAGGAGCTGACGGAGCTGGTGCAGGCACTAGAAGACGAAAACCAGCGCTCCGCTTTGCCACGCCTAGCCTCCCTCAATGGGAGCACCACAGGCTTTGAGGATGTTATCGCACTGGCCGGAGACTTCGACGCGCCCGACCCCGACATCCTTCCCTGGGAGCAGCCTCCTCTCTATGTGCGGATAGAGGCCGTTTTCGATCAGCTCATTGGCTTAGAGGAGGCACTGGAGCGGGGCGCTGCCGGTGTGATTGTCGCCGCACACGCCATCGCGGAGGTGAAGGCGAAGATTAGAGAGTGGAGTTAATGAATCGCCCCGTGAACGGGGCGTGTCGTAGCCTGCGGCTGGAAAGCCCGTACCGGGCTGGAGATACATTCGGTAGCCCGGCACGGGCTTTGCGGCGCTTGCGCCACCGAGACGCCCCATTCACGGGGCGGCAGTGATATTAGGCGGCGCGGCGCTGCTCGCGCCAGAGGCGATCAAGTGCCTCTTGGATGGCGGTTGCTGCCCAGCCACTGGTCTTGCCCGCCTGCGCCTTAAGCGCTTTCTCCGCCTGCGCTCCAAAGCCCACCAGGGCCTCCACGGTCGCATGCCGAATCGCTGCCTCAGGCTCTCCTAGCAAGGGGATAAGCGCTTGGATGCTCTCGCTACCACGAAGTAGTTTCAGCGCCTCAATTGCCGCCAGCCGTAGCTCAGTGTTTTCCTCTTGTAAAACCCCAATCACGGACTTGCGCGCCGCCGGGTTGCCTAGCTTCCCTAGCGCCAAGACCGCAGAGCGCCGCACATCAGAGGCGCCTTCGGCCACTAAGGCAATTAGGACCGGGACAACCCGCCCATCCCCAATCTGGCCTAGTGCCCAGACAGCGGCGGCTTGAACGACCTCCTGGCTATCTTGCAGACAAACCACCAGTGGCTCCACAGCCACTCGGTCTCCGAGCTGCCCCAGCGTGGTGGCAGCGGCCCAGCGCACTTGGCTATCTTTATCTTCCAGAGCCACGATTAGCTCTGGGACAGCTTGCAGGGCACTGAGCTCCCCAAGAGCCGTGGCAGCCCGCCAGCGTGTTTCTGCATCCGTATCCTGGAGACAGTCTTTTAAGATCGGCGCAGCACCCAGCACACGAAGCATCCCGAGTACCTCAATCGCCGCACGACGGCGTGCGACGTTTTTACTTTTCCCTTGCACCGCAGCGATCAGAGTGGGACAAGCAGCCTGTTCCGCCACACGCAGCCCCGCCAGTGCCGACTGACGTACCAGGTCGCTTTTATGGGTCAGTGCACTCAGAAGGTCTTCAGCGGCGAAGGCTCCCATGTGCCCCAGTGCCTCGGCGGCGGCGCGGCGGACACGAAAATCAGGTGCGCCAAGAAGCGGCACCAGGCGCTTGACCACAACAGGCTCTCGTCGCTCCCCGAGAAGCTCGGAGGCTCCCACGCGGATATGCCAGTCGGGTGAGCTCAACTGAACGAGAAGCGCCTCAATATCATCCGACAAAAGTGCCGTATCCGTGACGCTCTTCCGAGGCAATATCGGAAGCTCCCGTAGCAGATCATCATTCATTACCCCCTATTATTGGTACAGTCTAGGCCTTGCTGGAGAGCTAAAAAACACTATCGAAGTGCCGCCAGCGCCTCCGCCCAGCGCCGGTGTGTGGAATAACGGTTGATCCCTAGGCAGTGCGGCGAGCGCTCCGCCAGCCCAAAGTCCTCGGTGAGGCCTAGCCTGTAGCCCGCCGCCTGCGCCGCCTCTGCCACGCGAGCGTCCCACTTGCCCGAGGGATACGTCACATAGCGCGGCGCAGTCCCAAGGTGCTTTTGCATCGAGGCTTTTGAGAGCGCAAACTCCTTGGCGAGCTTCGCCTCCGAAAACGTCCGCAGATCGGGTGGGTGCGAGTGGGTCTGAGAAACGATCGTCGCGCCGCCTTGTGCCATAGCCTTTAGCTCCGCCCAGTCGCCGTGGTCTTTGCCGGTCTTCACGCCCACAAATGCCGTGTGCGCCGAGACCACAAAGGGCCAGCTGCGTTTCTTCATTTCAGGGAAGACAAAGTCAAAAATCCCCTGCGTGTTGTCGTCAAAGCAGAGCACCACACTCTTTTCGGGTGGTGGATTCTGGCCCGTAGAGAGCCAGCGCTCGATAGTCGGCAGAGCAGCAGGCCGCACTCGCGCTTTCTCTAGCGCCGCGAGCTGGGCCTGAAACTCCGCAATCGTCGTGTCGAACCAAACTAGTTTCTCGCTCGGGACAATATCGTGCCAGACAAGAAAGAGAGTTCGGGGAGATTTCCGGGCAGCAGGATGGATCATAGCGAGGCTCATGACGTGATTTTACCCGCCTCTCCCCGCCGCTGTTGCGAAGAGGGTACACTCCTCGTGTGAACAATCCCCTTTTCTCTCTTCTGCCCCTGAGCGATGGCTTTCCCGCTCTGCCAAATCGCATCGTGATGGGCCCGATGACTCTCAATCAAGCGACTGAGTCTGGGCACATGACTGACTGGATCGTGGACTGGTACCGACGGCGGGCGGCAGGGGGGACAGGCACGATCATCGGGGCGGCGGTCTTTGTCTCCCAAGGCGGACGCGGCTGGGCAAACGCCGTGGGAATCGCCGATGACTCCTACACCGACGGCTGGCGGCGCTGCGTCGAAGCCGCCCACACGCACGGCGCACTCTTTGGAACCCAGCTCTTTCACGGGGGCGCGGCCAGCTCCAATAAGCTTCTGGGGCAGCAGCCCGTTAGCGCCTCGGACTGGACACGCGAGGGCTTCGATCCCGCACGTGCACTCCTGGCCGAGGAGATTGAGCAGATTATCGACGACTTTGCCGCAGGCGCACGCCGCTCTATCGAGGCGGGCTGCGACTTTGTGGAGCTCCACGGCGCACACGGCTACTTGCTCCACCAGTTCTGGCGACGCGATGTCAACCAGCGCACCGATAAGTGGGGCGATCCGCTGGCGTTTCCCGTTGCCGTCACGCAAGCCGTGCGTGCCGCTATCGGCCCGAAGATTCCTCTGCTCTACCGGTTCTCGATCCACGCCGACGATCCCGCAGCGCCCAACTTCCCCGTCACGCCAGAGAGCCTCCAAGCGTTTCTCGTCGCCCTGGAAGCCGCCGGAGTAGACTGCTGGGATATCTCCTGCTGGCGTGAGTCCCGGCGCGGCTACTTCGGCACCGAGACTCTGCTCTCGGACTGGGTGCGGCAGTTTTCGGGCAAGCCTCGCATTGTCGCAGGCAATATTATGACGCCACAAGAGGCCACCGACTATATCAACGACGGCCACGCGGAAGCCGTCGCGCTGGCCCGTGCCCTGATCGTGGATGCCGAGTGGGCCAACAAAGCCCAGCGCGGCGAGCTGCCCCGCCCTGTCCTAGATGACTCCTGGCGGGTGATCAACCAGGGCACGGATCCCGGCGCATGAACGGGATTCAGTCGGGGGTCTTGGCCTTTGTGCTCTGGGGGCTCGTGCCGCTGTTCTGGAGTCAGCTCCATGAACACAACGCCTGGGAGCTGGTGGCGCACCGGGCCGCCTGGTCGTTTCCCTTGCTCCTGGGCGTGGTGCTCTCTCAGCGGCGCGGCCGGGAGTTTCTGGCGGCGCTCAAGAACCCGAAGCTCTGGGGCACGACGCTGCTTCTCAGCGCAAACTGGCTGCTCTATATCTACTTGACCACCAACAAGCGCTTTGTCGAGGCGAGCCTGGGCTATTTTATAGTGCCACTGCTCAACACGCTTCTGGGCGTCGCCTTTCTGGGCGAGCGGCTACGGGGACTTAAAGTACTTCCCTTGGGCCGCACTGGCGATTGCGTTTCTCTGGAGCTTCTATGGCTTCGTGCGCAAAGGGGTCGGCGTCGAGGGTACCGTGGCGCTGACGGCGGAGACGGCGATTGCTTTCCCCGCCGCACTGGGCTTTTTGCTCTGGAAGCATGCCGCACTGGGTAGCCCGCGCGAGGCGCTCTTACTGGCAGGAACCGGCCCCATCACCGTGGGGCCACTCCTGCTCTTTGGCCACGCCGTCACACGGGTTCCCCTGAGCACCCTCGGCCTGCTCCAGTATCTCGGCCCGACGATCACGTTTATCTGTGGCCAGCTCATCGCCCCAGAGCCGATTCCCTGGTACCGTGCCGCCATGCTGGGCACAGTCTGGCTGGCGATTATCGT
>JAPLCP010000072.1 GCA_026392155.1 Armatimonadota bacterium | reverse complement strand
GAGGTTAAAAACGCCGGCGTTGCTGGCGTCACCACCTCGCCGGTTTCGTCGAGGAAGTTGCCGCGGGGGAGGATACGCACGGTTCGTTTTTTCTCTGTACTTACCGTCACCAGGCAGCGCGTGAGAGTCGCTTCGTAGGCTTTCTTCTCCGGGCCTTTGAGCTCCGCAAGCCGTTTTTCTTGCTCAGGCGTGGTGACCAGCATCCCTGGCTCACGAACCGCGATAATGCCCTCTTGAATATCGGCGAAGAACGCCCCGAGGCGGAAGAAGTCGCGCTGTGTGATGGGGTCGAACTTATGGTCATGGCAGTTGGCACAGCCTGTGGTCTGTCCCAGCCATGCCGCACCAACGGCGCGAACGCGATCCGTGAGCATGCGCGCCTCGTAGTCCTTGGGCTGGGCACCGCCCTCTTCGGTCGTCAGCAGGAGCCGGTTAAACGCGGAGGCGATTCGGGTCTCTTGGTTGGCATCGGGCAAGAGATCCCCGGCGAGCTGCTCACGGGTAAATCGGTCGAAGCGCTTGTTGGTGTTGAACGCATTGATCACATAGTCCCGATACGGCCAGATATTGCGTGGATTGTCGCTATGGTAGCCGATCGTGTCGGCAAAGCGCACCACATCGAGCCAGCTCTGCGCCATCCGCTCGCCGTAGTGAGGACTTGCCAGCAAGCGCTCGACAAGCTTCGCATACGCATTAGGTGATTTGTCGCTCACAAACGCACTGACTTCTTGCGGCGTGGGCGGCAGGCCGAGTAGGTCAAACGAGAGTCGCCGAATCAGAGTGCGGCGATCTGCTGTGGGCGAGGGCTTCAGGCCCTTGCTCACCAGGCGCTTCTGGACGAGAAAATCGATCGCACTCTGGCCTGCGGGAGTCTGCGCTTTAACCGGGGCTTCGTAGGCCCAGTGCTTCTGGTACGGCGCGCCTTCTGCGAGCCAGCGCTTCAGTGTCTCTTTCTGCGCCGCCGTGAGCGTTTTATGGCTGTCGGCAGGTGGCATCTGCCCCGCATCGGGCGTGGCAAAGAGGCGTTTGAGAAGCTCGCCTTTGGTCGCCGCGTTGGGCTGATCGAGCCGCAAATTTCCCTGACGTTTGCCTGCATCGGGGCCGTGGCAGTAGAAGCAGTTGTCCGAGAGGATCGGGCGGATGTCGCGGTTGAACTCTAGCCCTGCTTTTCGCGGCTGAACCGCTGCCGCAGCAACGAGTGTCGCAGCGAGCGCGAGGACACTGAGGAGGGTTTTCATCCGAGGCAGATTAGCTCCTTCATGGTTCTATGGTAGAGCTTGCCATTGACTGCGGTCGGGGTGTTGAGGCTCCAGGTCTGCCCCAGTGGCCCTAGATCGTTGACCGCGAGAATCGCACGCTCGTCCATGGGTTTTGTCTTGCCGTTGAGCACGTAGGTCACGCCGTTTTGGATGGTGTAGTAGATCTTGCCGTCCACGGCGATGGGCGAGCCGATGAAGACCCAGTGCCAGCCGTCGCGCTTGGAGCGGGGATCTTGGGCGATATCGCGGCTTTGGGAGTTCACGGTCGAGGCGGCGACGGGCTTTTTGTAGACTCCACCAGGCGCGGTGGGAAGCTCCAGATACTCCACCTTGCCCGATGCCAGATGGACGCGACCTGCGCAGTAGAGTGGCCCGGTGGGGCCTTGGCCGTAGGCAGGCTGGGGATTGGAGAAGCACAGAAACCAGCAGTAGCCGTCTATGAGAATATTGGTAAACCATGCCGGAAAGACTTTCACTTTGCGCTGCTTCAGATTAACGTCCATCTCCGTGACATACTTTCCACCATCCCAAGTGCGTAGCGAGACACTCTGGTCTAGGGGGATCGTTCGCAGAATCTTACCTGTCTTGCTCTCCAGCACCGTCAGCTCGGACTTGTCCTCATCAATCCACACCGCGACTTTTTCGTCCCAGTGCATGTTGTAGAGTGCCTTACCTGTTAGCTCCGTCCGCCAGATCGTCTTACCGTCGGTGAGGCGTGTGAGGGAGAGGCCAATGGGCTTTTCGGGGACATCGTGGTGGCCACCACGGCCTTGCAAGACACACGGGACGCCATCAAGTTTTCCAAACACCGGCGTGTTGTAGTGCGTCAAGGCGTCTTCTGCCACCCACAGAACTTTTCCTGTTACCGCATCGAGGCCCTTGAGGTAGTTCCACGGGTCGCGCTCGCGCTGCGGATCTCCAAGGTCGCGTGGCTCACAGCTCAGGAGAATCCCATTGTCGAGGATCGGCTCGAACTGCTTGTTGAACGGACGGCCCGTGGTCGGCTTCCACTCACGTCGCCAGAGCACTTTCCCGCTGCTAGCCTCACAGCACGCAAGCTGCCCGCTGGAGTTGGTGAACCACACCCGCTTGCCATCGGTGACCGGTGTGGGCGACGACGAGTCCGAGAATCCGTAGGCATAGGGGCTGGGCTCGGCGGCCTTCAGCTCCACGCTCCAGAGAATCTTGCCGCTCTTGGCGTCCACGCAGTGCCCGACAATACTGCCGCCCTCTTTGGCCGTGTTGCTTGCTGCCTGCACCGCCATCGTGGTGAGATACAGACGATCCCCCCAGACCGCGATTCCGCTCTGCCCCGTTTCCGGAAGCGCCGTCTTCCAGACAACACCCTTGCCCTCTGCAACACTCCAAGAAACGGGTGCCTTACCCGTCGTTTGCCAGTTTCCCTTAGGCCCGGCAGCCTGTGGCCAATTGCTCATGTAGCAGTATTGGTCACGCCTTCCTATTTCCCCTCCTCAGAGAAGGGGTTTGCACCGTCGAAGCGCACCCGACCATCTTCCTTCACGGTGATGGGGGAGTGTTTCTTGAGGTACTCCACCAGCACGGCGCGGCGGGTGGTGCCGGTTTCTTTGCCCTCTATGGCGACACGGCGAATCGCGCTGGAGAACAAATAAGACGAGGCCGCACCCGAGTAGTAGGTGTCGTTGTCTATTTCCTTGCCTTTAAGCGTCGCCCCGACCAGTGTCCAGCCAAAGCGCGATGTGCCACGCTGCTTGACCGAGTAGCGCAGGTTCGCGGAGGGAAGGGGGCGGAGCGTGCCGAGGAGTTTTTTTAAGTCCCTGCCTTGAATCTTGAACGTATAGAGCGCGTTGTCAAACGGGTCGAGCGAGACGATATCTCCAAACGTTACCTTGCCCTTGAGCAGGGGAGCGCGCACCCCGGCCTGGTTCTCAATATAGAAATCCGCGCCCGTAGACTCTGCCATCGCATCACAGACTAAATAATAGTTGGTGGGCTGCAAGTCATGGTCGGGGGTGTCGGTCAGCTCGGTAGTGGTCTCGCCTACGACAGCCTCGTACTTGGCCTTGATCTTGTCCCAGTAGCCCGCCACCACTTTCGCGGTCGCCGGGTCTTCGGGGATTTCTTTGGTGATGGGGATCAGCTTCTCGGTGAACTTGTCTATCTTCCACTTGCCCGCCGCGTCGCGCCTTACCGTGAAGTCCAGCCGCCCCAGCTCGCCGACCCACTGGTGGTCTTGCAGGATGATCGTCTCTTTCTCGATCACTCCCACTGGCAGGCGGGTGTGCGAGTGCGCCCCGACAATCACATCAATTCCCGGAACTTGCCGCGCGAGCTGCCGGTCTTCATCGAGGCCAATGTGCGTGATGGCGATGACTAAGTCCGCCTGCTTGCGCAGCTCGGGCACGAGTGTGGCTGCGACGGTGAGGGGATCGTCTACTTTATAGGCCGCCTTTGCCGCCGTGTAGGTCTTGGTCGAGCTTGTCACCAGGCCAAAGAGCGCCACTTTGAGGCCACCCCATTGTTTAATCACATAGGGTGGCAGGATCGGCTTGTTGGCTTTCTTCTCGGTCACATTGGCGAGCACCAGTGGGAACGTGGGGGTTTTGATCAGCGCCTCAAACTGCGGGACGGTCATGTTAAAATCGTGGTTGCCAAAGACCCCAAAGTCGTAGCCCACGGCGCTCATTGCGGCGTAGTCGGCTTGCGCAAAGAACTCCACGGAGAACGGCGAGCCGTCCATGCAGTCGCCCGCATCGATCAGCCAGCAGTTCTTCGCTTCGGCTTTGATGCGCTTCACCAGCGTCGCCCGCCGCGCGATCCCCCCAATGTCTTGCGTGTGTGGCATCTTTCCTACTGCATCTTTCGGTGAGACGCGAGTCGGGTAGGAAAACGGCAGAAGGTGCCCGTGTTGGTCGTTGGTGTGGAGGAGCGTGAAGGACTTGGAGCCCTCCTCCCCCCTGCCCCCTCCTCCCGAGAGCCACGGGAGGAGGGGGAGAAGGAGGAGAGGCAGTATTGCGCGATTCATAGAGCTATTTTACCGGGGAGGGATAGGCCACCAGATCCCCGATGCGGCTGGCAAGGCTCCGCTCTGTGAGGGGAAGCACGCCGCCGGTGAGGGCACCTTTTTGCCCTAGATCTAGCGAGGCGATGACTTTTCCTTCGGGGCTGATGATGGCAGAAACCCCGGTGGCGGCGGCGCGGACGATGTAGCGTCTGTTTTCCACGGCGCGGGTGATCACGATGCCCAGGTGCTGGTAGGGGCCAGCAGTCTTGCCAAACGAGGAGTCAGACGTTGGCTGGACAAGAAACTCCGCGCCTTGCTGCACTTCCTGGCGCGCGACCCACGGCAGCACCGACTCGTAGCAGATAATCGTCCCGACCTTCGTGCCGTTTGCCAGTGTGAAGACACCTGGTTTACTGCCCGGCGCGTTGTTCCATATCGTAGCGTCCGCCCGTGCTCCCATCGGGCCGAATATGCCAGACGGTATTGGACTTCTTCGGCTCGCGCTCACCCGCCCCGATGAACAAATCCGTTTCTGTCCGAATCGCCAGCTCCGAGAGATATTTACTGCGCCACTACGCGCCCACCAGCGGCCCCGCCGCCGCCTCGGGCCAGATAATCAACTGCGCTTTTGCCTGCTCGGTCAGCGGAGCATAATCGGGTACACCGTCGGATGCCTCACGCCCTCCCTGAAGTGCTGCCACGCTTAATCCAGAGTGGTCACTAGAGTAGGCGGAGAGCCGCGCTTTCCAGCTTGCCATAAACCCTGCCCCACCGATGAAGACAGTCATAAGGAGGGCTCCGGCGACGAGTCCTGGCTTCCAAGCACGTGTCCGCCACGCCTCCGCAAGAAGGCCGTTGACCAGTGCAATGAGAAACGAGAGCAGCCACTGTCCGCCGACGGAAACCCACTGGAGCGCGAGAAGTCCGCCGCCATAGGCTTGGCTCACGGCGAGGATCATCCAGGGGAAGTTGAGTGTTCCAAGACTGCGAATCAGCTCGAAAGTCACCCAGCCTGCCGCGAAGGCAACCGGACGGGCCAAAGTGGGGAGCTTGGGAATCACCCCGCCTGCCAGGTGCGCGAAACAGGCGAAAAAGCTGCCTTGGATCGCCGCGAGCCCGATCCACGGGAAGAGCTTGTCGGCGGGCGTGCTGCCATTGAGCTCCGAGATCCAGTAGACGCCCGTGAGAAAGATCGTGAAGCCTAGCCAGAAGCCTGAACCCACCCGGCCTCGTCCCTCGGCCACCCTCCCTCTCCGAAGGAGGGTTAGAATTCCCCCTTTCCCTTTCTCTTCCTTTGGAGAGGGAAGGGGGCTAGGGGGATGGGTTCGGTGATGGATTATCGCCAGGTAAAACGGAACCAGCGCCACCCAGGCGAGGGGCCAGAGATTGAAGTTGGGGAAAGAGAGTACCAGCAAGAGCCCCGAGAGAGGGGCAGACAGTCCGCTTAAGTTACGCCGTTTCACTCGGGCAGTATAGCATGCACAAAGAGAATCCCACGCTTGCCCGGAGCTAGGTGGGCGAGGATCTCACCCGTGGGTGAGATGAGGGTTGTCATGCCCGTTGTGGCAACTTGTACGACCGGACGCCGATTCTCAACTGCGCGGACAAGGGCTAAGTCCCGGTGCTGAGCCAGAGCCGCACTCTGCCCAAATGCCTGATCCGATGTCAGCAAGACCAGAAGCTGCGCTCCGGTTTATCTCAGCCCTCGATCAGCTGGAAGTCCCGGAGCCGCTGAAGCGTCTCCGCCACGATCTCAATCAGCCGAATCAGCCGCGCCTGCTCGGTCACGATGCCGTAGGTATCGCACCAAAGCAGCCCTGGCCCCAGCTCCAGCACAAAGCGCTCCGAGAGCAGCGCCTCCCGGTAGCCCGGAAGCGCCAGCAAGCTCTCCGCAAAGAGCGGATGGCTCGTCGCCAGCTCCGTCCCTCGGTTCGTCCGCTCCAGCCGAAAACAGAACGCCCGTCGCAGAGTGCACTCTGCACTCACCCGCGTCATCGGAATCAAACTCGTCGGCTCCACCTCAACGCGCACTTGCCAGGGTGGAATGGGAACTAAGAGATGCTCACGAACAAAGAAATCGCCGGGCACATACTGCCCGGCGAAGTGGTCTGCTAGCTTTTGCCAGATATTTGTTGAAGACAATTGAATCAGTTAGATGACCTTGATGTTGAATTTAGCTATGTTTTGGTTGTCAGAATTGACTGATCTCAAGATAACTTCATAAAGCTGAACATCTGATCCTGAATTCAGTTGGTTGTTGATGTGTATGATGCCGGGTGGTGTTGACGTTAATATTGAGATTTCACCTAAATCAATCTGGTTTTCTCTAAAATAAAGATGGATATCACAAATCTGATTTCTTTTTAC
>JAPLCP010000205.1 GCA_026392155.1 Armatimonadota bacterium | reverse complement strand
TGTTAGATCGGCCTTAAAAGTCCGCTCGCGAATCGCCAGATCCGAGCCTGATAAACCCAGACGAACATCAACGTCTACCATTTTCTCTTAATATCTCTCGCTAAAGCGCTCTTTGTCAATTTTTTTCTGAAGCTCCATGACGGCGTGGATCAGCGCATCGGGGCTTGGGGGGCAGCCGGGGACATAAATATCCACGGGGACGATCTGGTCCACACCTTGGACGACCGCGTAGTTGTTGAAGACACCGCCGTTGCTGGCGCAGTCACCCATCGCGATCACCCACTTGGGGTCGGGCATCTGGTCGTAGACTTGGCGCAAGACCGGGGCCATTTTCTTGCAGACGCGCCCACTGACGATCATCAGGTCCGCCTGGCGCGGCGAGGCACGAAACGCCTCGGAGCCGAAGCGCGACATGTCGAAGCGGCTGTCGGTGGAGGCCATCATCTCGATGGCACAGCAGGCAAGCCCAAAAGTGGCGGGCCAGAGGGAGTTTTTACGCCCCCAGTTCACCATCTTGTTTAGCGACGCCGTCAAAAACGGCTGGTCAGTTTCCTGGCTCATGTTCTAAAATTCCTAGCCCCACTCGAAGGCGCCACGACGCCAGATATAGATGTAGCCGACAAACAAAATGGCCACGAAGGTTACCATCTCCGCTAAGTTAAAGAGCATCATGCCTCCACTCGCCCCGTAGGTTACCGCCCAGGGGTAGAGGAAGACCGTCTCAATATCGAAGACAATAAAGAGCATGGCGATGAGATAGAACTTGATCGGGAAGCGCTCTCGCGCCGAGCCGATAGGCGTCACGCCGCACTCGTAAGGGCTGTTTTTTTGCGGCGAAGGACGGCGCGGCCCAAGAACGGCAGAGAGCAAGATAAAGACCGCCGAGAGCACAACGGCGACAAGCCCCATCACCAGTACCGGAATGTAGGAGTTTAGCATGGCATTATTTCTGGGCGATCACGGTCGCCTGACTTTGCGAAGTTTATCACAAACCGCTCTGTAAAATCAATTGCCATCCGTTTTCTCCATCAGTGTTTTTGGAAGAAACGGGATCACTAAGAGCACCAGCGCCGTTGTACCTGCGTTGAGCCAGATGAGGTGGGAGAAGTCAAAGCCATACTTAGTGAACAGCGTCGAGCCGACCCAGTCCGAAAGAGAGTTGGTCAGGTTCCAGACACTCATCATGATCGAGTACCCTAACGCCTCGCTGCCCTTAGGAGTTCCCCGTGCGGCCAGATCATAGACTGGCAGGATCGCTAGGGTTTGGGTGATTCCCTCTAAGGCCGTGATCGCCACTGCCGTCGCGGGTGACTTGTAGAAGTGGTAGAAGAGTGTCCCCAGTGCATGGACGATAATACTTGCTACCAGTAGGGTTTTCATATTGCCCTTCTGGCAGAACTTATGGTAGGCCGTTGCGGTGAGTAGCCCGAACGCCGCCCCGACCAGAGTGAGGTTGCCCAGAAACTGCTTCGAGAGCCCCAGCGTGTTGGTCTGAAAGAAAAACAGCGGCGTATTAAAGCCTGGCGAGGCGGCGATGAGAAAGATCATGAGCGCTGCCGAGAGCACCACTTTACTCTTGACCAACCCGCGAAGCTGCTCGCCTGTCTGTCGCCAGAGGTCTTTGTTGAGAGTGGCTTTCTGCGGCTCCTTCAGCCAGAACCAGACAATCGGGATCAGCGCAAAGTGGAGGGTCGCCGAGAGGCTTAGGGTGAGCAGGAGAGGGAACTTGGCCAGAAAGCCCCCGAGCGGCCCGCCCGCCAGTGCGCCTAGCCGAAACATCCCGATCCGCTGCGCCGTGAGCCGTCCGGCGGCGGCAAAGCGCTGGGCCGTCTCGACCATCACGCCCCCAAATGTCGTGGAGATGATCATCACCATGGTGTAGGTCGTGGCGAAGACCCCGAGCATCAGGTTGTAGTTGCGGGGGACGCTTCCTAAGATCAGCCACCCGATGCCGCAGAGAAATAGGCTCAGAATCAAATACCAGCGGCGGCGCGTGCCAAACAGCGGCACGCTATCGGTGAGAATCCCCGCCAGTGGCTTGATATAGTTGCTAAAGACTCCCAGCGCAAAAAACGCCGAGATCTGCTGCGCATTGAGCCCCAGCTCCTCTTTAAGCACGAACTTCAGCGGTAGGTCGTAGATGGCATAGGCGATATTGGTCAGCCCCCAGCCCAGCGCGAGGAGCAGCGCCATGCGGGAAAATCCAGGAGGGGAGGCGACATCAGTGTCTTTTGCATTCATGCTGGATTGTACGCTAAAAACAGGCTTCGGAAAAACTTAATCCAAAACGGGGTAAGTGCGCGTAAAATAGCACCATGAAGAAGCTCGCAAGTGTTTTGCTCTCCGTCGGAGTTGCAGGTGGTGGTCTCTGGCTCGCCCGCGCCCGACAGACCCGTGTCTCTGCTCCGTTGCCAGTGCCTCTTGCCAATGGTAAGCGCATCACCCCGCTGGGGGAGCAGGTCAATGTTGGCTCTTTCCCGACCACGCTCCTGCCCTCGCCCGATGGAAAGTATGTGATTGTCAGCAGTCTGGGCGCTCGCTCGCAGCTCACGGTTTTAGATGCCAAGACCGGAAAAGTGGTAAGTACGCTCGCTCCCAAGGCTATTGGCAACAAGAAACCGGGCCTGTACTTTGGGCTTGCCTTTGTGGGAAATACTCTCTATGCAGCGCGTGGCTCCGATGATGTGGTGAGCACGCTCCAGCTCTCCCCTGAGGGGACTCTTTCGGAGATGGAAAGTGTGCTACAGGTGCCCAAAGCAGCAGGCGTGGCGGCGGGCGCGGGTTATGTGGCGGTCACGAGCAGTGAGGGCGACCCAAAGAACGGCCTCAAGGGGAGCATGACGCTTTTGGATCCACGGGGCACGCCGAAGAAAATTGGCCTGCCGGGCTACCCACTCGGGGTGGCGTATGCCAGCGGGAAGTTCTATGTCGCCAGCGAGCAAGCCGGTGGCGTGGATGTCATAGACCCCGTGCTAGGGCAAGTGCTACGGCGCATCGAGACAGGTGCGCAGAGCACTAGTTTATTGGTGGATGGCACGCGGCTCTTCGTGGCCAATGCGGGCTCGGACACGGTGAGCGTGGTGGATACGGCGACGGATAGAGTCACCAAGACGATTCTGCTGCGCCCGGCTGAGGCGCGAGGGATTCCTGGGGTGACGCCGCTGGGGATGGCTCTCGCCCCCCCCGCCCCCAAGACTGGGGGAGCCCGTGTTCTCTATGTGGCCTGCGCCGATCTGAATGCGGTGGCGGTTGTTGATCTGAGCTCCGGGAGCCTGCGTGGCTACTTGCCTGCGGGCTGGTACCCGACCGCTGTGGCTTACACGGGCTCCCCCAGTCTTGGGGGCGGGGGGGGCGGTGGCTTGCTGGTCGCCAATGCAAAAGGCGTGAACGTGCGCAACCCCAATGGAAAGCCTGTGGAAGTGGCGAAGGGAGCTCAGCCGCAGTACATCCAGAACATTATTGAGGGAACCGTCAGCCGAATCGCCAGCCCCATGGTGACAAAAGAGACGACGCGGCAGGTGCTGGCCAACAATGCACTCAATCGGGCGCGCCAGACACTGAAAAATCCGGGGATTGAGCACGTCATCTATGTGGTGAAAGAGAACCGGACCTATGATCAGGTGCTGGGCGATCTGGGCAGGGGCAATGGCGACCCGAGCCTGACGCTCTTTGGCCGTGATGTCACGCCCAACTTACACGCGCTTGCAGAGCGCTTTGTCTTGCTCGATAACTTCTACTGCGCCGCCGAAGTCTCAGGCGATGGCTGGAACTACTCGGTGAGTGGGATGGCCAGCGAGTATGTCGCCCGCAACGTCCCCTACGGCTATACAGGCAAGTCGCGGCCCTACGACTACGAGGGCACCAACAACGGCGCGGTTCCTGACCGGCTGGGGGTCAACGATGTCGGCACGGCTCCCGGTGGCTATCTCTGGGACAAGGCGATTGCCAAGAAGGTCTCCCTCCGCAACTACGGCCTGTTCACCGACTCGCTCACCGCGCCCCGCACCACGGCAGAAGAGGGGACTACCGACGAGCGAACCGTACCACTTAAGAAAGCCCTCGAAGGCGTGACCAGCGACGAGTTCCGGGTCTACGACACGAGCTACGCCGACTCAGAAGCGTGGGTGAAGCATGGCCTGCCGCCTGCCCCCAAACAAAAAGTTAGCTATGGCAAGAAGGGCGATAAGGCGCGCATGACGTCGTGGCTACGCGACTATGAGGCGCTTCTGGCGGGAAGAAAAGTCCCGAAGCTGATGCTGCTTCGCCTTGGGCGGGATCACACGGCAGGGACGGCGGCAGGCCAGTCGAGTCCGCGCGCTATGGTCGCCGACAACGACTATGCCGTCGGGCAGCTAGTAGAATCCATCAGCCATGGGCCACTCTGGAAGAAAACGGCGATCTTCATCCTAGAGGACGATGCCCAGAACGGCTACGACCATGTGGATGCCCACCGCTCGATTGGCTTTGTGATCAGCCCGTTTGTTCCTAAAGCGAGCCACGATAGCCGCTTTTTCAACACCGATTCCATGCTCCACACGATGGAGCAGCTTCTTGGCTTAGACCCGATGACCCTCTACGATTTCCATGCTCCACACGATGGAGCAGCTTCTTGGCTTAGACCCGATGACCCTCTACGATGCCACGGCTCCCGTGATGGCAGTCTTTGGTGCAAAGCCCGAAAACGATGCGCCCTACACCGCTATCTTGCCAAGCAAGCAGATTATCGGGGAAGTGAACGGACGGACGGCGTACCGAGCGAAAGACAGCGAGCGCCTGCTCAACCCGTTAGTCGAAGAGTCCGAACCGGATGAAGAGCTCAACGAGATTCTGTGGCGGTCGATAAAGGGTGAACACTCCGCCTTGCCACAGCGTCCTAGGAAGCACTGACACGTAAGTTTTTCTCTGCCTTGCTCCCGACGAGTAACACGATTGCCCTTGAGGGGGTAGAGCGCTTCATGATGCCCAATAAACCAAAGTAGGTCTAGGGCAGGCAGTCGAGCTCGTTTAAGAGCTGTGTGGACCAGGTGGTGATACGGCTGCGTGTTAGGCTCCAGGCATCGTCGGTGTCGAGAGCAAGTCCGAAGAACCGTCTGTTCTCCACGCCTCGGGAAGCGTTGAAAGTATAGCCTTCTGTGGGCCAGCTTCCGATGACTTGAAACGTCATGGGCTTGCCATCGTCTCAGGTGGGGCACCCCAGAACCAGCGCATCGAACTCAAAGAGCTTGCTCGGGTCGGTGCCGCTGACACTGATCGCCCGCACGGTTGCCTCACTCTGGCTACACAAAACACGTGTGATCTCGTCGGCGGCCTCTTCAGTATTGCCGGTCGTGCTGCCATAAAACACCCCGATTGATCGTACTTGCATGGGCTCTAGGGTAGCAGAGCCTCATCACACTTCACCTCGACGATTTGACAGATTTAGGGAGTTATCCACAGGTTATCCACAGGCTGTGGATAACTTTTCAAGAAGATTCTGTTGCGTAATCCGCTACAATACGACCATGTGGCGATGGCAAGAGAAAATGATTCGGGTGGCGGTCTACACCGATGCAGGGACGAGCAAGGATCTCACGGCGGTGCTGAAGGCGCTGGCAAAGTTTCCCGAGCTTGCGGTGGAGACGCTTAAGGTAAAAGACATCCAAGCGGGGCGGCTCTCGGAGTTTGCGCTGGTGGTTTTTCCGGGCGGCTCCGGAGGCGGTGAGGGGCGGGCACTAGGGGAGGAGGGGCGCGAGAGAGTTCGTCAGTTTGTGCGTGAGGGCAAGGGCTACATCGGGATCTGCGCGGGGGCGTATCTGGCGAGCTGTGACTATCCTTGGTCGCTGAACGTGCTCAATGCGAAAGTTCTCGACAAGCAGCACTGGGCACGGGGCAATGGCACGGTCGAGATTCGCCTCTCCGACGAGGGCAAGGCCCTGCTAAAGCGCCCCGAGCAGCCTCAGGTAAGCATCTCCTACCGTCAGGGACCGCTGCTTGCTCCTGCGGGAAAGCCGGGGCTGCCGCCCTACAAAGAGCTGGCACGCTATGTGGGGGAAGTGGCGCTCAAAGGCGCACCTAAGGGAGTCATGCCCGGCACGACGGCGATTGCGGCGGCGGAGTTTGGCAAGGGCCGTGTGGTCTGCTTTAGCCCCCACCCGGAGAAGACACCGGGCCTAGAGGACTTTCTGCGCCACGCCGTTACCTGGATTCACGAGTCCCGATAGCCGTGCATCCGGACCTCTTGCTCCAGGTGCGCTTGTAAGTGCATAAGCTGCGGTGTGTGGGGAAGTGCTTGAAGCTGCTGGCGTAGCTCGGGACCGTCGAGGGCGCGGGCGAGGCGGACGAGGTGACGGAAGTGGCGGTGCCAGCCCTCGAAGGCGAGGCGGCGCAGGAGCACGGCACGGACACGGCACTTTTGATGCGGGGAGAGCTGATCCTCACGCAGAAGCTGCTTGACGAGGTGCGCGATAGCGGGATGGAATCGCGCTTGGGTCTCTAGTTCCTCGACGAGCGGCTCAGGGTCTAAAGGCTTGCCGTCTCTGTGCCGCTGGAGAGTGAGAGAGAGCTCCGTGGAGGGCATCCCAATATGGCGGAAGAGATCCCAGTAGCGCCGGTGCACTTCCTCGAAGTGGGTGTAGGCTTCGTCGGAGTCGAGACGGTGCAAGGCGGCGTTGCGCCACTCGTGGAAGAGGACCTTGCTTCGGTCGTGCTGTGCGAGCCATGCCTCCCGCCGATCGCGTGCTTGCTCGCGCTCCATAGCGCGGCGGTCGCGGTCGGCGGCGATACGCTCGCGTTTCTGGCTACGGCTCTCCGGCAGGCGTTTCTTGAGTTTCACCTGAGGACATTTTACCCTGAAGCAGCGCTAAAAAGGCCGCACAGGCCTCAGGAGTCTCAAAGGCACGCTTGGGAATCAGGATCGGGGGGAGCGCCACGGCGTTCTCGTCACCGTCTTCTTTATGCTCTAGCTCCACCCCGATCAGCTTCTCCAGATCAGTGACCGCTTTTAGGGCGCTCCAGTAGAAAAGCACCTCACGGCTCCGGTGTGGCTCGGCCTGGGAGAGTCCCTTTTCTTCCAGCGAGACGGTCAGAGTCTGGGTATTCTTGGGCTTCATCGTGGCAAGCTGTTGGCGCAGGGAGTTGGTCTGCCAGCGACCCAGCGCGGGAGCTAGCACCATAAACGCTGCGAGGCCCATAAAGATCCAGGCGATGGTATCCCAGCCCCGGTTCAGCGCGAGCCAGCCCAGGATGGCCAGCATCGCCACTAGCTTGAGGGGCGGCTGGACATTGAGCTTCTTGCGCTTGTGCTCCAGCCACTCCCACTGGTCTTCCAGATTGTGCTCAAAAGTAACACTCAGGCTCATACGATCTCTTCCTCGTGGCTTACGGGTTTGGTTGCCTGCGTGGCGGCCTGGCGGGCATTGACCTCGGCCAGAAACGCGCTACGGCTCTCGTCGGTTTCAAAGGCGCGGTGGGGAATCACCACCACTTCCAGCAGGCCAAAGGGCAGAAAGAGATGGCTCTCTGTCTCGATCGCCTCACTAATAGTACCCCAGTAGATCAGCCGCTCGCCACGTGAGCTGGCCACACGCAGGCCATTTTCTTCCAAAGAGACGGTTCGTCCGCCGAGCCACTGCTGGAAGCCCTCGGAGTTTACCCAGCGCTTGCCGCGCCTCTCACGGAGCTGTGGTAGTGCCTGGAGCAAGTAAAGCCCAACCCCCAGCGCGATTAGAAGCGCGAGATTGCTGGCGGCGCGAGAGACCAGCATCCAGACCACGATGGCAAAGGCAACCGCAATCGTATCGTTCTCTTTACGCTCCTTCTGGCGGCGCTCGGGGCGCTGCCAGAGATACTTCATCAGGGCCACACCATCATCTTTGGTTAGTTCGTAGGTAATGCTCATTTTCGTTTCCGATCCTTGTACTCTCAAGGACAGTAGCCAAGCAAAAATGGTTACAGAAGGAGTTTTAGAGCACGCTCCCGAATGTGAATGTATGAAACGCGAACTGACTCTGGCCGAGCGCTTGGGCTACAAGGCCACCGACAAGCTACTGCTCATCCACGCGGATGATGTCGGGATGTGTCACTCGGTAAATATGGCAACCACGCAAGCAATGGAGAGAGGTGTGGTGACCTGCGCGAGCATCATGGTGCCCTGCCCTTGGTTCCCTGAGATCGCCGCCTACAGCCGCGAGCATCCCGAGAAAGACTTCGGCCTGCATCTCACGCTCACCAGCGAGTGGAAGCACTACCGCTGGAAGCCGCTCACCGCCGCAAAAGAGACCCCCGGCCTGCTCGACAAGGAGGGCTATATCCACCGTGACGAAGCCGATACAGCGCGTTTCGCAAAGCCCGCTGAGGTCGAGAAAGAGATCCGGGCACAGATCGCCCGCGCCAAAGAGTTCGGCCTCAAGCCCACGCATATTGACTCGCACATGGGGACGCTCTTTATTGGAGGCTTCTATCCGGTCTATACCAAAGTGGGCCGCGAGACGGGCCTGATGCCCATGGTGCTCTACCCCACCCCCGAGCGCATCGCGCAGGCCACGAAAGACTTCGGCCAGCGCGACCCCCTCGGCTCGTACAACGCACTTAAGAAACAGAACTTTGTTGCGCTGGACTACTTAAAAGAAGGCGCAGAAGGCAGCACGCTGGAGACACGCCGTAAGCACTACTACGATGCCCTCCGCGCTCTCAAACCCGGTGTTACGGAGTTCATTGTCCATCTTAGCCTGGATGACGCGGAGATTCGGCATATCACCGGTAACTGGGAAGCCCGCTGGAACGAGTACCAGATCATGATCGACCCACGCACCCGTACTCTCATTGACGAGCTAGGCATCAAGCTCATCGGCTACCGAGAGCTGAGCAAGCTCGCCTTTCGTTCTCTCAAGAGCTGAACTCTCTGAGCGGCCACCGTGATTCGGACGACGGCACCGCTCTCGAAATCCCTCGTCGGTTACCGATTCCAATCGGTGGACTTCCCACGGGCGATGGGCAGCAAGTTGGGAACCGGCTCGCCGGTGCGGAGGCTGGTCAGACCGGCTTGGGCAAGCTGGACGATGTAGGCTTTGCGGCAGCCTTGCGAGACGTTCACGCCGCTCTTGTGCATGGTGAGTGACCAGAACGCGACAATCGAGCCTGCCGGGACGGGCACGGGGATTCCCTGGTTCGGGTCGTCGAGGCTGTGGCAGGCGAGGCCAATCGGGGTTTGCTCGTGGGGCACCAAGCCGTTCTTGTGCGAGCCGGGCAGTACCCAGACACAGCCGTTTTCAAGAGTCGCCTCGTTGAGCGCGATCCAGAGCGTCAGATACGGCGAGGGCGTCACGGGGGTATAGCCGTCGTCTTGGTGCCACGGGAACTGTTTTTCCCCCTCGGGCATCTTGAAGACCGCCTGGTTCCAGTACAAATCCACCTCAGGGCCAAGCAGCGCCACACCCAGCTCGACGAGCTCGGGGCGGCGGCAAAACGCCAGAATCTCCGGGTCGTTCTCGGCCAGATGCGACGTAAACGTGATCTCGCTCGCCCGCGAGATTCCCTGCGTGCCGCCACTGACCGCAATCGCTTCCTCGTGGCGCTTCTGGTAGCTCTCAATGCGCTCCGTCACCGCCGTCAGCACATCG
>JAPLCP010000167.1 GCA_026392155.1 Armatimonadota bacterium | reverse complement strand
CATGAAGTTTGACTACGACGTGATCGTGATTGGCTCCGGCGCGGGCGGCGGGGTGACAGCGGGCTTGCTTGCCGAAGCAGGACGGCGGGTGCTGCTCTTAGAGCGCGGCGGCGAGCCGAGCTTTGAGGAAGTGGGGCGGGATCATCTGCGAAACCAGCGGCTCTCACACTATGGCCACAACGCGGGGCCAGATAGCGATCATCCACGGGTCGCCAACACGCGCACGGTCGCGCCTTGGGACGGGGGCTACCATGCCAATGCGGCGACTGTCGGCGGCGGGACGCGGGTCTACGGGGCGCAGGCGTGGCGCTTTCATCCGCTAGATTTTAAGATGGCTTCTACTTACGGCGTCCCCGAAGGCTCGTCGCTGGCAGACTGGCCAATTGACTACCAAGAGCTCGCGCCGTTCTACGAGCAAGCGGAGCACGAGATCGGGGTGTGCGGAAGCTCTCAGGCAATGTTTCACTTGCCGGAGTACAAACACGACTACCCCATGCCCCCAATGGCGGTCACCAAGCAAGGCACGATGTACCGAAAAGGCGCGGAGGCGCTGGGCTGGCGGACGCTGCCCGTGCCGCTGGCGATCAACTCGACCGAGTATCTGGGGCGGCCTGCGTGCACCCGCTGTCAGCACTGCGTCGGGTTTGCCTGTCCCGTGGACGCGAAAAATGGCTCGCAGAACACGCTGATTGCGCGTGGAAAGCTCACGGGAAGGCTTTTCTTACATACCGGCGCGATGGCGGCCAAGATCGAGCACGATGGCAAGCGTGCCAGCGGCGTGACGTACTTTGTGGGCGACGAGGCCAAGACAGCAACGGCGGAACAAATCGTGGTCGCGGCGGGCGCCATTGAGTCGGCGCGGCTCTTACAGCTCTCAGGAATCGGCAACGATCAGGTCGGGCGGCACCTGCAAGGGCATGTCTATGTCGGGGCCACTGCGCTCTTCCCCGATGAGATCTGGGACGGCCTCGGGCCGGGCGTCACAACGGCCACGACGGAGTGGAGCCACGGCAACGAGGGGGTTATTGGCGGTGGGATGCTCGCCGATGAGTTTATCCTGCTGCCGATTATCGCCTGGAAGCGCTACCGTGCGCCGGGTGTGCCGACCTGGGGAAAAGAGGCGAAGGACTGGCTGCGCCAAAACTACCGCCATCTCTCGGATATCAAAGGCCCCGTGCAGGACACTCCCTCCCCCGATGCAAGAGTCACGCTCGACCCGGCGGTGAAAGACCGCTGGGGCCTGCCGGTCGCACGGCTTAGTGGAACCACGCACCCGGAGACGATCCGCACGGGGCAGTTTTTGCAGAAAAAAGCGGTCGAGTGGCTGCAAGCGTCGGGCGCGAAACAAATCTGGGGCGGCCCTCCGACCACTCCCTCTCTCTCTGGCGGCCAGCACCAGGCGGGCACCTGCCGCATGAGCGACGATCCCAGTGCGGGCGTCGTGGATCGCAACGGGCGCGTCCATGGCTTTGAGAATGTCTTTGTCAGCGATGGCAGCGTCCACGTCACCAATGGCGGCTTCAACCCCGTGCTCACCATCTTCGCCCTCGCGTTCCGGCTGGGAGCGCATCTGAGCCACCCCGGTTAGAGCGGGGTGGCTTGAGAGCGTCGCAGGCTCCGCTACAAAGGCCGCTTCGGGCCATTAATCTGAATATGGGCCGGGTACCCCCGGGGTGGCCCTTCGTAGCCGTAGGCTCTCCAGCACCGCCGTTCTGATCGGCGGTGCTCTAGGCGGTACACTCCTTACGTGAATACCCTCTTTCGGATTGCGTTTGGCGACTATGAGTTTGTTTTAGATCGCACCAACCTGACCTACTCGCTCACCGAGACCGTCACCAAGACCGTCTGGGCCACGGCGCTCTCGCTGGGCTGGATTGAGCTCAAAGACCGCGCAACGGGCGCAGTCACCCGAACGGATTTTGGCGAGTGCAAGCTCATCAGCATCGCCGAGAAGATGGGCGCGGCGGGCAAGCGCATCTTGCTGGGCCTCGATGCACCAGGCGGCGTCCCGATTGACATCTATCTCATCTGTGGCTCTAAAGACATCCAGCTCACAGTTGAGGCCAGCCGCGATAGTAAGACGCACCTACTGGAACGCGTGGGACTCCTGCCGGGGCTGGCGTCGGTTTGCACCGAGGGGGAGTATCTTTTTTGGCCAACGGGGGATGACCAGTGGCCGGAGCATCTTTTCTGGGAAGAGGCTGAGCCGTCCCATGAGATTGCTGGGAGTATCTGGTACACGCTTCGAATGCCCTTTCTCGGAGCCGTACGCCGGGAAAGTGCCTTGGCACTCCTCACGGACTCCGCCTACGCCACGGCACGAGTGAGCTATCCAAAGTCTGGGATGGCCTTTAACTGGGAGTACCAGCGCGACCCGGAGCGGCGACGGCTGGATATTCGAATCGTTGTCTTACCCAAGGGAGATGGGGTTGCCATCTGCAAAGCCTACCGGGATAAGCTGGTTGGGGAGCGTCATCACCGCACCCTACGGATGCGAATGCGGGAACGCCCCCAGCTAGAGTCACTCCTTGGAGCAGTCGCCATTAGTCCCATCACACCGATCCCGAAGCAAGAGATACCGGAGGGGACACTCCTCGCGCTACCTGCAAGGTGGCAGAGAGTACACGAGTTCCCAAAGCCGATCGTGATGCTTCCCCAGTGGCTTGGGCTCACCGCAGAACAAGAGGTAGAACTGATCCATGCCTGGCAGTCAGCGGGGTGGCGGATGTGGGGAACCGTTTCCATTGGTAGTGACGAACCCCTTTCATATACGCCCCACTATCAAGAACCTCGCGTCGCGGCCTGGCGCGAGGCGGGGATGGAGCTGGTCAGCGCAGCTAGCTACAATGGCCTCATGGGACACCCAGACGGCTCTTGGGAAGAGATGGAGCAGCGTCTGCGAGAAGTCAGAGAGCTACAAACGCAATTTTCCTTGATAACGGGGGGACTCAATGACTGGATGGCCACAACCACAGATTTCTGTTGGCAGTTTGACAGTTGTCTCTCCCATGCTGTGGTCTGGAGAGATGCCATCGTGACCTTTTCCTCGGTGGCCTATACGAGCCGTGCTGCCAATCCTTTTCTATTCCCCCGACAACTTCTCTTCCTCGATGCTCCTCTGATCACTTTGGGAACCGTTCTTGAGCCTATCGGTGAGGGGTTCCTTGCCGCTGCCCTCGCGATTCTCTGTCCACTGCACCAGCTTACCTTCGCGGCGTTTCTCAAGTCGCACCGTTTTCTGACACCGGATCGGCAGGTGCAAGAGACGCTCTACACCGACGGTACTCGTGTGGTCGCTAATTTCCGTGAGGACAACTACGAAACCGACGAGTTTCTGCTTCCTCCCGGCGGGTTCTACGTCCGCCACCCGCAGTTTGAAGCCCACGACGCGCTTCGGGTCGGAACAGTGGCGTTTTCCCAACGCGCCTGGCGAGTACGCCGCAGCCTCGACGGCAAGCCGCTGGAGCAGTCGGTACAAGTGGAAGAAAGAGAGTTTGAGGTGTAACGTGATCGCCCCGGTTGGAGCGGGGCGATCACCCGATATTGAAAAAGTGCCCCGAGGGATCGGTGCTCATGCGCCAGTGGTCGTGGGCGTGGGGGTTGGGGGCGATGGTCGGGAGCGAGAGCTCTAGCCACTGGGCCAGCGCAGCGAGATGCGGTTCGTAGAGGGCGCGGAGCTCGCGGAAGTGCGCATGGGCTTCGGGCGAGGTGTCCAGCGTCATTCCGGCATCGGTGAGGAGCGTGAAGAGCGCTTCTTGCTCAGCTTCGGGGAGCCGATCCGGCGTGAGGGGCGTTCGATTCAATGCGAGGCGCAGGTCCACGGCGGCGTGGCGGGCCATCGCGAAGGTCAGGCGCGCCTGGTAGAGCAGGGCGCTTTTTTGCTGGGTGGCGATAATCAGGGCGCAGGTATCCAGGATCGTCGTGAGGGTTCCCAGCCAGCTCTGCCGGTCGTGCTGGGAGCGCCAGTACATGAGGGAGGGGTAGGAAAGATGGCTTTCGAGCAGCTCGGCGGACCAGCGCTCCCAGTTCTTGAGCGTGTCTTTGAGGTCGCCGAGGTCGGGGCAGCCGCCGATGCGCTTGAGAAGCTCTCCCGCACTCGGGGGCGTGGAGGCGCGGGCATCGAGCATCCCGATCTCGACTTCGCGCTTGGCGAAGGCTTGGTAGAGCACGGGCAGGTAGGCGATCACAATGGCGAGAAAACCAAAACCGAGCGCGGCCTCGCAGTCTGTGATGGCGCGGGCAAGGCTGGTGCGCGGGGCGACATCGCCAAAGCCAAGCGTGATGAAAGTCGTGGCCGAGAGGTAGAGATAGGTCGCAAACGTGACGGTCGGCTCTGGGGCGCTGATGGGCAGGCGGAGCGACCAGCCGAGGCCTGCGAAGGCGAAGACCAAGAGCATTCCCCAGCCGATAAACAGCGCCAGCACCGAGAACGGGCCATAGACCGCAAACCAGTCGTCACGGATGCCGGGCCGCAAGCGCCGCCCGATACTGCGCCAGCTCTTCCAGAGGGCGACATAAAAGAGGCGAACCGCTCGGAGCGGGCGGCTGATGCGCCGGGGAAGCACGAGCCCCTCGAAGGCTTCGAGCAGGACACTTCCGATCACCAGGAGACAGAGCAGAGCCAGAGCGATGCGCATGCCCTTCAGGATACCCGACGGCAGCTCCGGTAGATCGTGTAGGCGGCCAAACCGAGCACGCTGGCTCCCGCAAGGGCCACACCGCCGCGCTTTGCCAGGCGCGTTTCGAGCAGTGCGGGCTGGGTGGGCCAAGCACTGTCGGGGCGAGCAAGGATTCTCTGGATGGCAGGAAGATAGGTAGAGAGCCGTTGTGCGGCAATGACGGTGGGAAGCGGTCTGTTGTCTGCGAGTAGCTTGAGCGTTTCGGGTGTGCCCAGAAAGAGCCCACGACCGTCGTAGAGGGCGGCGCGGAAGAGCTCGTCTTTGCGCCCCGTGGTGCTGTAGAAGCGATCTATCCCATCGTCGCCGGGGTTGATGTCGTGGTTGAGGCCCGCCAGTCGCCACTTGCCCTCGCGGCTTTTGACAAAGACCCCACCGCCGCTGTCGCCATCCGAGAGCGTGGCTTCATCGGGGCCGGCATTTTTATCGAAAGTCGCAAAGAGCAGCTCACCGTAGGGCTTACTGGTAAAGACTCGCTCGATTTTGTTCGTGCCCCAGCTCTGCTTATGGTCGATCGGCCCCCAGCGCCAGCCCTTGCCCGGAAGCTCCAGGCCACGCGCTGTTCCCCGACCAAAGTACAGCGCCTCACGCCCCACTTCATCGCCTTCGCAGAGCGTCGCCCAGCGGGGAAAAGCCCTGTCCACGCGCCAGAGCGCGATATCGGTGCCAGGAATGGTTTGGCTCAAAATCGCCGTGTAGGGTTTATTGCCAATGCGAAATGTGTCGCCGGGCTGGCCGCCGACATGGGTCGCCGTGAGAAACCAGCGGGCCGCGACAGGCGTGCCGAGAAAGTTGCCCCACTCGCCCTGCAAGTCCCAGCAGGCGCGGCGGGGGGCATCGGGCGGCGGAGCGAGATTGCGCCCGTCGCCACCAAAGACGATCATTTCCGGGGGCCGAAGAGGACGTTCTCTAGCTCCTCATCGGCGGCGGCGTTGAGCTGCCCGGCGAGCCAGCGGCGGGCTTTTTCTAAGCACTCTTTCTTGTCATCGCCCTCGGTGAGCTCCAGCGCCACCGAGCCGCCCAGCCGCACGGACTGGAAGTCCCGCGAGCGGGTGACTTGATAATCTATGGTAAGTGTTGTGACCTTCATTTTCTTGCCTTTTCTTTCGGTTAAGAGACTCCCTAGGCTTAGGGCAGTGCGGAAAGAGGGTTTCAGGAGATTTTTCGCGAATGGTGGCTCTGGAGGAAGAGTTCAATGTTTCGACAGGAAAAGCCCGCGGCGGCTCCTAAGCCCACCAAGACTGTTATTAGCGATGCGACAAAGGCGGCCCGCAAGCAGAAGAAAAATGTCTTTATTCACTTTGGCGCGTCGTGGTGCGGCTGGTGCCGCCTGCTGGAGAAAGTGATCGCGCAGCCTGAGGTGAAGGCGCTTCTGGAAGAAAACTACGTCATGGTGGAGCTGGTAGCCCTGGAGAATGGCCCTAAAAAAGTGCTGGAGAATGCAGGAAGCAACGAGTTTATGACGGCGATGGGTGGGGCAAAGTCCGGCCTGCCTTTTCTCGTCTTTCTCGATGATAAAGGCAAGAAACTCGCCGACTCCAATGTCATGCCCAAGGATCAGAACATCGGCTGCCCGGCGGCTCCGGAGGAGATTGCCGCTTTTGGTGAGCTGCTCAAGAAGACTGCCCCACGCCTGAGTGATGCCAAGCGCCAGACCATTCTGGATGCCTTCACCAAGGCTGCTCCCAAGCGATGACCCCCGTTCTCTTTGACACCGATATTGGCAACGATATCGACGATGCCGTGGCGCTGGCCTATCTTCTCTGCCAGAAAGACTGCGAGCTGGTGGGCATCACCACGGCAACCGGCGATACAGCCAAGCGAGCCGCGCTCTGTGAGGTGATCTGCCGGGCGGCAGGACGCGAGGAGATTCCCATTCATGCAGGACTTGCGGGGCCACTGCTCCACGGCACCGCGCAGGGCGTGGCGCAGTACGCCGCCATCAAGAGCCTGCCCCATCGAAAAGACTACCCGACGGGCTTTGGGGCGCTGGAGTTTCTGCGCAATGCGATTCGCTCGCGGCCCGGCGAGATCACGCTCTTGGCCGTGGGGCCTCTGACCAATATCGGGACACTCTTTGCCGCCGATCCCGAGCTACCGGGGCTACTCAAGCGCATTGTTTTAATGTGCGGGCGCTTCACCGACGGCGGGCCGGGCGCGCGGGAGTGGAATGCGCTTCTCGACCCCATCGCTACAGCGCTGACCTACAAGCATGGCACGGGGAAGCTGCTCTCGGTGGGGCTGGATGTCACCCTGAAGTGCGTGCTACCCGCCGCGCCGGTTCGGGAGCGCTTCGCGGCTGCGGGGGGAGCTCTTGCAGCAACTCTGGGAATGGCGGAGGTCTGGTTCAACCACGCCGACCACCTCACCTTCCACGACCCACTGGCCGCCGCGCTGCTTTTTGCCCCCGAGCTGTGCACCTATCAGAGTGGTACGGTCACGCCTGTGATGGAGCCAGGGCCACTGGAGGGCCTGACACGCTGGCAAGCTGAGAAAAACGGGCCGCATGAGATCGCGATATCCGTCGATGTGGACGCATTTTTCGCCCACTACTTTCGCGTCACCCGCGACGAATCTGGGTAGACTATCTCTACAATGTTGATCATGCCGGAACTCGCTGTTGCGCTCCGCCGTGAGCTGGAGGAGGCTCTCCAATATCACGAGAGTGAGATCGTCCAGCTCTCCACGTGGGCAAAGACACGCAGCACACGCGCCGAAAGCTATGTGCGAGCGATGAAAGACACGCTCGTCCAGCCGCTTCCGATTCTCTTGTGGGAAAAGGGAATCTGGGCGGTAGCAACCGGGGCACGCGACGAGATCGGCGGGGAGCTGACCACACAGGCTGATATGGTCACGGAGGGCCAGCTCTGGCTCTTTGACACGGTGAGTATTCCGCCGATGGTTAAGAAACGCTTCGCGCTACCAGGCGACTCCCGCCCGGTGGCCCGCATTCTGCTGCCCATCACGGGCCCCTCAGACGGAGCCCAGGGGATGGCTATGGGCTATCTTTTCCAGACCGTCGGGCCAGATGGGCGCAGCGGCACACCGTTTCTGCGCCTCCTGCCCGACCTCTACCCCGGAGAGTTCATCGCCGAGCCGCACCTCAACTTCGTCGCTGCCCTGCGCTACGCCAACCAGCACAAAAAAGAGATCGTCGCCCCCGGCAAAGGCAAGGTCTTCACCGTCGGCGATTACTGATAAGCCTTGCGCCGCGTTGGTAGGTGAGATAGGCGTAGGCCCACTCTAACAAGACATTGAGGCGGTTGCGGTAGCCGACGAGCTTCAGGACATGAATAAAGAGCCAGACGCACCAGGCGGGGTAGCCTTTGAGCTTCAGACCTGGCAGATTGGCGATGGCCGCGCCGCGCCCGAGAACCGCTAAGTCCCCGAGATTATGGTACTTAAAGGGCTCTGTAGGGTGATTATTGACACGGCGGATGATGTTGCGGGCCGCACACGCGCCGCCTTGCACTGCGCCTTGGGCCACGCCGGGGACGAGCTTCTCGGGGATAGGCTCGCCACTAGAGTCGCGGAGGGCGGCTTGGGCCATGTCGCCGATCACAAACACTTCCGGGTGGCCGGGGATGGAGAGATCGCGCTCGACAATCACGCGGCCTGCACGATCCGTCGGGACGCCCAGGCTCCCGCCAACCGGCGCGGCTTTGTTACCCGCTGCCCAGAACACCGTGCGGGCGTGGATCTCCTCACCCGATGAGAGTGTCACGCCATCCGGGCGGATATCCGTGACTTTGACGCCGTTGCGCACCTCCACCCCAAGGCGTGTAAGATCCTGCTGGGCCCGCTTGGCTAAATCTTCCGGGAAGGCGTTAAGGATGCAGGGGCTGTTCTCGATCAAAAGAATCCGCGTTTTATGGAGATCGACGCGCCGGAAGTCTGGGCTCAGGGCTCTCTTGGCGATCTCTGGCAGCACACCTGCGAGCTCACAGCCGGTCGGGCCGCCGCCGACAATCACAAACGTCAGCCAGGCTTGCTGGAGCACGGGGTCGTCGCACTTCTCGGCTTCCTCAAAGGCCATCAGAAAGCGCTGGCGCATCTCCAGCGCATCGCCCAGCGTCTTTAGGCCCGGCGCAAGTGGCTCCCAGTCGTCGCGGCCAAAGTAGCTATGGCGCGCCCCGCAGGCCAGAATGAGATAGTCGTAGGAAATCGTCTTGCCCTCTGATGTCGAGAGGGTTTTCGCGTTGACATCCACGCCGGTCACCTCAGCCAGCCAGACCGTCGCGTTTTTCTGTTTTCTGAGAATGGTGCGGATCGGGTAGGTGATCTCGGTGGGGGCCAGCGCCGCCGTCGCCACTTGGTAGAGCAATGGCTGGAAGACATAGTGGTTTGTCTTATCGAGAACCAACACCTCCACGGGCGCGGCGCGCAGGCCCTTGGCCGCCTCGCAACCCCCAAATCCGCCCCCGACAATAACCACTCTTGGCCTTTTCGTCACTTCGCTCATGGGTTTCAGTTTACCTCTGAACCAGGCCGAAGGTTGCATAAAAATCTTAAAGCGTCTCGTCTCGCTCCGCCGCAGAGTAGGCCATCACGGCCACCGCTGCGATGCATTTTTGGAGTGCCTTGAGGTCTATTTTGTCGAACGTATCGGCAGGGGTGTGATGGATATTCCAGTAGAGGCTCATGTCGTTGAGCAGCCCCATCGTCGGGCAGCCGGTTGCGGTGCCAATCGGGCCGATATCCGCGCCCCCGCCGCCGTCTTTCAGCTCCAGTTTGAGTTGCTCGGTGATCTCACGAGCACGCGCCATTCCACCGGGCGTTTTTGTACTCAACCCAAAGCCGATGGGAGTGTCCACGCCACCATCGCTCTCGATGGCGAGGACGTGCTTCTCCGTTTTATGTGCCGCCGCGTAGGCTTCGCCGCCCCGGGAGCCATTCTCTTCGTTGGTGAACAAGCAGACCCGCACGGTGCGCCTTGGCCGAATATTGAGTGCTTTCAGGAGCCGCACCGCCTCCCAGCTTACGATGCAGCCACCGCCATCGTCATGGGCACCTTGGCCGACATCCCAGCTATCCAAGTGCCCGCCCACCAGGACGATCTCATCGGGCTTTTCGCGACCGCGCCACTCCCCGATCACATTGGCCGAGCGGGCGTCTTTCTCGAAGTGTGCCTGCATGGCGAGCTCTACCACGGGGCTCTCGCCGTGTGCCTGCATCCGCGCAAGCTGCGTGGCGTCCTCAATGGTGATAGCCGCCGCGGGGATCTTCTTGACACCGTCGGTGTAGCGTAGCGCTCCCGTGTGCGGCGTCCGCAGGCTGGTCGGCCCCACGGAGCGCACCAAGACGCCTACCGCCCCAAGCTTCGCCGCCTCGCTCGCGCCCGTTGCCCGGTAGCGCACGGTCGCGCCGTAGTTCGTAAACGCCGCATTGAAGCAGACAATTTTCCCGCGCACCTCGCCTGACCGCGCCGCCAGCTCATCGAAGCTCTCCACCACCAAGACCGGAGCTGTCACGCGCCCCCCGACACTGCCGCCCAGGCCCAGCATCACCAGCGGGCGCTTCTCGGGCGCGAGCAGCATCGCCGACTCTTTCCCGCGCACCCACTTAGGCACCAGCACCGGCTCCGCACGGACATTCTCCAGCCCATCGCGCCGCAGCTCACTCTCCGCCCAGCTCACCGCCTTCTCCAGCCCTTTGGAGCCCGACAAGCGATTTCCGATCCGGTCACAGAGATAGCCCAGGCGCTGGTAGCCAAAGTCCGAGGCAAGCGCGGCAGAGAGCAGCCGCTGCGTGTTGTCTTGAAGCATGTTCATGTCCCACAAGTACGGCATCTCCTTAGGCTATTCCTGCGGGTTAAACACTCGCAATTTCCCTTCGGGATACCGTCCACGCCACCCACAAGGCCATACACCCGATTTGTACCAATGAAAGAGCTGCTCGAAAAAAGCGTTTTCGCGTCCCACGAGCGCACGGGTTTCGATCAGAAGCTCCATATCTGAGGCTACCTCCTCAACAGCGTCCGAGAAGAGTTCCGCGAGCCTTTCTGAAACAAGTTTAGCAGCTTCGCTCTGTGATGCTTGAGTTCGTGATTTTATGTCATCTAAGTCCTCGCGCTCATAAGAAGCCTCGTAGACATTACCAATCTCAGTCTCACGCACATCTGCCCACGGGTGGTGATCGTCTCTCACATTACCTTCAGCGTCCCAGAGATATTGGATGTGAGCATGATCCGATGCTGCCTCAAAATTTGTCTCTACAGCAACTTCCTCAAAAATCCCTGAAGTGTTTCCTGCCAAAAGTGAACCGGTTCGCGCAAATTCTAATACTTCCTCGACAAGACTCCAATCCGTCATTAATCTCTATCCTCTGTATTCGTTTAGGGTAAGCGTCAGGCGCAGGGCGGTGTCTACGGCAGTCTGTTCCTCGGGGGTGATCTGGCCGATTTTTTCGCCCAGCCGCTCCTTGCTGATTGTCATGAGCTGCTCGCACTTGGCGTAGGAGAGCTCACTGAGACCGCTTTGGGCCGTGGGTTCCAGCGCAATGTGAAAAGGAACCGGACGGCCCTTGGTGCTCACCGCAACCACAATCGTGTTAGGGTAACGAGGATTGGTGTTGGCACTATCGGTCTGGACAATCAGGGCAGGGCGACGGCCCTGCTGCTCCGAGCCGCGCCCCGGTGACCAGTCTATCCAGAAAAGCTCGCCGCGTTTTGGCTCACTCATCGCGACAGATTACCTCTGCCTGTGCCTCGTGCGCAAAAGCAACCGACGACTCTTCTTCGTCCTCACCTACTAAGCTGAAGGCATCGTAGAGGCTTTTCTGCGCTTCCTCACGCACTAGAAGCGAGAGGCGCTCCTGAATCAGTGCGTTCATGCTAACCTGGCGCTCCTGAGCCAGTGCGGTACTCGCCGCGTAGAGCTCCGCTGGCAGGCGCACGGTAAAAGATTGCGTTTCATTTTTTGATACCATTTTTGTCACCAATAGATGATACCATAAAATGCACCACTAATTTAGATAGGGTACTGAACTTCCAGCACGGGAGTTTCTGCATCGGGTGGGCTGTGGTAGAGCTCGCGGTAAGAGCCCACTGCTTCGTAGCCGTTGGCCTCCATCCACTGGAGCAGGGCCTTGTGCATCAGCGGCAGGTTGTCGTAGCCGCCTTGGTGCACCACGGCGGCCACTTGGAGCGCGGGTGCCTCGTAGACTTGGACGCTCTCTGCGGCGGGGAAAGCCCGGTCAATGGGGACAATCACCTCGGCGACCTCGTTTTCGAGAACCTCAGAGCCCTGGTGCCAGATCGCGCCGCACGGTCCGACCGGCTTTGCTCCGTGGGCATTAAGCTGGCAGAAGACGTCGCCAAAGGCGCGGTCTAGAAACGCAGACGCTTGGTCGTTGGTGGGAATGGTCACCGTGGACGCGGCCACCAGCATCGCTGGAACTGCCTTCACCGCCACATCAAACTCAGACATTCGATCCTCCTGTTCGATCTGTTGCAGCCGGGCTTCGATTCGGCACAGGCGTGCCTGCTCGGTGGCAACAAGCTGTTCGGTCTCGGCCTGTTTCAGGGAAAGCATCCCCCGGAGCGTGTCGAGATTTGGGTCTCTGTTGAGAACCTGCTCGATCTGCGGAAGAGTGAAGCCCAGGTCTTTGAGGGCCATGATGCGATTGAGGCGCGGGAGCTGGGAAAGAGCGTAGTAGCGATACCCCGAGGCGCTATCCACCGAGACAGGCTTCAGCAGCCCGACCTCCGCATAGAACCGGAGTGTCGGAACCGTCACCTGCCCCAGCCGCGCAAAGTCCCCAATCTTGATCATCGTCGTCGCCTCCTGTACCGAACAAAGCCAGCATACAGCCTCAAGTACAGGTGAGAGTCAAGGGAATTCAGAGACTATTTTGAACTTTTTTCTGACATCAGGTTTTGTTCGCAGAGGGCAAAGATATGGTCGAGGATTCCGAGGATTTCTTGCGGGTGTGCAACGGAGTAGGTTGAGGTTTCCCAGACGTCTCCGGTAACATCCAGGCGGTAGAACTGCCACGAGGAGCCATTGGTGACGATCCCAAAGACCGGAATCTCGCGCCCCGCTCTAGCATTGATCTCCCTGCAAGCCTGCATCTCCACAAGGCACTGCGCCAGCCCTTTGTCAAAGTCATCTTTCTTGGCTTCGGAAACGCAGAGAAACGGCATCACAGGAACCGTACCATCGGGCGCAACCAGATAGTCCACAAGACCGCCCGTATCGTTGCCTTGAATGGTGGTCTCTTTGAAGATGCGCAGCTTGGTGTAGGGCTGAATCGCCTCCTCGAAAAAGGCATCCGCGAGTAGCAGCTTGGCCCCTTCAGAGCGTGCTGTGTCGAAGCGGCGCAGGCGCTGCATATTTTCCTCAAAGTAGGCACTGAGCGGCAGTGGCGTGAAGCTTGGCTGCCACTCGGTGAGCCGAGTCAGCCCTACTTTCTGGAGTGCCTGCGGCAGATCGAACTTTGAGAAACGGATGCGTGACATGGCTTTTTTACCCGACGGCTTTTAGGCGACTTGGGTCTTTGAGGACTTTTGCGGCTACGACGCCTTCGACATCCGTGAGCCTATAGTCGCGGCCGGCGTAGCGGTAGGTGAGCTTGGTGTGGTCAATGCCCAGCAGATGGAGCATTGTGGCGTGCAGGTCGTGGATGTGGCACTTGTCACCCTCCGCGAACCAGCCGTAGTCGTCGGTGGAGCCGTAGACGGTACCAGGATTGACACCGCCGCCTGCCATCCACATCGTGAAGCCGTGCGGATTGTGGTCGCGCCCATCGCCACCTTGGGCAGTGGGCGTACGGCCAAACTCGCCGCCCCAGAGCACCAGCGTGTCTTCCAAGAGTCCGCGCTGCTTGAGGTCCTTGAGGAGCCCGGCGATTCCCTTGTCTACTTCAGCGGCGTTTTTCGTGTGACCGTTTTTCAGGTCGCCGTGCTGGTCCCACTTGTACGAGTGGGTCACTTGAACGAAGCGAACACCCGCCTCGCAGAAGCGCCGTGCGAGGAGGCACTGCCGCCCAAAGTTGTCGGTGGGCTCTTTATTGATGCCGTAGAGATCCAGCGTGGCCGGGGTCTCATTGGAGATGTCCATGAGCTTGGGCGCTTCCACTTGCATGCGAAACGCCAGCTCGAAGCTCTGGATGCGGCCCTCTAGTACCGGGTCCACACCCCAGTGAGAGAGCTGCTCGGAGTCTAAGTCATGAAGGTTATCCAGCTGGAGCCGCTGGAGCGCCGCCGATGCATCCGCGTTGCCTAAGTGTGCGAGCTTGGCCTCTTTAGCCTTGATAGCCGCGTTGCCAATGGGCGTGCCCTGTGTCCAGGCGGGAAGAAACGCCGAGCTCCAGTTCTGGACGCCGCCGTGGCCCAGGGTCGGGCAGATCGTGACGTAGCCAGGCAGGTTTTGGTTTTCGGTGCCGAGGCCATAGACTGCCCAGCTTCCCATCGAGGGCCGAATTCCTACATCGGTGCCAGTGTGGACTTTGAGCAGAGCGCCGCCATGGGCTGGGTTACTGCCGTGAAGTGAGCGGATCACGCACATCTCGTCCACGAACTTAGCGACCTCCGGGAAGAGATCACTGACCTCAGTGCCGCACTGGCCGTATTTTTTGAACTGCCACGGCGAGCCCAGTAAGTTCCCGGTCTGGGCAAAAACGACGCGGGGGCGCTGACCTCCGTAGGGTTTCCCACTATCGCGGGTGAGCAGGGGCTTTGGGTCGAACGTGTCTACTTGTGAGGGACCACCGTGCATAAATAAGAAAATCACGCGCTTGGCCTTGGGCGGAAAGTGTGGCTTCTTCGGGGCGAGTGGGTTCTCCACCGCCTTGGCTTCGTCGGCGAGGAGCCCAGCGAGGGCGAGCATCCCAAAGCCCGAGGCGCTGGTCTGGAGGAGCTCACGGCGCGAGAGGGCGCGCTGAAACTGGTGGCAAGCGTTGCTTTTCATAGAAGCATTTTACCGCAATTACTACGCCGATTTCTCTATTTTTCAATGCGCTCCCAGGTGCCGTCCCAGCCGCGTAGCTCGCAGGGGCGGAACTGGAGCTTGTAGCCCATCGTCGGGCTGTTTTCCACGTAGTAGCCTAAATACACCCACTTCTTACCCAGCTCGCGGGCGAGCAAAAACGTCTGGAGCATGGCAAAGAGCCCGATGGAGCGCTCACGCCAGTCCGGGTCGTAGTAGTGCGTCACACCCGCCACAGCATTGGGCTCGACATCGGTTAAAACAATCGCCTTGAGCCGATTCCCCTCCCACACGCTGATCTCCGTCATCTCGGTGGGGCCGACGAGAAACTCGCGCTGGTAGGAGACGGAGTCCATAAGAGTCGGAGTCCAGCCCTTCTCTTGTGTCTGGGCGATCCGGTAGCGGTTGTAGAGCAGCAGGCGTTCGGGGTCACAGATCGGGGGGGTGCTCACCTCAATCCGCAGCTCCGCATTCTTTGCCAGAGTGCGCCGCTGAATCCGATTGGGCTGCCATTCGTCCATTGGAACCCGCATGGAAAGGCACTCATTGCAGCCCTCACAGATAGGGCGCTGCAAGAACGCCCCAAACTTGAACCAGCCCAGCCGGAGCCGTCGCTCGTACTCGCCCGGCTCCATCTCGCCGATGTGCTGGTACTTCATGGTCCAGCTCTGATCGGCAAGATAGGGGCAGGGCTCAGGGCCGTTAACAATGGTCTGCAAGATTCGCACAGGGCACTTATTGTACCGCTAGAATCAGAGCCGGACGACCTCGCCGGTTGCTGCGGACTTCAGGGCGGCATCTATGACCTGCATCCCCGCCCGCGAGTCCGCGAGAGGCACGGCAATTGGCGCATTTCGGGCAAGGTTCTCCGCGACATTCTCGTAGAAGCTACGCCAGCGACCGGGCAGGGTGACAATGGGGCGCTCGATCTTGCCATCATGGAGGACGCCGTAGTGCTCTGGCGACTCCAGCGCGGTGTCAATCTCCCCGGCGATCATGGCTTTCTCTTGCGGATCGAGGCCGTACTTCACGAAAGTGGCGCGGCTCCCATGCACCCGAAAGCGTGGCTTGGAGATGGCGCTCATCCCTGAGAGATCCGCGATTCCCGTGGCCCGGTTGGCAAAGTTGATCACAATCAGCGCCTCCGAGTCAATATCGCTGTTGTCGTAGTCGCGGCGCAGGCGGCAGTAGACGCTCTCCGCCGGGGAGTCCTGAAGCGTGAGGAGCTGATCCACGAGGTGCGCCCCCAGATCAAAGAAGCGTCCACCACCCATTGCCGCCGCGCCGCGCCAGCCAGCCCACGCCCCAAAGCCCTGCCACGCCAGCTCCATCCAGCGCACCGTTCCCAGCTCGCCGCTCTGCATCAGATGCTTCACGGTGAGATAGTCACCGTCCCAGCGCCGGTTCTGAAAGACCGTGAGTAGCCTTTTGTTACGCTCTGCAGCGGCGATCATCTTGTCACACTCGGCGAGGTTGAGGCACATGATCTTATCGGTGACCACGTTCTTGCCCGCCTCTAGCGCTGCCACGGCCTGCTCGCAGTGCACCGCCGACGGTGACGCAAGCACCACGAGATCAATGGTGTCGTCTTTGAGGACATCGTCCAGCCCTGCATACGCCCGGCAGCCACGATCGCGCACGATCCGCTCTCGCGTCTGTGGATCACGTGAGGCGATCCCGTGGAGCTTTAGCCCCGGTGTTAGCCCTATTAAGTAGCTATGAAAACAGCGCCCCGCAAAGCCATATCCAATAATGGCAACATTGAATAGTCTCATAGACGCAACGTTCGCGAAGCATTTCGGAAAATCCTGCGTTTATCGCCCAATGGAATTAGGCGTCGGCAGTGGCGCAAGCGCCGCGAAGCCCGTTCCGGGCTGGGGAGGTGGAGTTAGTAGCCCGGAACGGGCTTTGCAGCTAGAGGCTACTTCAGACGCCGATTTCCATTGGGCGCTCACACGGCAAAAAAGTTGCCCCTTTTTATCAGATCCGAGTAAGTTCAACCGTTCTACAGACAGATGAAAACTACGGAACGATCACGACGCAACTTGATTGCACTGACGGTACACATTGTTTGGACAACCTGGAAGCGTCAGCCCTACTTGGTTGGCGAGCGAGAGCGGCGGGCGTATCGCTGTCTTTCTGCAGAGGCAGAAAAGCTACGAGTGCCTATTCTAGCACTTAATGGGATGCCCGATCATGTCCACCTCATTGTGATGCTCCCATCATCGGTTAGTCTGGCAAAGCTCATGCACCAGCTCAAAGGAACCAGCTCGCACCTTCTGAACGAAGAGTTTCCACACGATGAGCACTTTCGCTGGGCCAATGGCTACGCAGCATTTTCCTTGAGCCATAGCCATCGCGAAAATGCGATTCTCTACGTCAAAAACCAAAAACAACACCATGCGGACGATCAACTTAGAGCTGCCTTGGAACGCACGCCCGAAGAGAGCGCCCAATGAAATTAGGCGTCTGCAGTGGCTTCGTTCCTCAGCCGCAAAGCCCGTGCCGGGCTACCAACTTCCCTAGCCCAGCACGGGCTTCGTGGCACTTGCGCAACTGCCGACGCTCAATTTCATTGGGCATCATCAGCGACCGCATCAGCAAGACGTGTGTGAAATGGTGCCAAAACAAAAGTCTCGAACCGTTGCGCAAAATCATCGAAGGCAGCCAAGAAAATCTCCGCCTCGTCGCCATCTTTGGTGTAAACCCACTCTTGATGTGCTGTCTTCCGGTTTAGGAGGCGCAGCTTCTCCGTGGAGAGAAGGTTCCACCAAAAGTCTCCTCTCACGTTCTCAAGATAGCTTCCCATGCGAGTTCTCCCAGGATGCCAAGCCGCTTGATAGGCTCCCTCTAGTTTTGTCCAGTCGGAACCAATGCCAATTTCAATCGTGTAATAGGCATGCAGTTCACCTCGGCAAACTCAGGATAGCGGCTCAGAAAACTCTTGCGGAAAAATAGGCGAAAACGACGATTCACTCCCATACCACAAAGACTACCCAATCCCCCACCAGCCCGGAACGGGCTTTGCGGCTGAGGAACGAAGCCACTGCAGACGCCGATTTCTAATCGGCGGCGAAAAACGCAGGAAAACCTCTTGTGGCTGTCGAAGCAACTGCCATGAACGAAAAGTTTACGGAAAACGATCTTCCTCTGGAGCAGCGTGGCCTCCTGACCCGCCGCAACCTTCTTCTGAAAGCCGGGGCGACGGCAGCCGCTGCGGTGATCACCGACTTGCTTGTCTCGGGCGATGCGGAGGCCGCGCAGAACGCGCCCAAGCTGATCTTAGGCGCGGGCTCCCTGCGCTACGAGTGCATCCACGACTGGCTTATCCCACCTGACACGCACAAGTGGGGCGATACGCAGGGCGTGGCGCAAGACGAAAAGGGCAATATCTATATCTCCCATACGGTGGGCGGCGATAGCAAGAGCAACGATGCGATCTATGTCTTTAGCAAGAGCGGCAAGTTCCTGCGCTCGTTTGGGGCGCAGTTCAAGGGCGGCGGCCACGGGCTCGATATCCGCAAGGAGAGTGGGGTTGAGTATCTCTACCACTGCGACACGGCACATCGAAACGTGGTGAAGACGACACTTGATGGCACGGTGCTCTGGACTAAGGGCCTCAACGACCTGATCGCCGATACGGGGCGCGTTTACAAGAGCAACTCGAACTTTACGCCCACCAATGTGGCGCTGGCTCCCAACGGCGATTTCTATATCACCGATGGCTACGGCTCGGACTACATCACGCAGTACAATATCAAGGGCGAGTTTATCCGTATCTTTGGGGGCAAGGGCAAGGAGCCCGGCAAGGTGCTTCAGGCCCATGGCATCTGGGTGGACACGCGTGGAAAAGAGCCGCAAGTGGTGGTGGCCGACCGCGCCAATAGCCGCCTGCAGTACTTCACCATGGACGGCAAGCACATCAAGTTCGACACCGACGGTATGCGCCAGCCCTGTCACTTCCACACACAGGGCGATCTGCTCTTGGTGCCGGACCTGCGAAGCATTGTGACGGTGCTCGATAAGAACAACAAGGTGGCGGCGGCGCTCGGGGATGGAACAACCGTTGCCAACCTTCCGGGCCGCGGTCGCCCGCGCAGTGAGTTTGTGGGGGGCAAGTTTGTGCACCCGCACTCGGCCAAGTTCCTCCACAACGGCGATATTCTCGTGGTGGAGTGGCTTCCCATTGGCCGTGTCACGCTGCTTAAGAAGCTTACCCCCTAACCCCCGTCCAACGGGGGGAATACAAGGAATCTGATTCCTATTTATCCCCCCGCCTGGCGGGGGCTAGGGGGGAGAAAATCTATCAGGGGAGAGCCTGTCGAGCGCGATGCTCGTGGGCTCTCCCGCCAGCACTTCCCCAACCAGCTTGCCGGTCACAGGGCCGAGCGAGAGGCCCATCATGGCGTGGCCCGTGGCGACCACAACATTGCTCCACTTCGCGGGCCGCCCGATGTAGGGCAGGCCATCCGGACTGACAGGGCGCAGGCCGCTCCAGGTCGGCAGATTGGCAAAGTCATCCTCAGAGAACGCCGGGTAGTAACGCGGCACGGACTTGACAATTCCTGCCACGCGGCGCGGGTTCACCGACAGGTCGTTGCCCGCAATCTCCATCGTCCCCCCAACGCGAAGCGTGCCGCCCATCGGCGTGACCGCCACGCGTGCCTCCACAAAGATTGAGCAGATCTCGGGGAGCTGCTTGGGGTTTTCCAGAGTGATGGAATAGCCTTTTCCCGCCTGCATCGGCAGCGAGAGACTGAGCCCACGCGCCGCCTCGGGGCTCCAGGCGCCGCCTGCGAGCACGAACTGATCGGCCTCAAACTGCCCGGCGCGGGTGATTGCTGCCGTGACCCGTCCCTTGGTCGTGATCCAGCCGGTGACCTCTGCCTGATAGACAAAGCGCACGCCGCGCTCGGCCAGCCGCGCCTTCATCCCCGCAACCAGCTTTCCGGGCGAGAGGTGGCAGTCGTTGGGAAAGTAAACGGAGCCTGCGATGTCCATCGTCACGTTGGGGTCGAGCTTGGCAGTCTCCTCGGGCGTGAGCGCCTCCGCAGGAATTCCCAGCGCCCGCGCCTTTGCCGCCATCGCAATCTCTTCATCGAGGGCGTGCTGAGTCTTGGTAAGCATGAGCAGGCCGCGCTTCACCAGCCCAAAGCTATTGCCAAAGCTCTCGGCGAGGGTTTCGTACTCGGCGCGGCTGAGATTATTCAGATCGCGCAAGAGCGGCGCACTCTTGTCCACGTGCTCTTGTGTGGCGGACTGCATGAACTTCAGCCCCCAGTCGATCAGCTCTTTGGTGGGCTTGGGACGAATCCAGAACGGGCTCTCGGGGTTAGCGAGCTGCTTCAAACCGTAGGCCATCATCCCCGGCGCAGCGAGCGGCACAAAGTGGCTCGGCACGATCATCCCCGCATTGCCCAGCGAGCAGCTATCGCTGCTCTCAGCCCCACGCTCCAGTACAACAACCTCAAAGCCCCGCTCCGCCGCGTACCACGCCGAGCACAAGCCGATAATTCCCCCCCCTAAAATGCAGACAGTCACAGCGGCTATTGTACCGCTACTGTGGGGAGTTTTTCTGGTAGACCAGAACGGTCTGGTCGCCATCACATGAGCCAAAGCGCCCGGCATCCACGTCAATGTACATCGCACCACAAGCACACTGTTTCGAGTCGCTCAGGTACTCCGTCCAAATTTCGCCACGGCCTTGCGTCCCTCGCCCCAAGTAGCGGTAGCCAACGGGGGCTTTCAGCATGAGCCTATCCAATTCCCCAGCAAAACGGATCGGTGTTGTCCAGAAGCAACGTCGCCTCCGCGCTGATCCACGCCCGTCCGGTGATGGTGGGGATGAAGCCGTTTTCGACAGGCTGGACGCCGCCCTCAAACACGGAGCCAATCACGCTCTCTTGTCGCCAAATCTCCCCGGGCGCGAGCTTGCCATCGGCGGCGAGGCAGGCGAGCTTGGCGCTGGTGCCAGTGCCGCAGGGCGATCTATCGTACGCGCCGCCGGGGCAGAGGACGAAGCTTCGTGAGTGGTTTTCGGGGTCGCCGGGCGGGGCAAAAAGCTCGATATGATCGAGCTCGGGGTGGGTTTTGTTAAGCTCGCGCCGAATCTCCCACGAGAGCGCGGTAAGCCGCTCGACATTGCCGACGCTGACTTCCTCGCCATGATCCGCGCAGAGAAAGAACCAGTTGCCGCCCCAGGCAATATCGCCCGTGACCCGCTGCCCACTGGGGAGCGTGAGCACGACGGCTTTCTCAGTACGGTAGCTCACGACATTCTCGATACTCACGCGGCCATCGGGGTGGAGAGTCGCGCTGACAACCCCGACGGGGGTGTCTATTTTGTGCGTGCCAGGGCCGAGCTTGCCCTGGTAGGCTAGTGTCGCGACAAGCCCAATCGTCCCATGGCCGCACATCCCCAAGTAGCCGACGTTGTTGAAAAAGATAATCCCGCAGACACAGCCCGGCGCATGCGGCTCGACAATCAGCCCCCCGACGATCACCTCGGAGCCGCGCGGCTCGTTGACCGTAGCGCGGCGAAAGTGGTCAAAGTCGCGCTCAAAAATAACGACGCGTTCTGAGAGCGGGCCATTGCCTAGGTCGGGGCCACCGGAGATAATCAAGCGTGTGGGCTCGCCGCCCGTGTGGGAGTCAATCACAGAGATACGCTGCATAGATAGGCTATTTTACGGGATGATGGTCGTGCCGCCACTCATAAATTTCTTGACGTAGTCTTGGCGCAGGAAGCTCTGCGGGAAACCTAGCTCAATGGCGCTGACGGCGTCGAGGCGGGCCAAGTGCTCCGGGGTGAGCGTGATTGCAAAGCACCCGAGCGAGTCCTCAAGCTGCGCCGCAGTCCGCGCCCCAATGATAGGCGAGACGACCCCCGGCTGCTCCAAGAGCCAGCGGAGCGCGACTTGCACGGTCGTCGCGCCGATCTCTTGCGCGATAGCCTTAGCCTCATTGGCAATCGCAAGCGTGCGCGGCGTGAGCCGCCCGTTGGTCTTATTGCGCTCGTGGCGGCCCACACTGGCTCCCCCAGTATTGGGGGCGGGGGGGGCTAGGTCGGCCTCCGTGTAGCGGCCACTGAGCACGCCTTGGGCGAGCGGCGACCAGGGCGTGACGCCAAGACCTAGCTCCCGAGCCATCGGGATCAGCTCGCGCTCCACGGTGCGCTCGGCGAGGCTGTACTCAATTTGAAGGCCTACAAACGGTGTCCAGCCGCGCCACTCCGCCAGCGTGTTGGCTCGCGCGACACGCCACGCGGGCATGTCCGAGATGCCCACATAGAGCACTTTCCCCTGACGCACCACATCGTCAAGGGCGCGCATTGTCTCTTCGAGCGGCGTGATGCCATCGTCCATGTGCACCCAGAGCAGGTCAATATAGTCCGTCTGGAGGCGCTTGAGGCTGGCATCGAGGTTCTGCACCAGGCTCTTGCGGTGGTTGCCGCCCGCGTTGGGGTCGCCGTCGCGCAGATTCAGCGTGTACTTGGTCGCCACCACGAACTGATCGCGCTGCCCCACAAGAAACTCCCCCAGAAACTTCTCGCTGGTGCCCTCGGTGTAAAAATTCGCTGTGTCCAGAAAATTCCCACCACGCCCCGCGTAGAGCTCCAGCTGCTTGCGGCTCTCAGACGCATCCGCGCCCCAGCCCCAGTCCGTGCCAAACGTCATTGTGCCGAGAGCGATCGGCGAGACGCGCAGGCCGCTGCGCCCCAAAAGTCGGTAGTGATCCAGTTGCATACCAGCAAATAACCCAAATATGGGCTTGTGGTTCCGGTACAATCGCGCTATGGGAAGTAATCGTTTGATTCTGGGGGGGCACTCGTTTATCGCGCAGCTTGGCTCCGATCCTGCGCCAGATACGAAGACGCAAGACGCGATTGTGGCGGCGTGTCTGGATGCGGGGATCACGACCTTCGACACGACCTACCTGCCCGAGCGAGTCGCGCTGGGAAGCTCTCTCCAGCGGCTTGGGCGGCGCAGTGAGGCGCAGCTCATCGCCTGGAACTTCTTCACCGACTTCGGCCCCGACGGCTCCGTGGGTGGCCACGCGCCCTACGAGTCGCAGCATATTCACCAGATGCTCCGTGAGCTTCAGAGCGAGCATATCGAGCACTTGGTCGTGCATCCCGTGAGTGATCCGGCGGCGCAGGAGCAGCAAGAAGCGCTGGCGGTTTCGTGGCAACAAGCAGGCCATGTCGGGCGACTAGGCACCTGGATGCCGCCGCTCGACACGCCTCAACCTGGCCCCTACGCCTTTGCCGTCGCGCCGTGCAATGTCACCAACGCCGACGATGCCACGCCGCGCTTTGCCGCCTACAAAGCCCTCGGCTGGGAGACCCTCGCCACGTCACCGTTCGTGCGCGGCTGGGAGCTGGACAAGCAAGTCGAGGGCCAAGGAAAAGACAAAGCCACCGTTGCCGACGAAATGCTCCGCTTCTCCGCGTTCTTCCCGAATGTGGACAAGCTCATCGTCGCCATGCGCCGCCCCGAGTGGGTCGCGATCAACTGCGCCAGTGTCGCTCGTGGGGGACTCTCTCCCGGCCATCTCCCCGCGCCTTAGAGCGCTTCCCCTCGTCCCGGCGAGGCACGAGCCATCAGGGTAAGAGAGGTGGCAAGCTCCAGCGAGCCGGGGAGATGGCTACTTCCCTCTCGGCTCCACTCCCAGTAAGTTCTTGACAAAAAAGTCCATGCGGCGGCGCTTGCCGTAGAGGCTCTCGCCTGCGCCATGGTTCGCGCCGGGGAAGACAATCAGCTCGTAGTCTTTATTGGCCTTGATCAGGGCATCGGCGACCTGCATCGTGCTGGCGGGGTCTACGTTGCTGTCTACCTCGCCGACCGTGAGCAATAGCTTGCCGGTGAGCAGGTGGGCATTGACCACATTGGAGCTCTCTTCGTAGGACTTATCCACCGGGTAGCTCATCCACTGCTCGTTCCACCAGACCTTGTCCATGCGGTTGTCGTGGCAGCCACAGTCGGCGACGGCAGCTTTATAGAAATCCCCGTGCCAGAGGAGCGCGGCCAGCGCGTTTTGGCCGCCTGCGCTCCCGCCATAGACTCCCACGCGGGTGAGGTCGAGTGATGGGTACTTCTGGGCCAGCGCCTTCATCCAGAGAATCCGATCCGGGAAGCCGGCATCTTTGAGGTTCTTGAAGCAGACATCATGAAACGCCTTGCTGCGCCCATCGGTGCCCATGCCATCGATCTGCACCACCAGAAAGCCCAGCTCGGCGATTTGTTGGGCGTTGCCGTAGCTACTGCTCCACTGCTTCGGGACAAAGAAGCCCTGCGGCCCGGCGTAGATCTGCTCAATAACCGGGTATTTTTTTGCGGGGTCGAAGTTCGTGGGCCGCCAGAGCACGCCGTAGATATCGGTCTGGCCATCGCGGCCTTTTGCCACAAAGCGCTCGGGCTGCTTCCAGCCGGTGGCTAGCAGTGCTTTCGCATCGCCTTTCTCAAGAGTCGCGAGCTTCTTGCCATCCGATGTGCTATGTAGCTCGGTGATCGTCGGCAAGTCCACGCGGGAGTAGCTGTCCAAGTAGCGCGTGCCATCGGGCGAGAGAGCAATGCGGTGCGTGCCGTCGCCGTCGGTGAGGGGCGTGAGTGTGCCACTACTTACCGAGACGTGGGCATAGTGAACGTGATACGGGTCTTCGCCGGGCGTGCGCCCTGCGACTCGGAGCAGCAGCTCACCTTTGTCTTCGTCGAAGCTCTCCACGCCGCGCACGGTCCACTCGCCCTGGGTGAGCTGCCGCTTTAGCTTTCCATTTGTGGCATCGTGTACAAAAACATGATTCCAGCCATCACGCTCGCTCGTCCAGACAATCTCATTGGATTTTGCCAAGTAGCGTGCCCAGAACTTGCCTGAGTAGTTGATAAAAGTCTTGGTCGCGTCCTCAAAGAGTGTCTTGGGGGTGCCGCTTGCCGCGTCTACGCTGATCACGCGCATGAGCTGATGGCCGCGCTGATTGTACGCAAAGAAGAACCGCGATGAGTCCGCACTCCAAGTCACGCCCGCGCCCCAGCCCGAGTCGCCCAGTGCAGGCAGGCTCCAGGGCTCAGGAAAGAGCGACTCGTTCAGCGCCATGGCTTTCTTATTCACCACATCAAACAAAACCGGGCGCGGGTGCTCGATCTTATCGCCGGGCTTGAGGTAGTCTAGCGTCACGAGCTTGGGCTGCACCTGCTCTTTAGGCGACGACGACACGATATAGACCTTGTGCTCCTGCGCGGCCTCGGTGCGAAACGCGACCACTTTGGTGCTATCGGGCGACCAGAAAAATCCCGTGCCATCGTAGGAGTCTTTGGGCTTGCCATCGGTGCTCAGCGCTGCGGCCTCGCCGCCCGCGCTGGGGCGCACCCAGAGGTTGTCGCCTTTTACAAAGGCAATCCACTTCCCATCGGGCGATGCACCCGGATTTCCGCCGCGCTGCGCCTCGCGCCGCGTCGGGGCGGCACGCTTGCCATCCACGACTACCGTGCCCCCCAGCGCGGGAGCCGTCGCATAGCCCAGCACTTTCCCGCTGGCATCGCGCACCTCCCAGGCATGGCCACCAAACGTGCTCTGGCTGTACTTCTTGCCTGGTGCCACTTTCCCGTAGGGCGTGCGGTCGCTGCCACTCACCCAGAACAGAGAGAGCTCGCTGCTGGTCTGATTGTCGAAAACCAGATCCACCCGCTCGCCCGCCTCGCCCTGCTGAGGCCGTGTCGTGAGTCGCTGGACGCTCTCCGTGCCGAGCTTTCCTCCTAAAGCGGCCTTGAGCGCCGCCTCACTAGGAAAGCGCTGCAGCTTACCATCGGCCTCAGCCAGCACCCACTCAAAGGCGTTTGCCCCCGTCTCCACCCGGTACCAGAGCCGTCCACCCTCCAGCCAGTTGGGTGCGACACTCGCACGAAAGACTTTCCCGCGCGACAGCTCCCCGAGCTTGCTCGCCCGCTCGTAGTCCGCCTTCGTTCCCTGCGCCTGTGCCATCCCCGATACCCCTAATACCAACACAACCATCCCGATGATAACCGTCGGGTAGTTTTTCATAGTTTGGGTCGCTCCGAGAGCCCTTTGTGGATCAGGGTAAGAATCTCGTCGCGCTCGGTGCCGGCGAGGGTGAGGCGCGGGGCACGCACCCACTCGCTTCCGAGGCCCGCTTCTTGAAGCACAAGCTTGATCTTCTGGACAAAGTGCGGGCCGATATCGAGGGTCATCAGGGGCAAAAACCAGCGCCAGAGCTCGCGAGCCTTGTCCCAATCCCCCGCCATCATCAGCTCCCACATCCGGGCGTTCTCTTTGGGGAAGGCGAGGCCGACCCCGGCGATCCAGCCCGTTGCGCCCATCAAGACGCACTCAGGGATAATGGTGTCCACGCCGCCGAAGATCGCATAGCGGTCGCCGCAGGCATTGTAGAGCTCGGTGATGCGCGTGGTGTCCGCCGAGGACTCTTTAATCGCCACGAGGGTCTCGACATCGGAGAGCTCAGCGAACATCTTGGGGGTGATGTCCACGCCGTAGCCCACGGGGTTGTTGTAGACGATGATCGGGGGCTTGCTGGCCGCAGCGACCGTGCGGAAGTGCGCCATTGTCTCGCGTGGATCGGACTTGTAGACCATCGCGGGAAGCACCATCACGCCATCCGCGCCAAGCGCTTCCATGTCCTGAACATACTGACAAGAGGCTGCCGTGCTCATCTCCGCCACGCCCGAGAGCACGGGCAAGCGCCCTGCCGCGACTTCTTTGGCATGCTTGACTACGGCGCGCTTCTCTTCGGGAAGCAGGGTCTGGTTCTCGCCCAGTGAGCCGCATAGGATCAGGCCGTGAATGCCCGAGTCAATGAGAATCTCAAGGTGCTTTGCCTGTGCTGCCCAGTCAATGCTCTGGTCTTGGTGCATCTGGGTGGTGACGGCAGGAAAGACACCACAAAAAGAAACGGGAGAGATTTGATTATTTATCATGCATGGATTATAATTCATCTTGCACACAATGTCAAAAACTTTATCTAAATTTATCGCCGATGATCTGCGGGCCAACCCGCCTGTCTCCGAGGAGCCCCTCACACTGGCCGCGCTGGCGACACGCTACTCCGTAAGCCTCACCCCCGTGCGCCAGGCCGTGCGCGAGCTGATTGAGTTAGGTTTTTTAACAAAGTCCGCGACGGGGAGAATCCACCCGGGGCCCTCCTTTGGAAAAGGGAGGGTGCAAAGGAACAACGAGGCGGGTGGGTTCGGGTGGGCTCGCGACTGGGAAGCCGAGCTACGCACCGATATTCTCCAGCGCTCGCTTCGGGGCGATCAAGAGTTTCTGCGTGAAGAAGCCCTCGCCGAGCGGCTAGAGATTGGTCGGACCGTGCTGCGGCAGGCACTGCACCAGCTTGCGGGCCAGGGCTTTGTGGAGCATGTTCCCCGCTGTGGCTGGCGTGCCCGCGAGCTGACTCTCTCCGCGGTCGAAGACTGGCTTCTGGTGCGTGAGCGGCTGGAGCTTCTGGCGCTGGAGCAAGCCTGGCCGCACCTTGACCCGACTGTGCTCGTGCGGCTTCGGGATGGCAATGAGGGAGCACAGCTCGACAACAACCTTCACCGCTATCTCATCGCTGCCGCCAATAGCCCGCTCCTCACCCAGCTCTTTGCCCAGCACGGCGCGTACTTCACGGCGCTTTTTGATCATGCTGCGCCCGAGACCAAGATGGAGGACGCGATGGCGGCCCAGCACCGCGCGATCTTAGATGCTCTCTTAGAGCGCGACCTAGACCGCGCCGCCGCCACGCTTTCGGCTCATATTCGTGCCCAGCGCCGCATTGTCGAGAAGCTCTTAGGGCAGCTAAGAGCTCAGTCGTAGCGGCAGGCGAGCTGGCCTTTTATAGGATCCCAGACGACCGAGAGAGTGCCTGCGAGTGTGGCTTGCAGTGCCTCGCCCAGTAGCTCGTGACGCCAGCCGGTGAAGAGATTACGCACCGAGGCGGGGTTGCGCTGGATGGCGAGCTGGCGCAGGGCATCCGAAGGGGCGAGCAGGGAGGGAGGCATGTCCTCTTCCATCGCCCGGACTTTCACCACGGCGGAGAGAAGCTCCAAGAGCGCGGCTCCGTGCTCATCTAGCGGCGGCGATGACTCGGTGACAGGCCAGAGCTCCTCAGGGACTTCTAGGCCGCGCTGGATCGCCAGAACGAGCTCCTCCGCCTGACGCGTCCCGACACCATTGACAGCGCGTAGCTCCAGCACAGCAGCGGCTGTTTTCGGCTTGCGCTTGGCAAGCTCGACGAGCGGCTCGTCCTTGAGAACGGTCCGACGCGGCTTGTTGCGCCGACGCGCTTCGTCATCGCGCCACAGAGCCAGCTCCTGCAAGATCGCCAGTTCACGGCGGCTTAGCCCCTGCTTACTGCCCACTTTCTTCCAGAGATCCTCCAAGGGCGTGGTCTCGGCCGCAGCGGTCAAGAGCCGCTCTGTGTGCTCCGTGGCCCAGACCACTCGTCCGCGCCGCTCTAGCCGGGCAGAGAGCCGGTCGTGGAGCTGGTGAAGGTAGCGTACATCGTCGGCGGCATAGCTACACATCGAGGGAGTTAGGGGGCGGCGCGACCAGTCGGAGAAGCCCTCCTCTTTGGAGAGCTTGACCTTGAGCACGGACTGCACGAGTGCGCCATAGCCAACTTGGGTACCAAAGCCCGCAAAGGCCGCCGCGATCTGAGTGTCAAAAAGGGGAGCAGGAATGTGGCCTAAGAGCGCTGTCAGAATCTCGACATCCTGGCCGCCCGCATGGACGATCTTAAGGATACTAGGGTCGGTGAGGATCGCGCCAATGGGGCCAAGTCCTCCCAGAGCCTGGACATCCAGCAAGGCAATCATGCCGTCCACGGTGCCGACTTGAACCAGCTCCAAGACGGGCTCGTAGGTTCGCTCCCGGATAAACTCGGTGTCAATCGCAAGGCGCGGGTCGGTGTCAAGGCGTGCTGCTAGCTCAGTAGAGAGTTTTTCTAGCTCATCGGGGCGGGTCAGGGGGGCAATCACAGAGGCTATTAAACCCTAAACTTGTCTTAAATTGGACGCTCCGGCGTATAATTCTAGTTCATGCGCATTTTATTTCTCGGAGATGTTGTGGGAAAACCAGGCTTGGAGGCAGTGACTCAGCACTTGCCGGGGCTACGCAAGGAGCTTAAACCTGAGCTAGTGATTGTCAATGGAGAGAACGCGGCGACCACGGGACGCGGGATCACGGAGCCGATTGTTCGTGAGCTGGTTGCCAGTGGGGCAGATGTCATTACGACGGGCAACCACGCCTGGTCGCGGTCCGACGAGTGGAATCTCTTCGATGAGGAGCCACGGCTTCTGCGGCCCGCCAACTACCCACCGGGCGCTCCGGGACGTGGCTGGGGGATCTTTCGGACGCGGCAGGGCAAGCTGATCGGGGTGGCAAATCTCATGGGCCGTGTCACGATGGAGGCGCTCGACGATCCCTTTCGCGCCGCAGATGCCATTATTGCCGAAGTACTGCAGCAGACCCCTCTGCTCTTCTTCGATTTCCACGCCGAGGCCACCAGCGAGAAAGCAGCTTTTGGGTGGCACTGTGCCGGTCGCGCGTCCGTGGTCGTAGGTACCCACACCCATGTCCAGACCGCCGATGAGCGCATTTTGCCGGGTGGCACCGCCTATATCACTGATGTGGGCATGTGCGGCCCGGAGAACTCCGTGATTGGGATGGATATCGAGGTCTCCCTAGCACGCTTTCGCACCCAGCTCCCCACTCGCTCCAAGGTCGCCGACGGTGCGGCGATCCTCTGCGGGGTTGTCGTGGACATGGATGACACCACAGGCCGAGCCCAGCACATCGAGCGCCTGCGCCGCCGGATTCCCCTTTAACCCTTTAGGTACGGCGCAAGCACCACGCCGACAGCGGCATCGCAGGCTTTCTGGGCCTCTTCATCGGCCACGTTGGTTGCCACGAGCACCGCCAGGCGCTTCTTGGGTGCAACCCAGGTGGTGCAGAAGTTCATGGTGTTGCTACCCGCATGGTTGAGCACCATGCCCCCTGCCCAGCTTCGCTGGGCCACAACCCAGCCGCCTGCGTAGTTTCCCCCCAAGAGTGGCGTGGTCAGTGCTTTCATCGTCTCTGGCTTGAGGAGCTTCTGGCGCTCCGGGTCGGCAAAGACTGCCACAAACTTGCCCCACTCCCCAATCGGGAGGTGCACACGGCCCGCAGGAGACATGAGAGGCGGGTTGTCAGCCTTCTCTTTAGGGTCTATCGCCACCAGCTTTTTGTCCTCGCGCAGGTGCTGCCAGACGAGGGGAGGTGCCCCAAACCCGCCGCCCATAATGCCTAAGGGCTTCCAGAGCCGCTCGGCAATCAGGCGCTCCCAGGGCGTTGCCGCGAGCTTTTCGACCAGCATTCCCAGGATCGCGTAGCCCGCGTTGGCATACTGGTACTTCCCAGCGGTCTCATCGGGGGGAGTGGCTAGGCGCTCGATATACCAGCGAGCACGCTGCTTTTCCAGGGGCCCCGTAAAGCGATGCATGTAGAGCAAGTTCTTGCCTTTGGGCTCGTCTTTTGTCAGGCCCGCCCGGTGGGCTAGGAGTGCCTCAATGGTCGTTGCCTTCCAGGCTGTGGGCGTCTCGGCAACCAGCTCTCCCAGGGTGGACTTCCAGCTCAGCTTGCCTTCGTCCACGAGAAGCCCTACCAGAGCGGCTGTCATTGCCTTGGTATCGGAGCCGATATGGAAGGCATCCGTGGGGAGCGCGGGATCCGTGCCGCCTGCCTTGCGCACTCCCGCCACGAGCACGGTCTGCGGCTTGCCCTCTGCCACCACAACCGCCGCCAGAGCAGGCAGGTCGAACTTTTTACGAAGTGCCTCTAAAGCTTCGTCATGGGTGTGGATCATGCTTTTAGGATACCCTCGGCGCTCCAAAGATAGGAATGTCCCCTTCCCATTGAAACGTCTGCGCACGGATCACCCGGTCCCACCCGGAGCCCGCGTGCCGTGCACTGTGATAGACAATCCAGTCTTGCTTGTTTTTCTTGCCCTCGCGCACAAACGAGCAGTGCCCCGGCCCAAAGATACTCGTCGTTTTTGCAAAGACGGGCTCGTGGTGCTTTTTCCAGGCGCTCGGACTGAGCGGATCGCCGCCGGGTGGGAGTGTGAGGCGGCCCAAGCAGTAGTCATCGCACCATGAGCCCGCCGCCGAGTAGACCACATGAATCGTCCCGTTGCGCTCCAGAACCTGTGGCCCCTCGTTGATCGTGGGGAGCTTCCCTGGGCCGCCACTGCCGCGTTTTTCCCACGCAAGCTCCGGCGACGAAATCTTCACGCGCTCGCCGCTCGGGGTCAGCGGATCGGCCATCGGGCAGATATAGAGATGCTGCGCCGTGTTCTCCGTGCCCTCCCAGCCCGACCAGAGATAGTAAAGCCGCTTTGTCTTGGGATGCACCAGCAGCGTCCCGTCAATGGCCCAGCGGTCGGGCGTGAGCGCCAGCTTCCCCACAGAAACATACGGCCCCAGCAAGCTCGCCGAGTGGAGCGCAATCATCCGATGGTTTTTATTCTCCCCATCGTCGGCAGCGACATAGATATACCAGTGCCCTTGGTAGAGATGCAGCTCCGGTGCCCAAATTTCCTTCGAGAACGGCCCCGTCTCTGGTGCCTGCCAGAGCGGCTCAATCACCGCCACGCCCAGCCCCGCCAGTGTCGCCGCTCGCCGAATCGCCACCCCGTTGTGATGGCTCTGGCATAGAATAAACTGTCCGTCGTGGTGGATTACCCAGGGATCGGCCCCGGCGCAGATTGGATTCATAGTATGGTTCCTTGCAGTGCATCTTCGGCAAAGTTGAGCCAGTGGGCATAGAGCTTGTTCTTGGGAAGCGCGATCAGGCCCGGTAGGTAGTTTCGGTGACCGCCAACAAAGAGTGTTTCTGGAGCACTCCAGCTCGCGCCGCCATCGTGGCTGAAGCAGAGCTTAATATCGAGGTGGAGCTTGGGGGCGGGTGTGCCGGGCTTATCCGGCGTGGCTTGGGCTTCATCGGTGCCGAAGATGCAGATGAGAGTGCCGTCGGTGCGCTTGGCGAGAAATGGCGAGAGGGCCATGTGGGGGCGCTGTGGTGCTTGAAAGAGCAGGCGGCGCGGTGCCCAAGTCTGCCCGTCGTCGTCGCTGGTGACAATACGAATCACGCCGGGATGGGGCGGCTCGGTATCCACACTCTCCAAAGCACAGATTAAGCGCTTCCCGACACTCACGACAGTGCCCATGCCATCACGGGAGAGCTTTTTATCTTCTGCGCGGCTGACCACAACCGGCTCGCCCCAAGTCTTTGTTTTTGCGTCCCAGAAGCGCCCCATGAGCCACTGGTGCCCTGGAAAGCCGCGCAGAAACGGCGTCTCTTCGTCGTCGTAGACACAGAGCAAGCGCCCGCCGGGAGTATCAAACAAAAACGGGGCCCAAAGCCCCTGTGAATTAGCAATAACTGTCGAGTGCTGCTGCCAGCTCTTGCCGGAGTCAATGCTCTGATAGACCTCGATGGCGTAGGATTTCTGGGCGTGGTGGTTGTGGCGGCAGACATAGAGCAGCCCATGGCGCTTGCTGTCCAGAAATGCGCCATCGCCCAGATCCGTGGCATTGTCCGGGTCGCGGATAATGGAGACGGGCTCGCCCCAGGTCTTACCGGAGTCCGTGCTCTGAGACGCGAGCACCGTTGCGCCATCTTTGCCATGCTCCGTGCGTGCCCCCAGAAGCGCCCCGCTACGCTGCCGGATCGCGCCACGCATCACCGGGATTTTCCAGGGAGTCGGCTCAGGCAACGCGGCGGCCTCGCAGGGGGTGCCCTTGCAGGTTGACTCCCTGGTAGGTGGCGAAGTCTCTCGCGAGCGTGAGCCTATCTTGCCAAGCACCACCCGGCGCTTTTGCATCGGGCCAGTGAACGGTCACCGTCTGTCCTTCTTGGCTCCAGGTTCCACCGGGCGCACTGGTGGTACCATCGGCCTTAAAGGTGAGCATAGTCGCCGCGCCGCCCTCGGGGGTGTGCTCCCAGGCCCCGATCAAGCCCATCCACTTGGGCGGCTTGGGGGCATCTTTCAGGCTCGGCCAGCCACTTCGATCCCAGCGCAGACTGCCCATGAAGAGAGTGGGGATGCCGTTGTTCTCCGCATCGTAGGCGTGGCAGAGAAACGTGTCGCCCACCACGGCGCAGTGCCCCGGCCCACGCCAGCGCCCTTGGCCTTGAGAAACCACGGTTCCACCGCCCTGCAAGAGCGGCTTGCCGTCGCGGTCGAGATACGGCCCTTCGATTTTCTGGGAGCGCCCGACGACGCTTTTATAGGTGCTATTGACGCCCCGGCAGCAGAAGTCATGGCTGACAAAGAGGTAGTACCAGCCGCCGCGCAGGGTGATAAACGGAGCCTCGATCGCGGTGGAGCCCGGTCGGGCCGCGATACACTTGGGCACCGCGTTTGAAATGGGCTTGCCCGTCTTGGGATCAAGCTTGAGCAAGAAAATCCCCTGCCAGAACGAGCCAAAGCTCAGCCAGGGCGTCCCATCTTTCTCGACAAAGATATTGGGGTCAATCGCGTTGTAGGGATCGCCTTTTTGCGATATAAAGACCGGGCCCTCGTCGCGCCAGCCATCACCGCCGAGTTTTTCACAGCTCGCCATCCCAATCGCCGAGCGCTGGCTCCCAAAAGTAGAGACGGAGTAGACGAGCCGCCAGCGCCCACCCCAGAACGAGATGTCCGGTGCCCACGGGTTGCGCGTGCCGGGAACAAGCTCTTTGTGCCAGGCAGGAAGCGTCGTAAAAATCTCTTTAACATACTTCCAGCTCACGCCATCATCGGAGAGCCGGTAGGGAATCCCATTGCCGGTTGAAAATAAATGCCACTTACCTTCGCTCTTTGCCAGCACCGGATCATGGACATGCTGAATTATTCTTTGAGCCCCGACGACGCCATTCCCGCTAGAATGTGGCGCTGGAAGATCAGAAAGGCGAGAAGGGTGGGGAGCGTGCACAGGACGCCCGCCGCCAGAGTCAGGCCGTACTCACTGGCGTAGCTGCTCTGAAACAGCGCGACTCCCACCGGAAGCGTGTAGTGATCCACCGAGTCTAAGTACACCAGCGGGCCGAGAAAGTCATTCCAGGAGCCCACAAAGGTGAAGATCGCCAGCGCGGCCAGCGGTGATTTGGAGAGCGGGATAATCACGTTCCAGAAGATCCCAAAGCGCGAGCAGCCATCGATCTCTGCGGCCTCTTCCAGCTCGCGCGGGATTCCCATAAAGAAGCTATGGAGCATGAAGAAGCCAAAGGCACTGCCGCCCGCCGGGACGATCAGCGCTAGCGGCGAGTCGAGCCAGTGGAGGGCATTGAGCTCCAGATAGACTGGCACGAGGAGAATCTGCCCCGGCACCATGAGCGTCCCAATGACCAGAGGGAAAACCCATTTCTTGCCCGGCAGCTCCAGCCGCGCGAACGCATAGGCCGAGAGCGACGCCACGCAGAGCACCAGCAGCGTGGTCGCCGTGGAGATCCCAAGCGAGTTCAGAAACCAGCGCAGGAGAGGAATCTCTTCGGGGGTTCCCAGCACCTCCTGGAAGTTGGCCAGAGTCGCGTGCTTGGGGAAGATGCTCTCAAACTTGACCACCTCGCCATCGGGCTTGAACGACGTGATAAAGATCATCGCCACGGGAAAGACAAAGATCAGAGCAGCGATTGCAATCAGCAGCTCCGCAGGCGAGAGTTTCCGTCGGCGCATTATTTGGACTCCCGCATCAGCCGGAACTGAATAATCGAAAAGACGGCGATTACGAGAAAGAGCAGCCAGGAGATTGCGGCGGCGTAGCCCATGCGGTAGTTGTTAAACGCGGTGTCGTAGATGTACTGCACCAGGGTTCGGGTCGAGAGCTCGGGGCCGCCACGGGTGATCATGAAGACCTGGCCAAAGACTTGGAAGGAGCCGATGACGTTCATCACCATCGAGAAGAGCAGCACCGGGCGAAGGAGCGGCAAGGTAATCTTAAAGAACGCCTGTGTCCCCGTCGCTCCATCGATGGCGGCGGCCTCGTGGTAAGAGTTTGGGATGTTCTGGATCGCTGCCAGAAAGACCAGCATCGGCCCGCCCAGAGTCCACCAGAGGGTCATGATCACGATAGCGGGCATCGCCCAGTTGACGTCCGAGAGCCAGGCGATCTTGATGCCAAAGAACTTGTTCAGATAGGCATTGAAGAGCCCAAACTCCGTGTTGTAGAACCAGCGCCAGAGCAGGCCAACCACACTCACGGTCAGCAGGTGCGGCAGGTAGCACAGTGCCCGCCAAAACGCGCGGCGCTTCTCATTGACCTGGGAGAGGCCAACCGCCAGCAGGAGCCCCAGCAGAATGGTCGCCGGAACCGCGAGATAGACAAAACGCACCGTCGCCCAGAGCGCCTTGTAGACATACTCGTCCTTGAGCGCTTCTTGGTAGTTAGCAGGCCCCACAAACTGCGCGGGGCGTGCGGTCAGAATGTCCCAACGAAACAGGCTCAGCCCCAGGCCAAAGAGCAGCGGCCCCAGTACAAAGGCGACAAAGAGGATCAAGTGCGGCGCGGCAAAGAGCCAGGAACCCATCCCCTGGCCCCTTCCCTGCCGCAAGGAAGGGGATTTATTTGTCATGGCGTCGCCTCCCGCTTGATAATCTCATTGACGCGTTTCTCGGCGGCGGCGAGCGCGTCTTCCGGGCTGGCCTTGCCCCTCAGGATCTTCTCCACCGCCAAGTTGTACTCAGTCTGATACTCAAAGATAAAGGGCAGGCGCGGCTGGTACTGCACAAACGAGATTTGCTTTGCAAAGGCGCTCTGCACCGCCATTTTCTCAAAACGCTCGGTCTTGCGCAGGCTCGGGCGAGTCGGAATCTGGCCGCCGTCGGCCCAGTCGAGGCTATTGTCAGAGAGGAAGCGCATGAATTTCCACGCCGCCTGCTGCTTCTCAGGAGTGAGCCCTGACTTCAGGCAGAGGTTGTGCGAGTCGGCCCAGACCGCCGTGTGATCGGCCACTTGGGGCACGGGAGCGCCTGCAAAGTCGAGGTCTTTCTGCTTCTGGAGGTCGGCGAGCATGTAGATGCCCTCAAAGACCATCCCGATGCGCCCCTGGCGAAACCCAATCCAGGAGTCGATATTCTCCGGCGAGGGCACGAGGCCATCTTTGATGAGATCGTGGCAGAAGCGCAGCGCCGCGATATTTTTGGGGCTGTTGAGCGTGCAACGCGCGTAGTCCGGCGTGAAGGGCGAGCCGCCGAACTGCTTGAGAAACGTGTAGGTGCAGGTCTCAAAGTTAGTAAAGACGTAGCCCCACTGATCGGGCTCGCCGTTTTTACCGGGCTTTTTGATGCGGCGCATCGCCTCCAGAAACTCCACACGATTGCTCGGAGGCTTCTGGGGATCGAGCCCCGAGTCGCGGAAGAGCTTGCGGTTGTAGTACATGCCCATCGCATGCACATCGAGTGGGAGACCAAAGTGGCTTCCCTCAACTTTTGCCGCCTCCCAGACATTGGGATCGAGGTCGTCTGTGGCCGCAGGAAAGTCACCCAGCAGCGGATCCAGTGGCGCAGCAAAGCCCGCACGAGCGAACCTGAGCAAGGCGCGGGTGTGGAGCACAAAGACCTCGGGGGCGCGGCCACCCAACCCACCCACGAAGAGCTTGTTGTAGTAGGTGCCCCAGTCCATGCGCTGCATGAGCACCGTGATCTCCGGGTTCTCCTCGTTAAAGCGCCGGACGAGCCGAAGCATCGTGCGTCCATCGGGGCCGGTGAAGCCGTTCCAGAAGCGTATGGTGGTGCGTGCACTGCTCCGACCGCAACCTGTGAGCGGAGCAAGGCCAAGCGCACCCAAAAAGCGCCGTCGTGTCAGCATCAAGAGAAGCTAGCGTCCACCATAACTACCACCTTGGCCACCATAACCACCACCTTGGCCACTAGGGCGACCGTAGCCACCGTAGCCACCGGGACGGCCGTAACCACCGTAACCACCACCCTGCCCTGCATAGCCTCCACTAGGACGAGCTCCGCCCCCGGTCATGTCTTTTCGCATGTTATCCATTTGTTGTTTCATACGTCCCTGCGCTTCAGTATCAGCGACATTACGTCCCCCAGACGAGTTGGGGCCAAGAGCTCGTATTCCGAAGAAAGCAACGAGAGCTAGTACAGCGACTACAGCGGCAATAATTGCCCAAACAGGTATTTGATTTTTCATAGAAAAACTACTCCTCAGTTATTGTAAACCGTTTGTTAATCTGAAGATTATTTAGGATCTGGATTCTTCCAGAAGGCCAAATAATTTTAACTTCATCAATTTTTTTTAATTTCCCCAGCCCGAAGGTCAATAAACGCTGACTCTCAGAGAGAAAGCTCCCTCCACTATGAAGATAGCGTTGTTGTGTTATACCCCCAGATTTCATTTGAACCAAAGCACCTATAGCATCACGATTTGAATATTGACCAATCAGCTTTATAGATATCCAGTTATTT